>JAZUKI010000005.1:0-73432 GCA_045643205.1 Clostridia bacterium | reverse complement strand
GAGTGTGCTTAGGTACACTAAACATTTCTGGTGATGATTTTACTAAGGGAAATACCCGTTCCCATCCCGAACACGGAAGTCAAGCCTTAGTGAGCCGACGATACTTGTGGGTTACCCTGCTTGGAAAATAGGTATCGCCAGTTTATATTCCCCGTTAGCTCAGTTGGTAGAGCGCTCGGCTGTTAACCGATAGGTCGCCGGTTCGAGTCCAGCACGGGGAGCCAAAACTCGAAAAAACCTTGAAGTTAATCTTCAAGGTTTTTATTTTTGTTAAAAAATTTTTTTATTAGATATTATAAATATTAATATTTATGAAAAACATATACATATTTATTAATATTATAGTTGAAAATAATGTCAATATATGGTAAAATGTAAAATGTAAAATGATATTGTAAACACATATATCAAACACTTTGCACTTTCTCATTGGATATACTTAATAATATTAAGTTAATGGAGGAATATAAATATGCTTAAATATGATTATTCTATTTGTCCTTCTGAGACAAGAGAAAAACAAGGTAAACGTAAAGAGATAGAGAAATATGCCAAGCAGTATGGATATAAGATAACGCTTGAAAAAAATGGATATTTCGTACTTACAAAGCCTATGCAAGTTGCTATTTTTGAATATAAAGATGGTGAATTGAATAGAGCGGCAGATCCACGTAGGTATTTTAGAAAAAATCATCCTGAGTACGAAAAATTAACTCAAAAACGGGTTGAAAAACTCGTTGATGATTTAAACAATGGTATTGTTAATTTTGATGATGTCATTGCTGCAGAAAAAGAAAATTAATAAATATTAAAGTGCAAAGTGTAAGAAGGAAGTTATGGACTCATAACTTCTTTTCTTTTGGTTTAAATTGATTTATTTATAATCTAATATATTTTATTTGTTTAAATTTATTTTATTTATGGTATAATAGATTATGTTGAAATGAGGTAAATATGAAAATAAATATAGTAATGGTTGAACCTGAAATACCACAAAATACAGGCAATGTAGTACGTACATGTGCAGCAACTGGAGCTAAATTGCATTTAGTACATCCAATGGGTTTTACAATTAATGATAAATATTTAAAGCGCGCAGGTCTTGATTATTGGGACAAGTTAGAAATAGAAGAACATAGTTCATTAGAAGATTTTTTAAATAAGTATAAACCTGAAGAAAATGCTATGTTTATGGCTTCTTCAAAGTCAAAACAATCATACACAGATATAGATTATACAAAATATGATGAAGTTTTTGTTTTATATGGAAAAGAAACAAAAGGTCTTCCAGAAGATTTACTTCAAAAATACATGGATAAATGTATTAGAATTCCAATGAGACCAACATTAAGATGCTTAAATCTTTCAAATTCTGTATGTGTAATTACATATGAAATATTAAGACAAACAGAATTTGATAATCTTCAAGAAGTTAGTACTTACTTTGACTAAAACTTTATTTATAAAAGTTTTAATGATAAAATAGATAAGATTAAATTAAAAGGAGAGAATATGAAAAAGAAAATAGTTTCAGTAGCAGTTTTAATAATAACAATGATATTTTTAAGTGTTTCAACATATGCATTTTCAAATGAATTTTATGAAGTAGATGTAGGTGAAGGTTTCAAACAAGAAAGTTTAAATGATGCATTATCACTAACTTCTACAGATAAAGATGGATATATTAATATTCAAATGAACAAGGCAATTGAAGGCAAAGATTACTACACTGCAGAAGAAATTGAAAAACAAAAAATAGGTTTAAAAAGTCAACTAGTAGAAAATGAATTTGAGATAGATAAGTCAGAAGTGCAAACTTTTACTCAAAATAATTATAGATGTGTTTATTTAGAATCACATGCAAAACATGGAGAAAAAACAATATACTTTAGACAATATTTAGCATATTCAGGTAAATATAATTACGTTATTACAATAACTACATATAAATATGAAACAGCTGATTTAGACAAATATAAAAATTTAGTTAATAGTTTTAAAATTACAGATTATGAAGGAAAATACGATTTAAAAGATCCTGAAATATCTAAAAATAGTGAAGGTGGAAAAGTATCACCTGGCCTTATTGGTGGTATAGTAGGTGGTATTATTGGAGGATTCATAGCAGTATTTACAGTAATGAAAAACAAAAAGAAATCTACAAATAATAAAAAATAAATTAAATATTAAAACAAATAATAAAAAACAAATTAAATATTAAAACCAATAATAAAAATTAAAATTATAAAAGTTAAATAAAATATTGAAAAAAATTTTAAAAATGATAAAATTATTAAAGTGAAATTTTAGGAGGAAATAATTATGGCATATAATGTAGATAAGGAAAAATGTATAGCTTGTGGAGCATGCGCAGCAGTTTGCCCAGTTCAAGCACCAACAATGGGAGAAGATGGAAAATACGTAATCGATGAATCAAAATGCATCGAATGTGGAGCATGTGCAGCAGGATGCCCAATGCAAGCAATTAATAAATAAATTGTAAAATGGGAGAAAAAATATGGTTCTAGAAGTTATTATTAGTATTATTATTGGAGCTGCTTCTGGTTATCTTTCAGGAATTGTAATGGGTAGCAAGAGAGGCTTAATAACTAATATTATTGTAGGATTATTAGGAGGAGTTGTAGGAAAATTCGTATTTGGATTAATTCCAATTGAAATTCTTTCTGGTATTCCAGGAGCAATTATAAACGGAGCTATAGGTGCTATTATTTTGACAGCACTGGTTAAATTAATTTTTAAATAAAAAATTGACCAATTAAAAAATTGAACATTTTAATTAAAGATTAAACAAAATCATGCAGTTATTTAGATAATTTTATGTATATAATGAATTGATAAAAATAAATGTAAGCACAAAATATGTACTTACATTTATTTTTTTATTTTACATCATAAAATTGATATGTTATAATTAATGCGTGAGTTACATACAACATGTGAGACAAACCGAAAGGAGAAATAAATGCTAAAAACTATAGATTTATTTACACAAAATGCAATTATGATCAAAGTAAATGAAAAAACAATTTATTTTGATCCATTTGAGTTAGAAAATGAGTTTCAACCAAAGGATGCAGACATTATTTTTATAACACATCCTCATTATGACCACTTTTCTCCAGATGATATTAGAAAAATTATGAATGAAAATACTAAATTTGTTTGTACAACAGATTTAAAAGAATCAATACAAGAAATGGGAATTAGTGAAGAAAGAATACTTAGTGTAGAACCATTTTTTGATGGATATATCGATGAATTTCACTTTACAACTATTCCAGCATATAACATTGGAAAAGATTATCATAAAAGAGAATACAATTGGGTAAGCTATATTGTTGATATAGAGGAAAACAAATTCTACATAGCAGGCGATACTGATATTACACCAGAAGCTAAAGAAGTTAAATGCGACATAGCATTTGTTCCAATAGGAGGAACATACACAATGACTTCAAGAGAAGCAGCAGAATTAATAAAAATAATTAAACCTAAAAAAGCAATTCCAACTCATTACGGAACAGTAGTAGGTTCAGAAGAAGATAGAGAAACATTTAGAGAACATCTCGTTGGAGTTACAGATGTTGAGATTTTTATTTAGGAAACAATCGAAAGGAAATTAAAATATGTTTGGACATAGAAGTGATGGTGTAGAACTAAAAAACATACCACCAGAATTTAGGGTAATACCAATGATAATGCCAGAGAGATCAGACTCACAAGTGTTTTTCAAAAAAGATATAGCAATAACAGAAATTGAAGAATATATTAACAAAAAACAACAAGAAGGCATTAAA
Source organism: Clostridia bacterium (assembly GCA_045643205.1). Lineage (GTDB taxonomy): Bacteria > Bacillota > Clostridia > TANB77 > CAG-508 > CAG-793. The sequence goes on along the minus strand of JAZUKI010000005.1, from coordinate 69,614 downwards.
ATAGGAATAATGGACGTTGTTTTTGCAACTGTTATAAGAGTAATCTCTGAAAGACCACAATTAAACAGATTCTGTATTAATGGCAGAACTTATGCTAGAAACGAAATAACAACATCACTTTCAATCAAGAAAAGCAGAACAATTGAAGGAGAAGAAACAACAATTAAAGTTCATTGGAAAGGAAACGAAAATGTTTTTGACGTTTCTGAAAAACTTCAAAAAATAATTGCGGATAATAAAAATGTTGAAACAGAAAATAGCACAGATAAAACAGCAAACATCTTAGATAAATTACCAACTTGGTTGTTTAAATTAGTTGTAAAGATATTAATACGTTTAGATAAAAGAGGAATATTACCAAAAGCAATAATTGAAGCTAGTCCATTTCATACAAGTGCATTTATAACAAATGTTGGATCAATTGGAATTGATGCTATTTATCACCATATATATAACTTTGGAACGACATCACTATTTTTTGCAATGGGCAAGAAAAAGAAATCATACATTTATGAAGATGAAGAAATAAAACAATCAAAAACAATATCAATTGCATTTGTTGGTGATGAAAGAATTTGCGATGGTTATTATTATGCATCAACATTTAGACAAATGGAAAGATATTGGAAAAAACCCGAATTACTAGAAGAACATCCGGTAAAACAAGAAGATCCAAATGCTAAGAAAAAGAGAAAAAGAAAGAGCGAAACTACAAATATAATGTAAAAAGTAAGAGAAATTATTTTAGCAATAAAATAATTTCTTTTTTTATAGATGTTTTTAGGTTGAGATAATAAAATTGTTGTGTTATCATAGGAATAAGTTAGGAGAAAAATTATGGGAGGAAATGAAAAGAGACAAGAACAAAAAATAGAAATTTCATGTGGCTCTATAATAATCGAAAATGAAAAAGTATTATTGATTTATGATAACAATAGTAACTGGGGATTTCCTAAAGGTCATATGGAAGAAGGAGAAACAGAAGTAGAGACAGCAAAGAGAGAAACAAAAGAAGAGACAAATGTAGATGTTTTTATTGATGAAAACAAAAGATATGAAATTGAATATGTAACTAATAAAAATGTTAATAGAAGAGTAATTTACTTTTTAGCTAGAAAACTAAATGGCAAAGAAATTCCACAACATGGAGAAGTTGATGCAATTAAATGGTTTACCATAGATGAAGCATTAGAAATGTTAACATATGAAAATGTAAAAGATGTATTAAAAAAGATTGTAGAAGATATAGCAAAATAAGCAAAAAACATATAAAACATGCAAAAAATACCAGTAAAAAATTAGTAAAAAAAATGGCAAAATTCGACAATTTTTTTCTAAATTTCCTTGATTTACCAAAAACATTATGTTATAATCTCAGTATATTTAGAGAGCAGGAGGTTTAGTATGAAAGCTACTGGCGTAATAAGAAAGATTGATGGATTAGGAAGAATTGTTATTCCTATGGAAATTAGAAACAAATTAAATGTTTCTCAAAACGATCCATTAGAGATTCACGTTGAGGGCAATTCAATTTTAGTTAAAAAATATGAACCAGATTGCACTTTCTGTGGAAACTCAAAAAACACTGTTGATTACAAGGGAAAAATCGTTTGCGAGAAATGCCTAGAAGAATTAAAGAGATTAAAATAAATAATATAAACATTTGTCAAAAACAAATTGAGAAATAAAAACTAGTTACTATTAAGTGACTAGTTTTTTTGTTGTCTATGTAAACTAAAAATATTAATAAATATTAAAAGATATTAAATTTTGTAAACTAAAATCTCAAGAAGAATAAACCATAAAATTGTGTAAACTAAAAATGGAAGAATATTACAAAAAATTAATATATATTCATCGATTTTAAAGGTTTTGACTTTGAATATTAATAATTATAATGTTAAAATAATTATGATAAATTTGTTATTATTTTACGGAGGAAAAATGTTTTACAAAAAAGCACATAAGATAACAACAGTAATTATATTATTTACACTTTTATTTTCAACAATTAGTGTTTTATTTAATATGCAAGTTGTAGAAGCAGATTCTACAAGAACTGTATATGATTCAAGCAAATTTGATTCTGCAAAATATCCAGGATACAAAGAAAGAATTGATGCATTAAAAAAAGAACATCCTAACTGGGTATTTAAAATCATGTACACAGATCTTGATTGGAGTCAAACAATTACTTCTGAAGCTTCATTCTCTGGAAGTTCACCATACTCTTTAATTAGCTATCACACAGGTGAATGGATTGATGAAGTTCTAGGATACAAAACATTCGACAATGGTTCATGGTATCATCCATCAAACGCAGCAATTGCATACTACATGGATCCAAGACCATGGTTATATGACAACGGATACCTACTTCAATTTTTAGAAATAGGAACATATACACAATCTACAGATGAACAAATTCTATCTGCATTAAAGGGATCATTCCTAGATAACATTGATTATGCAAAAGCAATTAATAGTGCATGTAAGAACAAAAATACAAATCCTTACTATATAATTGCGAGAATAATTCAAGAGCAAGGCATGAAAGGAAGCGGAACCATCAACATGAATGGTGGCGATGGAAAAAAATACTACAACGTATTCAACATAAATGCATCAGGAAATAGTTCAAGCACTATAATTTCAAATGCTCTAGCATATGCAAAATCTCATGGATGGGATACATTGCAAAAGAGTATTGAAGGTGGAATAGATAAAATATTCGCAGACTGGTTATCTTGCAAACAAGATACAATGTACTTAAATAAATTTGATGTTGAAGCAAAAGGTGGAACATTAACACATCAATACATGCAAAATATTGAAGCACCACATTCAGAATCAATGTCAATGTACAACAAATTGAAAGACACAGGAATATTAAACAACTCATTAACATTTGTTATTCCAGTATTCTTAAATATGCCAAACTATGCAACAACAGAACCAAGCAGTACATCAGTAAACGGACCAAAGAATATTAAATTAAAAGCAGGACATACAAACTGGAATGTAAGAGCCTCAGCAGATATAAATTCAAGTGTTGTAGCAAAAATAGAAAATGATAAAACTATAGTTATATCAACACAAAGAGATAATAATGGATGGCATAGAATCATTTTAACAAACGGTCAAGTTGGATACATTCAATTTGATTCATCAGCTTGGGAAGAAACATCAGATGTAACAAACTGCAATGAAGATGTTGCAATAGTTGGAAATGATGTATCATTAAGAGCAGGTCCTGGAACAAACGAAAAAGTTTTAAAGACTTTACAAAACGGACAAATTGTAACAAGAGTTGATAACACAGGAAGATATACATACAACGGAGTTACTTGGGACAGGGTAATAATGAATGATGGAACAAAAGGATTTATTTCAAGAAAATATTTAGACACTAACGCAGCAATTTATAGAGTAAAAGTAGATGACTGCTTAAGAATGAGATCAGCAGCAGGATATGCAGGAGAAGTAATTAGATTATTACCAAATGATACAAAGTTAACAAGATTATCAATAGCGACATCAATGATTGATGGATACTATTGGGATAAAGTAATTACTGGTACAGGTATTACAGGATATGTTGCAAGATCATACTTAATTGATGTAAATGGAAACAAAGCAACAGGAGAAGTAGTAAAGAAAGCAACTGTATTTGTAAAATCACAAGGAACAGCAGTTGGAGAATTAAACAACACAGATAAAGAATTTAAAGTAGAACCAAATGTAACATTAAAAGAAATTTTAGATAAATATCCAAATGCAAGTGTTAAAGATTCATCAGGAAAAGCAATAACAGATAAGAGTAAAAAAATTGGCACAGGAACAAAAGTTACAATTGGCAATACAACTTATACTGTAATAAAATTAGGTGATGTAAATGGTGATGGAGAAATTTTTGCAACAGATTACGTAAAAATTAAAAATCACATTATGGAAGTAAATGCATTAAATGATATTCAAAAGAAAGCTGCATCTATTTCAACTCCAGGAGAAATTAAAGCTACTGATTATGTAAAAATCAAAAACTTTATAATGGGTACTGGAAATATAGATTTATAAATTAAGAGGTAAAAAATGAAAAAAATAATAAAGAATATAAAATTAATTATTGTTTCTTTAGTATTAATAACAACATTATTAATACCAAACAAACTATTTGCTTCTAGTTCAAGTAGTTTATCAGTTTCTGCATCAGGAACAACAGTAACAATAAAAGGAAATGATTTAACAGGAAGAGTAAATATTTCTGTATCAAATGGTACTTCAAGTTCACAATCAGTATGGCTTGAAAATAATTCACAAACAGTTACAATAACTTTAGCTGATCCAACAAAAGCATCAACTGTTACAGTATCTCCAACAGCAGGAATGTCAGACTCAGCAGGAGAAGATGTTACAGGAGTTACAAGTAAATCAGTAACAATTGCAGCTACTAAAAAAGAAGATCCTAAGCCAGAACCAAAACCAGATCAAGATCCAGATAAAAACAATGGTAATACAGGAAATACTCCACAAAATACAACAGTAGAACCAACACAAAAATCTCCGGAATTTGATAAAAGTGGTGAATATCATTTAAATAAATTATCAACAAGTGTTGGTACATTAAAACCAAACTTTAGTGCATACAACCAAGATTACACATTAGAGTTCCCAGAAGATTATGATATGAGCGAGTTGACATCTATTAATGTTTCAGCTAGTGCAATGGACTCAAAAGCAAAAGTTTCAGGAACTGGAGAATTTGATGTTAAAGAAGGCGAAAACGAAATCGTTGTTAACTGCACAGCAGAAAACGGAAAAGTTTTAGCATATAGAATTAAATTTGCAAAAGTTATCAAAGCTAATCAATCAGATTTAAGATTAAAAACTTTCAGTATAACAAAGCTAAGAGAAGAAGATAAAAAAGAAATTTTAGCAAAGCTTAATGAAGAATTTAAACCAGATGTATTTGAATATACAATGAATGTAGATGAAACTACAAAAGAATTAAATATTACATACGAAATTGAAGAAAAGTTTAAAGATAAAATTGATGTTGAAATTACAGGAAACACAGATTTAAAACCAGGTGATAACACAATTTTAATTAAATTAACATCAAAAGAAGATGATAAAATTACTACAACATATATGATTAAAGTAACAAAAGCAGGAGCAGTTGAAGAAAAAGCAGTTGAAGAAACAAAGACTTCAGGAGGATTAAACATAAAATTAATAATTATTATTGGAGCTTCAGTTATTGGTGCATTAGTACTTACTTTAATTGTGTTATTAATAGTTAACCATATTCAAAAGAAAAAAGTAAAAACAACTTCTGCAAAAGTTAATAGTACTGATGAAGATGATAAATTATTTAATGGCGATAATGGATTTGATGCTGATATAGGACATGAAACTGAAAGCATTGGAATAGTAGGACCAACTACTGAAGATTCAAGCGAGTCAAATTATGATTATCTAAGTAGAGATGAAGAATTTTTAGATGATCAAGATGAAGATGATGAGAAGAGATTTGGAGGAGCTGGATATAACACATTACATCAAGAATATAATCCTGATGAAGATTACAACGGATTTGATGATACTGATTTACCAGAAGGAACAGTTTCAGAACATATGTTAAATGCTAGATTAAATGGCGAGGCTGATGAACTTAAAAAAAGATATGAAGTAGATGAAATGCAAGAAGAAATCGCAGACGGATTAAAAGATAAGAAAACAAAACGTAGAGGAAGCGGAAGAAGATTTAAATAAAAATTATTATTAAAATTAATTAATAAATTTATAAATAAAATTAATTAATAAAAATCAATAATAAAATCAGTAAATTTTAACAACTTAAAAATTACTTAAAAACTATAAAGAAAGGCCCTAAAAAGCCTTTCTTTTTGACTCTTAAATCTTTACAAATTCACCAGAAAAATATACAATATAATGTGTATAATTATGCAAATTAGGAGGGAAATATGGACATTGAACATATTACCAATAGAGAGGCAAAAGAAGCACTTGCAAAACTAATAACACAAAAAGTCCAAGATGGACAAACAATTGGATTTGGTTGGGGAAGTACTTCATATTTAGCAGCATTAGAAATAGGAAAGAAAGTTCAAAGCGAAAGACTTAACATTACTGCTATTCCTACATCTAAAGAGATGGAAGAACTTTGCAAAAGTTATGGAATAAAGATAGGAAACTTATTAGAAAATGAACTTGATTGGGCTTTTGATGGAGCTGATGAAGTTGATGAAAAGAACAATATGATTAAAGGTATGGGAAGAGCAATGTTTAAAGAAAAACTAAACATTGTAAATTCACCATTAACATACATTTTAGTAGATAGTACAAAACTTGTAAAAAAACTAGGAGAATCTCACCCAGTTCCAGTGGAAGTATTCCCAGCAGCGGTTAACTATGTTTCTAACGAGTTAACTAAAATTGGTGCAACAGAAACAATTTTTAGAGGAATGACAGAAAATAATAATGCAATTTTAGATGCAAGATTTACTGATATTGGAATGGACTTAGAAAAGAAAATTAAATCTATTCCAGGCGTAATAGAATCAGGATTATTTTTAGGATACAATGTTGTAACTATCACAAACTAAGAATATAAGAGAATATAGTAAGAAGTTATTCAAAAACAGTTAAATAAAAATATCACAAACAGTATATAAAAATATACGAATGATTAAATTTTATTAAGAAGGTTGGTTTTATGAAAAAAATATTAATTTCAACACACTCATTAAAAATTGGAGGTATTGAAAAAGCTTTATTAAATTTAATATACACATTGTTAGCAACAAAACAATATGAAATTACATTATGTCTAGAGAAAAAAGAAGGTGAATATTTAGATATTTTACCTAAAGAAGTAAATGTTATCACATATAGTGTAAGTGACTTTGCAATTGGAGCTATTAGAAAAACAATAAATTTACAAAAACAAATTGCATTCAAGAAAGAATACGAGAACAAATTTGATGCATCAATTTGCTATGCTACATATTCATATCCATGTTCATTTGTAGCACGTACAGCAAGTGAGAATCCAATACTTTGGGTACACAATGATTACTTAGAATTTTATCAAGGTGATGTTATAAAATATAAAAGATTTTATAACGAACTAAAAGTTGAAGAATACAAAAAAATTGTTTTTGTTTCTGAAAAAGATAGAAAAGTATTTGCATCATTAATGCCAAATTTATTATCTAAATTAGTTAGATGTAATAACCTAATTGATTTTAATGATGTTAGAAGAAAAGCAGCGCAACCACAAAATGAAATAGTAAGAAGCAATATTCCTACATTTATTAGTGTTTGTAGATTAGATGAAAATCAAAAGAAAATTAGCAGAATTATTGAAGCAACAAGAAGATTATGCCAAGAAGGATATAAATTCAGAGTTGCAATATTAGGTGATGGTCCAGATATGGAGCAATATAAAGAACATTCTCAAAACTTACCTAATATTCATTTCTTTGGAGCAAAATTAAATCCATATTGCTATATGGCACAATCAAGTGCACTTCTTATGTCATCACAATTTGAAGGATATCCAGTAGTTTGGCTTGAAGCTTTAAGCTTAGGCATACCTATAATTACAACAGATGTTTCTGATGCTAAATCAGACATAGAAGGAAAATATGGAATTGTAACTGAAAATTCAGATACAGGTGTTTTAAATGGAATGAGACAATTCTTACAACAAGGTTTCAGAATGCAACCATTTTCACCAAATGTATACAATCAAAATGTTATAAATACATTAGCTTCAGTTATGAACAATGATAAATAAGTGAGGAAATTATGAATATTAGTTTTTTAATACCAGCGTATAATGCAGGTACAACTTTATCAAGAACAATAGACTCAATATTAAATCAACATCCAAGCGATATGGAATATGAAATAATAATTGCTGATGATGGTTCAAATGATAATACAAAAGAAATTTCAAAAAAATATGCTGATGAATATGAAAACGTTAAATATTTTTTCAAAGAAAATGAAGGAGTTTCAGCAACAAGAAACTTTTTAATTGATCAAGCTGCAGGAGATTATATTATCTTTGTTGATAGTGATGATTATATTAGTGAAACATTACTTCAAGACATACAAGGATGTGTCAATGCAGAATGTGATTTAATTAAATGGAATCCATATATTGAAGATGAATATCTAAAAGAAATTGCTGTTCCAGAAAATAAAATAGTTGGAATCATGACTGGTGAAGAAGCATTTAATAAACTATATGGAATTGAACCACTATTATGTGGTGTATGGCTTTATGCAATTAGAAAAGATATAGTTATGAAATTTCCAGTTGGAAAATATCATGAAGATTTTGCAATAATGCCATTAATACTTTTAAAAAGTAAAAAAGCAGCAGTATTACCTGATCATGAATATCACTATGTTCAAACAGTATACAGTATCACTAGAGGAAATGATGAAGATAAAATTAAAAAAAGATTAGAAGATATGCTAACATCATTCGATAGTATTATTGAAACATCTTCTAAAATGGACTTAGCAAAAGAAACAAAAGAAAACGTAGGAATCTATGGAGTATATTCATTGATTGCTGTTAGAAAAGAATTAAAGAACAATAAAATATTAGACAAATTTTATAAAGATGAATTGAAGAAAAGAAGAATAGGAAAATATATAAAAGCAAGAAATTTAAAATCATTAATTAAAAAGATTTTAATATCATCATCTTATAAAGGAAAGAAGGGAAAGCATGAGTAAATTTTATATTACAACACCAATTTATTATCCAAGTGGAAAATACCATATTGGTACAGCATATTGTGAGGTTTTAACAAACATGGTAAAGAAATACCATGAGTTAAAAGGCGATGAATGCTACATGCTTACTGGTGCTGATGAACATGGACAAAAGATTCAAACAAAATCTATAGAAGCAAATGAAACACCAAAAGAATATGTTGATAAAATGGCTGACATGGCAAAGAACCTTTGGAAAGACATGGACATTGAATACAACCAATTTATAAGAACAACAGATGATTTTCATGTTGAAGCGGTACAAAAAATATTTGAAAGATTTTTAAAACAAGGTGATATCTACAAGGGAACATACGAAGGTTGGTATTGTGAACCTTGTGAAAGTTACTTTACAGAAACACAAGTAGTAGAAGGAAAATGTCCTGACTGTGGAAGAGAAGTAAAGAAGATGAAAGAAGAAGCATACTTTTTCAATATGAAAAAATATGCAGATAAATTATTAGAATATTATGATTCACATCCTGATTTTGTAAAACCAAGTTATAGAAAAACAGAAATGATAAATAACTTTATCAAACCAGGACTTGAAGATTTATGCGTAACACGTACATCATTTGATTGGGGAGTTCAAGTATTAAGTGATCCAAAACATGTTGTTTATGTTTGGCTTGATGCTCTAACAAACTACATCACAGCACTTGGATATGGAAGTGATGATGAAACATTATTTAACAAATTTTGGCCAGCTGATATGCATGTAGTTGGAAAAGACATAGCAAGATTCCATTTAATATATTGGCCAATATTCTTAATGGCATTAGACTTACCATTACCAAAAACAATTTATGTTCATAACTGGATTACAATGAAAGATGGCAAGATGAGTAAATCAAAAGGAAATGTAATTTACCCAGAACAATTAATAGAAAAATATGGACTTGATGCAACAAAATATTGCTTAATAAAAATTGTTCCATCAAACTCAGATGGATTGTTCACACCTGAACAATTTGTTGAAAATTACAATTCTGATTTATGCAATGATTTAGGAAACTTATTAAATCGTACAGTGGCTATGGTTAATAAATACTTTGGCGGAGAAATTGATGAATACCAAGGATTAGAAAACCAAGTTGATATTGATATTGAAAATGCAGTACAAACTGCAATAGAAAAATATGAAAAAGATATTAATGATTGTGAATTCTCAAGTTCACTTCAAGATATTTGGGAGTTAGTTCACCTAACAAACAAATATATTGATGACACAGCTCCTTGGACATTAGCAAAAGATATAGAAGGAGAAACAGCTGAAGAAAGAACAAAAAGAATTGAAAATTTAAAATCAGTAATGTATCACCTAGTTGCAAACTTAAGAAGCATTGCAATTTTAATCAGACCATTAATGAAAAAAACATCTGATGAAATATTCAGACAATTAGGATTAGATAGTTTTAATATTAATTGGAATTTACTTCAAGAATATAAAGAACTTAAAAATGTAAAAGTTGCAGAACAAGGAACTCCAATATTCTTAAGATTAGATTCAAATGAAGCAGTTGAATATATTAAAGATTTAATGAAAAAATAATAACTACAAAATATGAAAGGCATAACATGGAAGATAAAACAAAAATACTACCAACAGAACAAAAGAACATACCTAGAATATATGAAAATGCTATTGAAAAAATGATAGATGAAATTCCAAAGGATTATACTGAATTACAAAAAGCAAGATACATATATATTAATTTAGGAAAATTATTATCATATGATGAAAGATTTTTGGCAGGAAATAGCAAAGCACAGAAAAGAATTTTTAAATTAGCTAAAGAAAATGTTATTGAATTTAATCAAATTAAAGAAAATAAAAAATTTAAAGGTATATGTGTAGATTTAAATAGATTATATGCAAATACATTAAGAGCAGTAGGAATTGAAAGCTATATAAATTATGGTGCAGGTTTAATAACAATACCTCATGATAGTGTTTCAGCTAAATTAGATGGTCACTTTTATTCTTGTGATTTACAGAGAGATTTAATTAATATACAACTAAATTGTATGACAGATTTCTTTGGATTTCATGATGAGGATGATTATCAATGCGATAGAATTTTAGGAGAAGAAGAAAAAATAGCATTAGATAAAAGCATAGGATTTACAAACTACGACTATAGTGGAGGAAAATATATTAGTAAACTTAGAAATAAATTTTTATCAACTAATGTATATGATGAAGAAAATGAAGAATCTTTTTATGATCCTATGTTTACAAGTATACCTTTTAAAGAAAGAGTTGAAGTAATGTTTAGAGATATATCTAGAATTCCTGGAATAAAGAATTTAGGATATACAGAGAGAACAAGAATATATTGGCAAATGCTTAAATATGGACTTAGTTATAAAGAAAAAGAAAATTTTAGAATAGATAACTTATATACAATTGATGAAACTACAAAATTACCTAAAGAAGTTATTGAAATATTTACAGTAATTCATACTAAAAACAAAGAGCAAAAATTTGCAAGGTATATATATGATCATATAAATAAAGAGTATGTACCAATAAGCAATAAAGATTTATTAGAAAAAATAGAAAAAGAAAATTTGCAATCAAGAAAACAAATAACAGGAATGCAAAAGATTGTAAGAGAATGCCAAAAAGCTTCAGAAAAAGAAAAAAGATATTTGGAAAAACTAAGTAGAGATCCTAAAAAAGATTACAGTCAACTACTAAATATAGAAAGCCAACCAGAGAATGCTACAAAAACAAAGAAAACTGATGATTTAGGCGATATAGAATTCTAAAATTATACAATAATAGAAACAAACTATAAAAATAACAAACTATAAAACAAAAAAGATAAAAAAAGATAAAAAATAAGGAAATAATTCAAATAATAAGCTCTAAAAATAGGGCTTATTATTTTTTTATAAAAAACATGCAAAAAAATACTAAAAATACTGAAAAATAACGAAAAAATGCTTGACTTTGGAAACGCCCCGAGGTATAATAGAGGGGCATGTTAAATAATGCGTTGAAGTAGAATGTGGCTACACACCTTTTGAAACGGGCGATGGAGGGAACTTCTATGGAGTATGTTATGGCTAAGACCAGGCGGCAAATTTTATAAAGTTAGTACTTTTTTGCCAAGGAATTATCATGCGTTCTTTGGATTTTTTAATGGTTATAAAAGAAACACCAGGGTACATTTATAAAATCCGACCTAAAAACAAAATTTTTAAGGAGGGAAAACAATGGCAACAAAGAAAGAGACAAAAACAGAAAAAACAGTTTCAACAAAAAGTGAGAAGATCAGAATAAGATTAAAAGCTTATGATCATGTTGTTTTAGAACAGTCTGCTGAAAAGATAGTAGATACTGCTAAAAAGACAGGAGCAAAAGTTTCAGGACCTATTCCACTTCCAACTGACAAAGAAGTTGTTACAATCTTACGTTCTCCACACAAACACAAAGATTCTAGAGAACAATTTGAGTTAAGAACTCATAAAAGAGTTATCGATATTTTATATCCAACTCAAAAAACAGTTGATAGTTTAATGAAAATTGAATTACCAGCAGGTGTTGATATTGAAATTAAACTATAAATTATAATTGATTAATTACTTTATATAATTACTTATAAAGTTTCTAATTAAAATAATTTAGAATTTAAATATTAACAAAATCAAATTGAAGCATTAAATATTTAGAATGTTTCAAAAAGCCAAGCTAACAGAAAGTTAGCCAATAGGAGGAAATAATGAAGAAGGCATTAATAGGAAAGAAAGTCGGAATGACACAAATTTTCGACGAAAACGGAAAAACAATTCCTGTTACAGCAATCGAAGTTGGACCATGTACTGTTACACAAATCAAAACAGTAGAACAAGATGGTTACACAGCTGTACAATTAGGATTTGGTGAAGTTAAAGAATCAAAATTAAACAAACCAGAATTAGGAAAATTTAAAAAGAGCAATATTGCTCCTAAAAAATATTTAAAAGAAGTAAGACTTGATTCAATTGAAGGAATTAAAGTTGGAGATGAACTTAAAGCTGATGTATTTGCAGAAGGCGAAAAAGTTGATATCCAAGGAACTTCAAAAGGAAAAGGATTCCAAGGCGTTATCAAACGTTGGGGACAATCAAGAGGACCTATGGGACATGGTTCTATGTATCATAGAAGACCAGGTTCAATGGGATCTACATCTACACCAGGTAGAGTATACAAGGGTAAGAGATTACCAGGACATATGGGTGTACAAACAATAACAATTCAAAATTTAGCAATTGTTAGAGTTGATACAGACAAGAATGTTATCTTAGTTAAAGGAAGCGTTCCTGGAGCTAAGGGTTCTATATTAAAAATTAAATCAAGTGTAAAAGCATAGGAAAGGAGGACAGATAGATATGTCAAAGATAGAAGTTTTAGATAAAAGCGGAAAGAAAGTTAAAGATTTAGATTTAAACGAAGCAGTATTTGGTATTGAACCTAATACTTCTGTAGTACATAGTGCTGTTGTTAATTTCCTTGCAAATCAAAGACAAGGTACACAAAGCACAAAAACAAGAAGCGAAGTTTCTGGTGGTGGAAGAAAACCATGGAGACAAAAAGGAACAGGTCGTGCAAGACAAGGTTCTATTAGAGCTTCACAATGGGTTGGCGGTGGTGTCGCATTAGGACCTAAGCCACGTTCATATTCATTCAAGATGAATAAGAAAGAAAAAGATTTAGCAGTTAGATCAATTTTATCAGCTAAATTAAATGATAAAGAAATCGTAGTTATCGATTCATTTGATATGAAAAATATCAAAACAGCAGAATTAGCAAAAACATTAAAGAATATTAAAGCTGAAGATGCATACGTTGTTTTACCAGCAGTTGATGTTAACGTTCAAAAATCTGCAAGAAACATTGAAGACGTTAAAACATGCACAGTAAATTCAATGAACGTATATGATTTAGTTAAATATGAAAAAATTGTTTTAACAGTTGATTCTGTAAAGAAAATTGAGGAGGTGTACGCATAATGGTTGCAGAAGATATTATCGTAAAACCTATCGTTACTGAAAAAAGCAATGAAGATATTGCTAATGGAAAGTATGTTTTCAAAGTAAATAAGAAAGCTACTAAGATTGATATTAAGAATGCTGTTGAAAAATTATTCAATGTAAAAGTTCTTGATGTTAATACAATTAACGTAAAAGGAAAAATGAAAAGAGTAGGAAGATATGAAGGAAAAACATCTGATTGGAAAAAAGCAATCGTTGTTATCGACACAAATCCTACAGACAAAGAGTATTTAGGAAAGAAAGGTAAAGCAACAAAGGTTAGCAAGAAAGTAAATACTTCAATTGAAGGAATTAACTAATTAAGTTAATCCAACTATCGAGAAATTACTCGGATATTAAAGAATATCTGTAATAACGGCAGGAAAAAACGTTATATAAAAAAATAAGGAGAAATAAAAATGGGAACAAGAAAATTTAGACCAACAACTCCAACACTTAGAAATAAATCTGTTTCTGATTTTGCTGAAATCACAAAGAAAACTCCTGAAAAATCTTTACTAGCTGTAAAGAAACAAAAATCAGGAAGAAATGCTCAAGGTAAAATCACAGTAAGACATCAAGGTGGTGGAAATAGACAAAAATATAGAATTATTGATTTCAAGAGAAACAAAGTTGATATGAAAGCTGAAGTAATCGGAATTGAATACGATCCAAACAGATCAGCAAATATCGCTTTAATAAAATATGAAGATGGAACATTAAGTTACATCTTAGCACCTAAAGGATTAAAGAACGGAGATAAAGTTATTTCTGCAGAAAAAGCTGACATTAGAGTTGGAAACTGCATGAAGATGGCAAACATCCCTGTTGGTACATTAATTCATAATATTGAAATTAATCCAAATCAAGGAGCAAAACTTGTTAGAGTTGCAGGACAATCTGCACAACTTATGGCTAAAGAAGGAAAATATGTACATTTAAGATTACCTTCTGGAGAAATGAGATTAGTATTAGATACATGTAAAGCTACAATCGGTGTTATCGGAAATGAAGAACATGAAAATGTTAAATTAGGTAAAGCCGGAGCTACAAGACATTTAGGAAAACGTCCTGAGGTTAGAGGATCAGCAATGAACCCTAACGATCACCCTCATGGTGGTGGTGAAGGAAAAGCACCAGTAGGACATGCAGGTCCAATGACACCTTGGGGTAAACCAGCACTTGGATATAAGACAAGAGCAAAACATAAAAAGTCTAACAGATTAATAACAAAGAGAAGAAAATAATAAGGAAGGAGTAATTTAAATGTCAAGATCAAGTAAAAAGAAACCATTCATTGCACCTGAATTATTAAAGAGAGTAGACGCAATGAACGAAAGTGGAAACAAAGAAGTTATTAAGACATGGTCAAGAGCTTCTACAATTTATCCACAAATGGTAGGACTTACAATTGCTGTTCATGACGGAAGAAAGCATGTTCCAATCTATATAACAGAAGAAATGATTGGACATAAATTAGGAGAATTTGCTCCAACTAGAACTTTCAAAGGTCATAGCGGACAAAAAGCAGCATCAGCTAGTGCAAAATAATTAATGAATATAAAGAGTTAATTCATATAAAAATTAATGAAGGAGGAAATTATTGTGGCAGACGAGAAAAAAAAGAAAGTAGCAACAAAGAAAACAACAACTACAAAATCTACAACAGCTAAGAAAACAACAACAGCTAAAACAACAGCTGAAAAGAAAACAACAGCTGCAAAGAAAACAGTTGAAAAGAAAGCTACTGAAACAAAAGCTACAACAAAAGCAGCTACAGAAAAGAAAACAACAACAAAAGCTGCAACAAAAACTGAAACAGCTAAAGCTGAAGTAAAATCAGAAAAAGCTACAACAGTTAAGAAAGCAAATAAAGAAGTTAAAGCAGTTGATTCTGCTAAAGCTACAGTTAAATATGCAAGAATTTCATCTAGAAAAGTTAAAATCGTTGCAGATTTAATTAGAGGAAAAGATGTTGATGAAGCATTAGCAATTTTACAATTCACACCAAAAGCTGGTACAGAAGTATTATACAAATTATTAAAATCAGCTATTGCAAATGCAGAAAACAATTACAACATGACACACAGCAAATTATATATTGCTGAGATTTATTCAAATCAAGGCCCTACATTAAAGAGAATTAGAGCCGCAGCAAAAGGAAGCGCAGTAAGAATTAGAAAAAGAACAAGTAATACTACAATAGTATTAAAAGAGCGCGATTAATTATAAGAAGGAGGCAAATACAAAGTTATGGGACAAAAAGTAGATCCACGTGGACTTAGAGTCGGAGTTATCAATGACTGGGATTCAAAATGGTATGCTAACAAGAAAAATTATGGCGAATATTTAGTAGAAGACCATAAAATTCGTACTTATGTTAAGAAAAAACTATATGCTGCTGGAATTTCTAAAATTGAAATCGAAAGAACATCTAAGTTTGTAAAAGTAAACGTTTATACAGCAAAGCCAGGCCTTGTAATTGGAAAAGGCGGAAACTTAGCTGAACAATTAAAGAACGAATTAGAAAAAATGATTGATAAACATGTTAATTTAAACATTGTTGAAGTTAAAGACAAAGATCTTAATGCTCAATTAGTAGCAGAAGATATTGCCGGACAACTAGAAAGAAGAATTTCATTCAGACGTGCTATGAAACAATGCATGCAAAGAACATTAAAAGCAGGAGCTTTTGGTATTAAAACAGCATGCTCAGGAAGATTAGGCGGAGCTGATATGGCTAGAACAGAATTCTATAAAGAAGGTTCTATTCCACTTCAAACATTAAGAGCTGACATTGATTATGGATTTGCAGAAGCAAATACAACATACGGAAAAGTTGGTGTTAAAGTTTGGATATATAAAGGCGAAGTTCTTCCAGAAAAAAGAAACGTAAAAGTTAAGATGGAAGGAGGAAATGACGATGCCATTGATGCCTAAGAAAACAAAATACAGAAAACAACAAAAAGGTAGAAATAGAGGAAAAGCAACAAGAGGAAACGTAATTGCTAATGGAAAATTTGGTTTACAAGCATGTGAACTAGGTCATATTACTTCTAACCAAATCGAAGCAGCCCGTGTTGCTATGACAAGATCAGCAAGTAGAGATGCAAAATTCTGGATCAGAATCTTCCCAGATCATCCAGAAACAGCAAAGCCTATCGGAACTCGTATGGGTAAAGGAAAAGGTAATGTTGAAAGATGGGTAGCACCTGTAAAACCAGGAAGAATAATGTTTGAAATCGATGGTTGTACAGACGAAGTTGCTAAGAAAGCATTAACACTTGCAGGAAGCAAACTATCTGTTAGAACAAAAATAGTTAAGAAAGAAATGGATGGTGATCAAGATGAAGATAAATAAGATTAGAGAAATGTCTTCACCAGATCTAGAGAAAGAATTAGGAGATTTAAAATCAGAATTATTTAAATTAAGATTTAGCTTAGCTACAAACGGTTTAGATAATCCTAAGAAAATTTCTCAAGTAAAGAAAGACATTGCAAGAGTAAATACAGTTTTAACTGAAAGAAAGTTAAAAGAGGCTAATAAATAAAGAAAGGAGATAAATACCTAATGGAAAGAAATCTTCGTAGAATAATGATTGGAAAAGTAGTTTCTAACAGCATGGACAAAACAATCGTTGTAGCAGTTGAAACAAAGAAAATGGATAAAAGATATGGAAAAATCAAAGCTTCAACATATAAATTAAAAGCTCATGACGAAAACAATGAATGCCAAGTTGGAGACACTGTTGAAGTTATGGAAACAAGACCTTTATCAAAAGATAAGAGATATAGACTTGTTAAAATAACAGAGAAAGCAGTTATTAAATAATTATTCAAAAATTTTATTGTAGAGTAAAACTTTACATGAGAATATAGAAGAAGGAGGAAATACTTATGGTACAGCAACAAACTAGATTAAAAGTAGCTGACAACACAGGGGCAAGAGAACTTATGGTTATAAGATGCCTTGGTGGATCATATAGAAAGTTTGCAGGTGTAGGTGATGTTGTAGTTGCATCAGTAAAGAGTGCTATTCCAGATGGAACAGTTAAAAAGGGACAAGTTGTTAAAGCAGTTATTGTTAGAACAAAGAAACCTATTCAAAGACCAGACGGAACAGTTGTTAGATTTGATGAAAATGCAGCAGTTATTATAAAGGACGATAAAACTCCAACTGGAACACGTATATTCGGACCAGTTGCAAGAGAATTAAGAGATTTTGATTATATGAAAATCTTATCACTAGCACCAGAAGTTTTATAAAAGAAAGAGGTGAAATACATGAAACTTAGAAAAGGAGATACAGTTAAAGTATTATCTGGAAATGATAAAGGAACAACAGGAGAAGTTCTTTCTGTTTTACCTAAATCAAATAAAGTTGTAGTTAAAGAAGTTAATGTTAGAAAAAAAGCTACAAAACCAAGAAAAGCTGGAGAAACTGGAGGAATTATAGCTTCAGAACATCCAATCAATTCAAGTAAAGTTGCAGTAGTTTGCCCTAAATGTAAAAAAGCCGTTAAAGTTGGTTACAAAGTTGATGGTGATAAGAAAGTTAGAGTTTGCAAGAGCTGCGGAGCTGAATTATAAAATTAATATTGCGAAAGGAGGTCTATTAAGACTTATATGGAAATTTTAAAAGAACAATATGAGAAAGAAATAGTTCCAGCAATGATGAAGAAATTCAATTACAAGTCAGTAATGGAAGTTCCAAGATTAGAGAAAATTATCCTTAATGTTGGTTTAGGAGATACAAGAGACAATCCTAAAACATTAGAAGGATGTGTAAAAGATTTAACAGAAATTACAGGACAAAAACCAGTAGTAACAAAATCAAAGAAAGCTATAGCTGCTTTCAAGATCAGAGCTGGAATGGATATAGGAGTAAAAGTTACATTAAGAAGTGGAAAAATGTATGATTTTGCATACAAACTATTCAATGTAGCATTACCACGTGTTAGAGATTTTAGAGGAGTTTCATCTGATTCATTTGATGGAAGAGGAAATTATTCAATGGGAATTAAAGAACAATTAATTTTCCCTGAGATTGAATACGATAAGGTAGATAAAGTTAGAGGAATGGATATAGTTTTCGTAACATCAGCAACAACTGATGAAGAAGCTAAAGAATTATTAACTCTTCTTGGAATGCCTTTCAGTAAATAATAATGAAGGAGGAAAGAGTCAAGAATGGCTAAGAAATCTTTAAAAGTTAAACAACAAAAACCACAAAAATATGCAACTAGAGAATATAATAGATGCAAAATCTGTGGAAGACCACATGCTTATATAAGAAAATATGGAATTTGCCGTGAATGTTTTAGAAAACTAGCTCACCAAGGCGAAATTCCTGGAATGAAAAAGGCAAGTTGGTAATAAATATTTAAATCTGACAAAGAAGGAGGGAAATAAATGAATACAACTGACCCAATCGCAGACATGTTAACAAGAATTAGAAACGCTAATACTTCAAAACATGCTACAGTTGACGTTCCATCATCAAATATAAAGAAAGCAATCGCTCAAATTTTAGCTGATGAAGGATATATCAAATCTTTTGAAGAGATTAAAGATGAAAAACAAGGAATTATCAGAATCACATTAAAATATGATGAAAAAGGTAAGAAAGTAATTTCTGGATTAAAGAGAATTTCAAAACCAGGATTACGTATATATGTAAATAAAGATGAACTTCCAGAAGTTCTTAACGGTTTAGGTATTGCTTTAATTTCAACATCTAAAGGAATTAAAACAGACAAAGAAGCACGTAAAGAAGGCTTAGGAGGAGAAGTTCTAGCTTATATTTGGTAATTATTAAAGAAGGAGGAAAACCAAAATGTCAAGAATAGGAAAGAAACCTATAGCAATTCCTGCTGGTGTTACAATAACAATTGATGGACAACATCTAACTGCAAAAGGACCAAAAGGAACTCTTGAAATAGATATTCATCCAGCAGTTAAAGCTGAAGTTAAAGAAAACGAAATTATCGTTTCTATAGAAAATGAAGCTAATGGAAATTTACATGGATTAACTAGAACTTTAATCGCTAATATGGTTGAAGGTGTTAATAATGAATTTTCTAGAACACTTCAAATTAATGGTGTAGGTTACAGAGCTCAAAAACAAGGAACAAATCTTGTTATGAACTTAGGATATTCTCACCAAGTAATTGTTGAAGCACCAGAAGGAATCACATTTGATGTTCCAGATGCAAACACAATTATAGTAAGAGGTATTAATAAAGAAGTTGTTGGACAAACAGCAGCTGTTATTAGATCAAAGAGACCACCTGAAGTATATAAGGGTAAAGGTATTAAATATGCTGAAGAACACTTAATACGTAAGGAAGGAAAGACAGGTAAATAATATCTAGAAAGGAGATAAATAATGATTTCAAAGACAAATAGAAAACTTGAAAGAACAAGAAGACATGCTAGAGTTCGTACAAAAATTAGCGGAACTCCAGAATGCCCAAGATTAAGCGTTTTCAAAAGTAATTCTGCAGTCTATGCACAAATCATTGACGATGTTAACGGAAAAACATTAGTTGCAGCTTCTTCATTAGATAAAGAAGTTAAAACAAAACACGCAAGTGTAGAAGCAGCTAAAGAAGTTGGAGCATTAGTAGCAAAGAGAGCAAAAGATGCAAAAATTTCAGATGTTGTTTTCGATAGAGGCGGATACATTTATCATGGTGTTATCAAAGCATTAGCTGATAGCGCTAGAGAAGGCGGATTAAATTTCTAAGAAGAAGGAGGTAAATCAAGTGGCAGATAGACAAAATAGACGTGAAGAAAAAGACGACGGACTAAATGAAAAAGTCGTTGCAATCAATAGAGTTGCAAAAGTTGTTAAAGGTGGTAGAACATTTAGATTCAGTGCTGTTGTCGTAGTTGGTGATGGTGCTGGACACGTTGGAATTGGAAATGGAAAAGCAGCTGAGGTTCCTGAAGCAATCAGCAAAGCAATCGAAGATGCTAAGAAACATTTAATCGAAGTTCCAATCGTTGGTACAACTGTTCCACATGAATATACTGGAGAATTTGGTAGTGCAAAAGTACTATTAAAACCAGCTGCAGAAGGTACTGGATTAATCACAGGAGGATCTGTTAGACCAGTTCTTGAACTTGCAGGATACAAAGATGTTAGAACTAAAGTTTTAGGAACTAACAATCCAAGAAACTGTGTTTATGCAACATTAAACGGTTTAAAATCAATGCAAACAATTGAACAAGTTGCAAAGAAGAGAGGAATAAAAGTAGAAGACGTTAAATAATTTAGCAATAATTTATATTGCAAAAAAATAACGTAAATATATTTTATTCATTATTTACAATTGAATATTATTTGTATAAAATAATTTCGTATGAAATTAAAATGACATAAGGAGGTGTAACCCAATATGAAGTTAGATGAATTAAAGCCATCAACTAAAAGAACAAAGAGAACTGTAGTTGGACGTGGTATGGGTTCAGGATTAGGAAAAACTTCTGGAAGAGGTCATAAAGGCCAAAAAGCTAGAGCTGGCGGCGGAGTAAGACGTGGATTTGAAGGTGGACAAACACCATTATATAGAAGATTACCTAAGAGAGGATTCAACAACAGCAAGTTCGCTAAGGACTACAATGAAGTAACATTAACTATGTTAAATAACGCAACAACAGATGTAGTAGATGTTAATAGTCTTATTAACGATGGAATTATCAGCAAAGCAAAAGACGGAATCGTTGTTATTGCTACTGGTAAATTAGATAAAAAATTAACTGTAAAAGCTAAAAGATTCACAAATTCAGCTAAAGAAAAAATCGAAGCTTTAGGCGGAAAGACAGAGGTGATTTAATTGTTTAAAACATTAGTCAACGCATTTAAAACTCCTGAAATAAGGAAAAAACTATTCTATACATTACTATTATTAATAGTATTTAGAATTGGTTGTTTTATAACTATACCTATGGTTAACTTAGAAGCAGTTAGCCAATTAGGTGAATCATCATCAGGAATAACAGGATTAATCAATATTATTTCCGGTGGTGCTTTCTCAAGACTATCAATATTCGCAATGTCAATCACACCATACATTACTTCATCAATCATTGTACAATTATTAGCAATGATCATACCTGCTTTAGAGAGATTAACTAAAGAAGGTGGAGAAGAAGGAAAGAAGAAAGTTGATAGACTAACAAAGATAATATCTTTAGTACTAGCAGTAGTAGAAGGATTAGGAATTTACTTCTCATATGAAATGAATGGTATATTTGTTTCAACAGGATTCCAAACAATGGCAGTAGTTGTTATATCACTAGTAGCCGGAACTTCACTACTTATGTGGGTTGGAGACAAAATTACATCAAGAGGAATTGGAAACGGAACATCAATGTTAATCTTTGCTGGTATCGTTTCAAGCATTCCAACAGCTATTACATCAGTAGCTGGATTAGTTGTTAAAGATGGAGTTTTCGATACAAAAGGATTAATATTCGCATTATTAATCGTATTTGGAATTCTATTATTAGTAACAGGTGTAGTATTTGTACAATTAGCTGAAAGAAGAATTCCAGTTCAATATTCAAAGAAAGTTGTTGGAAGAAAAATGGTTGGTGCACAAAATACACACATTCCAATCAAGCCAGCAATGGCAAGTGTAATGCCAATAATTTTTGCATCATCATTCATGACATTCCCAGCACTTATTATTGAACTAGTAAATCCTCAAATAGCAAATACACAAGGATTTTGGAGAGTTGTTTACGATTTATCAATCGCTACATCTTCATCAAGTGTTGGCTGGAACTATGTAATAATCAATGCAGTAATTTATTTATTATTAATTATTGGTTTCACATATTTCTATACATATGCAACATTTAATCCATTAGAAGTTGCAGCAAACATCAAGAGAAATGGTGGTTTCATCCCTGGAATCAGAGCAGGAAAACCAACATCAGATTACTTATCATCAGTACTATCTAAAGTAGTATTATTCGGTGGTATATTCTTAGCTGTTATAGCTATTATCCCAATGTTTGCAAAAGCAACAGGATTAAACACAGCATTTGGTGGATCATCAATATTAATTTTGGTTGGTGTTGCTATTGAATTAGAGCAACAACTAGAATCATTATTAGTAATGAGACATTATAAAGGATTCTTAAATAAATAGTTTTAAGAGTATTAAATTAACATAGGGATGCTCTTCGTTACAGAACGCGTCCCTTTAATCTTTTTTAAAAACACAAATGATAAAATAGTTTGTATACAAACTATTTTATTAGTGTGAAAGGAACATATATGTATATTATTATGCTTGGTGCTCCTGGTAGTGGCAAAGGAACAATTGGAATGGAAATTTGCAAACACTACAATTTGACTCACTTAGCTACAGGAGACATTTTCAGAGATGAAATAAAAAATCAAACAGAACTAGGAAAAGAAGCAGAAAAATATATTTCACAAGGTAAATTAGTACCAGATGAAATAACAATAAAACTAGTAGAAAAACAATTAGAAAATTTAGATGGAGCAGTACTTGACGGTTTTCCAAGAACAATAGAGCAAGCATATGCTTTAGATGAATATTTAAAATCTAAAAACAAAAAAATAACAGCAGTTATTGACTTAAATGTACCTGATGAAGATCTTGTTATAAGAACATCAAGTAGGGTTATTTGTTCAAACAAAACATGTCGTGCAGCATACAATACAAAGTTCATGCCTTCAAAAGTTGAAGGTATTTGTGACGTATGCGGTTCAGAGTTAATTAGAAGAAACGATGATGTTCCTGAAATAATAAGAAAAAGATTAGAAGTTTATCATAAAGAAACTGAACAATTAATTAATTATTATAAAGAAAAACAATTATTAGCACCAATAGATATTGATATATACTCTGAAACAACAAGAGAAGATACAACTAGAAAAGTATTTGAATCAATAGATAAAAGAATTGAAGAATAAATACAAGAATTGAATCAATAGATATAAGAATTGAAGAATAAAAATTAGAAAGAAGATAGCAAATGGTTACAATTAAATCTAAATCAGAAATTGATTGTATGCGTGAAGCTGGCAGAGTTGCAGACTTAGTTCAAAAAGCAATAGAACAAGCAATAAAACCAGGAGTAACAACTCTTGAACTTGATAAAATTGCTGAAGCAAAAATGAGAGAATTAGGCGCAATACCTGCAGAAAAAGGTTATCCAAGCGGAATGAAGGGCGTACCTGATTTTCCAGCATCCATCTGCGCATCTATAAATGATAATATAATACACGGAATTCCATCTAATAAAGTTGTTTTAAGAGAAGGAGATATAATCTCAATTGACCTTGTAACTTATAAAAATGGATTCAACGGTGATTGCTGTAGAACTTATGCAGTCGGAGAGGTATCACCACAAGCTAAAAAGTTAATGGAAGTTACAAAACAAGCTTTTTATGAAGC
The DNA here is from genome assembly GCA_045643205.1 of Clostridia bacterium. GTDB lineage: Bacteria > Bacillota > Clostridia > TANB77 > CAG-508 > CAG-793. The sequence goes on along the minus strand of JAZUKI010000005.1, from coordinate 45,330 downwards.
TTTAAAAGTAGCTAAAAAAGGAAACAGAATAGGCGACATCAGTTATGCAGTACAAGAATATGTAAGAGCTAACGGATTTGACGTAATTAGAGAATTTGAAGGACACGGCATTGGAAGAGAAATGCACGAAGATCCTGGAGTACCAAACCATGGCAAACCAGGAAGGGGCACACGCCTAGAACCTGGAATGACAATATGCATCGAACCTATGGTAGTAGCTGGTTCACCAGAAATATGCCAAGGTGATGATGGCTGGTCAATTTGGACTTATGATGAAAGCTTATCAGCCCATTATGAAAATACAATTTTAATTACAGAAAATGAGCCTGAAATATTGACTTTAAGCTAAAATTATTGTAAAATTAATTAGTCGTGACACTCATAAAAATCATGACAAAAATTATTTTTAAAAAGGAGAAAAAATTTATATGTCTAAAGATGACGTAATCGAAGTTGAAGGAATTGTTTCAGAAGCACTTCCAAATACAACGTTTAAAGTAAAATTAGAAAACGGACATGAAATTTTAGCTCATATCTCAGGAAAATTAAGAATGAATTACATTAAAATTCTTCCAGGAGATAAAGTAAAATTAGAATTATCACCATATGATTTAACTCAAGGTAGAATTACATGGAGAGATAAATAATTAAATAATGCATTAAAGTATAAAAGCAAATTAGGAGGAAAATAGAATGAAGGTTAGACCATCAGTAAAACCTATGTGCGAAAAATGCAAGGTTATAAAAAGAAAAGGTGTAATTAGAGTTATTTGCTCTAATCCAAAACACAAACAAAGACAAGGTTAATTGTAGATTAAAGTAGTTTCAAAATATTGAAATTACTTTAATTTGCGTTCTAGAAAACAATATTTAAAAACGATATAAAAAATCATTTCAAAGTATTGAAAATAGAAGGATTCATTAACCAACCAATTTTAGTTATTTTCATATTTCTCGCGCGGCTGATTGAGAATATGTAAAATATAAATACTTTATCTTAAACTTTTAGAGATCGAATTTAATATTAATAATACGACCAAACCTTTCTAACTCGTGTTATTAACATTAAATTCGGTGCATTTCACCTTTAGAAGTGCAAGATAGAAAAATTAAAATATACAAATACAAAATTTATGAAAGAGGTGTAAACATGGCTCGTATAGCAGGAGTTGAACTACCAAAAGAAAAAAGGGTAGAAATCGGACTTACATACATTTATGGTATAGGTTTGAAAAGATCACAAAAAATTCTAGCAGAAGCTGGTATCAATCCAGACACTAGAGTTAAAGACTTAACAGATGATCAAGAACAAGCTATTAGAAAAGCAATGTCTGGTTATTTAGTAGAAGGTGACCTAAGAAGAGAAACACAATTAAACATAAAACAATTAATTGAAATGGGTTGCTTCAGAGGAACAAGACATAAGAAAAGTCTTCCAGTAAGAGGACAAAGAACTAAAACTAATGCCCGTACAAGAAAGGGTCCAAGAAAATTAGTAGTTCGTACAAAGAAAGATTAATTTTAGGAGGTAAGTAAAGAATGGCAACAGCAAAGAAAGCCACAAGTAGAAGAAAAGTAAGCAAGAACATTCAATCAGGAAAAGTAATGATTCATGCAAGCTTTAATAATACAATCGTTACAATTACCGACACACAAGGAAATACAATTTCTTGGGCTAGTGCCGGTGGATTAGGATTTAAAGGATCAAGAAAAAGTACTCCATTCACAGCTGGAGAAGTTGCTGAAACAGCAGCAAAAGCAGCTATGGAACATGGATTAAAAACTGTAGAAGTTTTCATTAAAGGACCAGGAGCAGGTCGTGAATCTGCAATTAGATCATTATCTACAGCAGGATTAGAAATTACATCAATTAGAGACGTAACTCCAATCCCTCATAATGGTTGCAGACCACCAAAAAGAAGAAGAGTATAATTTAAAGTTAGGAGGTAGAGAAATATGTCTGACAACAAACATATTTTAAAAAGAAGTAGGGCTCTTGGTATCGAACCAGGATTCCTAGGTTACAATAAAAAATCTAGAAGAAATCCATCAAACAGCAACAGAAAAGTATCAGAATATGGACTTCAACTTAGAGAAAAACAAAAAACAAAATTCATCTATGGCGTACAAGAAAAGCAATTCAGAAAATATTTTGAAATGGCTAACAACGCTAAAGGAAAAACAGGTGATAACTTATTACAATTACTAGAAAGTAGATTAGATAACGTAGTTTATAGATTAGGTTATGCAAGCACAAGAAGACAAGCAAGAATGCTTGTAACACATGCAGCATTTGAAGTAAATGGACAAAAAGTAGATGTTCCATCATTCCTAGTTAAAGCAGGAGATGTTATTGCAGTTAGAGAAAGCAAAAAAGACAATGGAGCTATCAAAGCAGCTGTTGAAACAGAAGCAGCTAGACCAGTACCAGCTTGGTTAGAAAAAGACGCTGACAAATTAAGCGGCAAAGTTGTAAGACTTGCTGTTAGAGAAGATATTGATTTACCAGTTGAAGAGCACTTAATCGTTGAATTATATTCTAGATAATAGATATAATAAATGCTTAAAAATTGATTTATTAAGATTTTTCTTTAAAGCAAAACTTAAATTATCATATAAGTTTTGCTAAATAATTTAGGAGGTAGAAATGATAGAATTTGAAAAGCCAAATATTAAATGCCTAGAAATCGATAAAGACAAACATTACGCTAAGTTTTTATGTGAGCCTTTAGAAAGAGGTTATGGTATAACAATTGGAAATTCTTTAAGAAGAATATTATTATCTTCATTACCAGGTAGTGCAATCACAAGTGCAAAGATTGAAGGAGTTGAACATGAGTTCACAACAATCCCAAATGTTGTTGAGGATGTACCAGAAATTATTTTAAATCTAAAAATGATTAGATTAAAAATGGATGACAATGAAGAAAAAACTTTAAGAATTGACTTTAAAGGCGAAGGCGAATTAACGGCTGGAGATATCATTACAGATGGAACAGTAGAAATACTAAATCCAGATCTTCACATCTGCACAGTTGGAAAAGGCGGAAGAGTTGAAATGACATTAACTGCAGAGAGAGGAAGAGGATATAATACCGCAGAGAAAAACAAAAAAGATAATCAACCAATTGGTGTAATTTCAATTGATAGTATTTTCTCACCAGTTAAGAAAGTTAACTACAACATTGAAAACACTAGAGTTGGACAAATGGTAGATTACGACAAATTAACAATTGAACTTTGGACTGATGGAAGCTTAGAGCCATTCGAAGCATTAAGCTTAGCAGCAAAAGTTTTAACAGAACATATTCAATTATTTGTAGATCTTTCAGAAGCAGCAAAGAGCACAACAGTTATGAAAGATAAAGAAGTAGACGTTGAACAACAACTTCTTGAAAAACCAATCGAAACATTGGAATTATCAGTAAGATCATTCAATGGTTTAAGAAGATCAGGAATAACAACCATTGGACAATTAACAAATAAAACAGTTCCTGAAATGATGAAGATTAAGAACTTAGGAAAGAAATCTCTTGACGAAGTAATTAATAAACTTCACAGTCTAGGATTAGACGTAAAGAATATTGATGAATAGGAAGGTGAATTAAATTGGCAATGAGAAAATTAGGTAGAACAACTGATCAACGTATGTCAATCTTAAAAAACTTAACTACTGATTTAATATGGCATGAACAAATCGAAACTACTGAAGCAAGAGCTAAAGAAGTTAAAGCAATAGTTGATAGCCTTATCGCATTAGCAGTTAAAGAAAAAGATAACTTCACAGAAGTTGACGCTAAAGTTGTTAAAGCAAAATTAGATAGTAAGGGAAACAAAGAAACAGAACTTGCAAAGAGTAAAAACGGCAAAGAATTCTTAAAGGTAGTTAAAGAATCAAAAACAGAAAAGAGACAAAAAGACGAACCATCAAGATTAGCCGCTAGAAGAAAAATGTTTACAAAGATTAACAAAGTTAAAGACGAAGAAGGAAACTCAATCGATTTAACAGATAAATTATTCAATGTAATCGCTCCTAGATATGCAACAAAGGTTGGAGGTTATACTCAAATCATTAAGAAAGGTGCACGTAGAGGAGACGCAGCAGAAGCTGTAATTTTAAAATTAGTTTAATTAGATAAAGTATTTATATTAAGAGAGATTTATAAAATCTCTCTTAATTTTTTTGTCTTAAAATTTTGCTTATAAAATCTCTCTTAATTTTTTTGTCTTAAAATTTTTATAAAAAAAAATCCCTATTAAAAATTAAAAGCCAATCAAATTAATTTTTTTTTGTCTAATTCTGTTTACATAAAGCAAGAAATATTACTATAAATTAAACAAAATTTAACATAAAATTAATACAACATAAAAGTGGCGAAAAAGCCTGTATTTTAGCCACTTTTAAATCATTTTTTCAAATTATTTTATTGAATAATTAAACTCATTAATATATAATTCAATCGGTATATTGTAAGCGTTTTAAGCAAAATATTATAAGCACTTTAAGCAAAATACTATAAGCATTTTAAGTTAAAAAATAAACTTTCAATAAATGGTATTTTTTACCAACAGGAGGACATTAATGCCAAGAGGAAAAAGTAAGAAAAAACAACTTGAAGAAAGAAATCTAAATATAACAGTAGTTATAATGATTGTTTTAGCTATTCTTTTAGGTGTTTTAATATATATGCAAGCTGGGGTTGTAGGTGAAACTATAAGCCCTGTATTAGGTGGAATATTTGGATATATAAAATATTTAATGCCACCAGGATTATTCTTAATGGCTATATACATTGCAATCAATAGAGAATTTGGATCATATCCAAAAAAAGTTTGGCTGTTTATTATTATATTAATATTAGTTGATGCAATTTTAGCATGCTATCAATTTTCACAACCAAGCGTAATAGATTACGCAGATGATTTTGGAAACGTTTTAAGCAAAGCATACGAGCTAGGAAAAGTAGATGTTGGTGGAGGCGTTGTAGGAACGTTCCCTGCACTGCTACTAGCAAAACTTTTATCAAACACAGGCGCAGTAATTGTTTTAGTAGGTGCATTATTAGTATTAATAGTAAGAATGTTCAACTTACATCCAGCAGATCATATTTCAAACTCTGTTTCAAAAGCTCAAGAAAAAGCAAATAACATTAGAGAAAGAAGAAGAGCAGTTGAAGAAGAGGAAGAGGAAGAAGAACCAAAGCACAGAACATTCCTAGATAAATTATTCCATAAAGAAGAAAATGAAGAAGAGGAAGAAGACGAAGAAGAACCTATCAACGAACAAATTACAATCAATTTAAATAATACTAATAAAAAGAAGAAACATCCATCACCAGGAATGGTTGTTCCTGACATACACAATGGAAAGAAACTTAAGAAACGTGCAGGCGTTGCTTCAATAAAGGATATAGACGCAGGATCTGAAGAAGAACTATTCACAAAGAAGAAAAAAGAAAAAGAAGAAGAAGTTTCAGAAGAATTAAATTTACAACACGGTTTAACAGAAGAAGAATACAACTATGACTTCCCACCAATTGATATATTAGCTGATCCACCAGAAAACGTTAAGAGTGAAGATAAGAAAACCTTATTAACAACAGCAGAAAAATTAAGAAAGACATTACAAAGTTTTGGGGTAAGTGCAAAAGTAGAAAATGTTTCTGTAGGACCAGCAATTACAAGATTTGAATTAGCACCAGCTCAAGGTGTTAGAGTAAATAAAATTTCTAACCTATCAGATGATATCGCATTAGCACTTGAAGCTGAAACAATAAGAATTGAAGCTCCAATTCCAGGAAAACACACAGTAGGTATTGAAGTTCCAAACAAATTTAAATCAGTAGTTGGATTAAAAGAAATAGTAGAATCAGAACAATTCCAAAATGGAAAATCAAAATTAACAATGGCATTAGGAAAAGATGTTGCAGGAAGCATTATAGTTACTGATATCGCAAAGATGCCACACGTACTTATTGCAGGTGCTACAGGTTCTGGAAAATCAGTATGTATCAATACATTAATCACATCAATTATTTATAAAGCAAAACCATCAGAAGTAAAATTATTAATGGTTGATCCAAAGATAGTTGAACTTTCAGTTTATAATGGAATACCACACTTATTAATTCCGGTTGTAACAGATGCTAAAAAAGCAGCAGGTGCATTAAACTGGGCAGTTCAAGAAATGGAAAATAGATATAACTTATTTGCAAAAAAATCAGTAAGAAACATACAAGGTTACAATGAACTTGCAGAAACAAAAGGCGAACCTAAATTACCACATATGGTAATTATAATAGACGAGTTAGCAGATTTAATGATGGTTGCTGCAAAAGAAGTTGAAGATGCAATTTGTAGATTAGCACAAAAAGCAAGAGCAGCAGGAATGCACTTAGTAATTGCAACACAAAGACCATCAGTAGATGTTATCACAGGTATTATTAAAGCAAACATTCCATCAAGAATTGCATTTGCAGTTTCATCACAAGTAGATTCAAGAACAATACTTGATGGTGCAGGTGCAGAAAAACTTCTTGGAAAAGGTGATATGTTATTCTATCCATCAGGTGATCCAAAACCTACAAGAATACAAGGTGCATTTGTTTCAGATAGTGAAGTAGAAAACTTAGTGAAGTTTGTTAAGAAAGATGGCGATAATATTTATGATTCAAGTATTAATGAATTTATTGAAAACAATGCAAACCCTGAACAAGTAAATAAGAAAAAAGGTTCAGATGATGAAGAAGATGATGGAACAGATGACTTATTAGAAGAAGCAATTAATTACGTTATTCAATATCAAACAGCATCAGCTACATTCTTACAAACAAAATTAAAAGTTGGATATTCAAGGGCAAGAAGAATTCTTGATCAAATAGAAGAAAGAGGAATTATCTCAGGTTACCAAGGAAGTAAACCAAGAACAGTATTAATTACCCAAGAAAGATGGGAAGAATTAAATGCTGCACCATCATCTAAGAAGGCAGGACATAATTCAGAAGAATATGAAGACGAAGAGTATGAAGATTCAGATGAATATGAAGATGACGAAGAGTACGAAGATGATGAAGAATATGAAGACGAAGACAGCGAATATGATGAAGATTCAGATGAAGAATACGAAGACGATGAAGAATCTGAAGATGAAGAATACGAAGATGACGAAGAATATGAAGATGTTGAAAAGTACGAAGATCACGAAGAAGATGAAGATGATGAATATACAGATGATGACGATAATATAGAGTACGAGGACGAAGAAGATATTGATGAATAAAATATTATGAGGGGAAAGTAATGGCAAAAAGAAAACTAATTTCACATGATTATAAAGATGAATTAGCTAGTATTGTTGAAGAAAAAGGCTATGGACATGAATCTGAAAATTTAATTCTAAATATGTTTTACAAAATAGAAGAATCATATCCTAACTACAAAGTTGTAAAAAGAATTACACCAGATCTTGATGATCTTGAATATCAAATTGTTGAAACAACATTAAACAATGTAGATAGTATTCAAATTGCAACTCCTAGAAATCAACTTCAAAAATATTTAACAACTAATAAACTAAATTTAATAGAAGAAGATAGTAAGCAAAACAACAAAACATTATTAACAGCACCTAACTCTAAAAGTCTAATTTACAACATTTCAAAAATGGCAATTAAGTCAGCAAAAAAGAAATGGGGTGAAGCAGGAGTAGCTATATATTCAACAATCAACATTGGAAAATGTATAGCAATATCAGAAATCATTAGAGACTTTAATGGATGGGCATGGGCAAGCGATGAAAAAGAATTAGAAAGCATTGAATGCAATATTATTTTTACATACTTGTTATTTATAATTGGTCCAACATTATTTGAAAATGTAGATTTAAACGAAATAAAAACATCAGTAACACCAGAGTTCTTTAATGAATTAAAAAATGCATGTATTCAATTTTATACATCAAAACATATTGATAGAAATACAGAAACATTTAATAGAATTTATGAAGATAAAATTGATTTAATTAAAATGAAAAAACGTGCACCACTTATTTCAAAGCAAATAGAAGAAAGAAAAAAAGTTGCAGATGAAATAAGCAAATATAACAAGATTTTAAATTCAGCAGCATCATTAAAAAAGAATTTTGTTTTATATAATCAAAAAGCAAGTCAAAATAAAAAAATATTTAGTGTTAGTGATTATGCTGAACAATTAGAAAATCAAAAGAACAAACTAACAAAGAGATTAAACCTAATTGATAAAAATGGAAATCCTAATAATTATTTTAGAGATTTAGAAAAAATAGAATATGAAATAAAGTTCTACGAAAGTAAAACAGCAATAACAAAACTTACAAAAGAGTTTTTAAAGATGTTTGAAATCAAAGTTAATAAAGCTAAGAGCAAAAAAGATATTTTAGATTTATTATATGAAGTAAGATACTTAAGTAATTTACCAAAGTGGATGATTAAACTTGATGATATAAAAGAAATACTTATTCCAAAAGCAATAAAAGCAGAAGTAATACAACCAATATCAAATAATGATTTACTTGATTATAGAATTTTAAAAGGAATATTTAATAGCCAAGTTGTTTTACTTGAAAAGCTAACAATAAAATTAACATCATCAGACAACTTAATTCATGTAGAAATCTATGATGGAGATATAATTGACCAAAAATATGATGTTCCAGTACCAGAAGGAAGCGACATAGAAATTAGAACAACTCGTAAGATTAAAATTTTTGAATAATGTAATCAAATTTTATAATGCGATTAAATTTTAAAAACAAAGATTAAAATTTTTGAATAAGTGTGAGGTATACAAATGAAAATAACTTTTCTAGGAGCAACTAGAGCAGTAACAGGATCAAACTATTTAATAGAAGCAGCAGGTAAAAGATTTTTAGTTGATTGCGGATTACATCAAGGTAGTTTTGAAGAAGAATTAATGAATGATAAACCATTCGATTACGATGTAAGTACAATTGACTTTGTACTTTTAACACACGCACATATTGATCACTCAGGAAGAATTCCTAAGTTATATAAAGATGGATATAGAAATCCTGTTTATGCAACAAAAGCAACTACTGACTTATGCTCAATAATGCTTCCTGATGCAGGCCACATTCAAGAAACAGAAAATGATTACAAAAACAAGAAAAGAATGAGAAGCGGACAAAAAGCGATATTAGAACCTTTATACACAGCAAAAGATGGTATTGATTGTATGGAAATTTTTGTTCCAAAAAAATACGATGAATTAGTAGATATAGCACCTGGAATAGTAGCAAGATTCAATGATGCAGGCCACATGCTTGGAAGTAGTATTATTGAAATCTGGGTGACAGAAGATGGAAAAGAACAAAAAATCACATTTACAGGAGACTTGGGAAATAATGACATACCATTACTTTCAAGTCCTACAATGATAAATGATACAGACTACTTAGTAATGGAATCAACATACGGAAACAGACTACACAATAGAAACGATGAAAAATCAACATTGTTCCTAGATATAGTTAGTGAAACAATTGAAAAAGGTGGAACAGTAATTATTCCATCATTTGCAGTTGGTAGAACACAAGAAATTCTATATGAATTAAATCAAATTAAAGATCAACACAAGGATGATGAAGAGTTTCAAAAAGAATACGAAGTATTAATGAAAACTCCAGTATATGTTGATAGTCCACTTGCAGTATCAGCAACACAAATATTTAAACAAAACTTAGAATTGTTCAAACCTGAAATACAAGAATTTATTGAAAGAGGAGATAATCCACTAGAATTTCCAGGATTAAAATTCACTCAAAGTGTAGATGATTCAAAAGCATTAAACGAATCAACAGAACCATGCATCATAATATCAGCATCTGGTATGTGTGATGTAGGAAGAATTAAACATCACTTAAAACATAATATTTGGAATCCAAGCTCAACAATTTTATTTGTAGGATACCAAGCACCAGGAACATTAGGAAGAAGAATTGTAGATGGTGCTGATAAAGTTAAAATATTCGGTGAAGAATTTTCAGTACGTGCAAACATAAAATACATCGAAGGTTTTTCAGGACATGCTGATCAATCAGGATTAATGAATTTTATAGGTTCATTTAGAACAAAGAAACCAAAACACATATTCTTAGTACACGGAGAACCTGATCCACAAGATGTTTTAAGAGGAAAAATTGGTGAAGAATTCCCAGATATAGATGTTCAAATTCCTACATATGGAGAAGAATTTAAATTAGAAAATCCTGATGCAGAACTTAAATCAGAACAAATATATACAAATCCAATTAAGAAAGATTTAGATAGACTTGATTTAATAAATAAGATGATTTCCTTAGAAAATGAATTAAAAGATATGAGAAAATCAATCGAAGAAGACGTTAGAATTTCTTCAAGTAATGATGAAGAAATGAATAGACTAAATAAAAAAGTAAATGATCTTCGTGCGCAAATAATTGAAATAATGAACAAAGATAATAACGAAGAATAAAACATTAATGACAGATAAATTTAATTAACAGATATAAATAAAACAAACATAGAGTATTAAAAGACAACAACAAGACTAAACAAAAGATAAAATAAGAGGAGCACATATGCAAAAAAAGTATTTTAATGATGCATTTATTGGCAATAAAGATGTTACTGTAAGTTTCACAAAATATGGTGAATTGCTTAGACTATATTATCCTTTACCTGACTACCGCCAATACTCAGATTTTCTACATGTTGGAATAAAGGTAAATGATTCAAATATTATCTATTTACACAGTGATGTTAATAATAAATATAATCAATATTATACAGAAAATACTAATATCTTAAATACTGAAATTACTAACTCATATTTTAATTTGGATATTAAGCAAGTTGATGCTGTAATGATTGATAAAGATGTAATAATTAAAAAATATATATTTAAAAACAATAACACAATTGATTTAAATATGAATTTTTTAGTTCATTCAAAAACTTTATCATCATATAACAACCAAGCTGGAAGTTATATAACAGAAGAAACATTAATACAATACAGCCATAATTTTACTTGTGCAATTTTTGCAAATCAAAAAACATTAAGTCATCAAGTTAATGATGTTGAAAGAAACATAAACTCTGGAGTTATCTATGACAAAGATTATATTTCACAAGCATCAGAAGCAGCAATCAGCTATGACTTAGGAGTTTTACATCCAGGCGAAGAAAAAGAATTTGTTGTATACATGTACTTGTTATATGAAAACAACAATATGAATGAAATTAGAGAAAACATTGATAAAATAAGAAAAATTAATGTTGATAAAGAATTAGTAAAAATAGAAAAATATTGGAAGAACTTTCTTGATGAACACAATAGATTAAAAATAAAATCAGATGGAACAGAACTAATGGACAGCATGATGAAGATATACAACAGATCAATTCTTTATATGCCTTTATTAGTAAATGAAGAAACTGGTGGAATTTCAGCATCACTTGAAGTAGATGAAGAAAGAGATAAATCAGGAAGATACTCATTTTGTTGGCCACGTGACAATGTAATGGTATATCTAGCATTAGATTTTTTAGGATTTGATGATTATGGAGATAAATTCTATAAAATATTCCTAAAAAATACTCAAGATAAAACAGGAATGTGGGAACAAAGATTTTATACAGATGGAAGACTTGCTCCATGTTGGGGATACCAAATAGATGAAACAGCAGAAGTAGTTTGGGGAGCATACAAACATTATCAAATAGCTAAAAAATATTTTAATGAAGACAAAGAAGATCTACTAATAGACATATTACCTATGCTTGAAAAAGCAATAGATTTTCTAGAAAAGTATATTAATTATATTTTAAATGGCGAAGAAAAAAATGTTCCAGAGGGAAATAATACTGAAGAAAATAATTCTGAAGAAAACAATACAGAAGAAAATGAAAGCAAAGAAAAGTTTTATCAAATTGACAAAGATGAAATTTACAAGCATCCAAGTTATGATTTATGGGAAATGAATGAAGGAATTCATCTATATTCTTTAAGCGCTATCTATGCTGCATTTGGAGCAATGTCACAAATATACAATATTGTAGGACATAGATTTAAAGACAATCAAGAAAAGATGAATGAAATTGCAGAAGAGCAACCTAAATTTATTATCTATAGACAAAATATTAAAAAATATATTTTGGAAAATTTATATGACACACAAAGAAAAGTTTTAAAAAGAAATACAGTAGACAACTTAACAGATATAAGTGAAATAGGAGCAATCATACCTTATTATGTTTTTGATGCAGATGATGAAGTTATGAAAAATACAATTGATGAAATTAACTTAACATTAAGAACATACAACAGTGGTTATCTAAGATTTCAAAACGACACCTATATTGGTGGTACAAATCCTTGGATAATATCTACTGCAATGATGGGTATGTATTATACAAAATTAGGCGATAGGAAAAGTGCAACGGATTGTATGAAGTTTATTGTTGACAACGCAACACCACTTGGTTTATTACCAGAACAATCTAACAAAGACTTAAACAAAACATGGGTAATAGGACTTGGTTGGTCACATGCAAAATTTATAAATTTCTTTTTAGAATATTTAGGAATAACAAACATTTCATTACTATAAAAATAGGATATTTAGAAATAAAAATATTTCATCATTATAAAGTAGGAGAATATGGAAAACAAACTAATACCAGTTGAAGTAAAAAAACGACAATCATTATTTCGTTTCATACTAAATAAGATAACTACAAGAATTGTTTTACATGACAATATAGGTATAAAAAAAATATCTAATGAAGACAATGAACTTATTGCTAGTATTATTAATACAGCATTAGTTACTTATAATACAAATAATGATGTTCCGTTAAATGAAGAAGAACTAAAAAAGATACAAAAAAGACTTAAAAAATTAAATACTTATACATATGAAGGCGATAGCGAAAAAGTAAAGAAAGAACAAGAAGAACAAGAAAAAAAGCTTGGACATAAATTAGCTATAAAAGATATACATGGATATGTATTTACTCCAACAAATGTATTGTTCTTAAAAGAAGATGAATGGGATAAGTGGAAAAAAGGAGAAAATCTAGAAGATTTTACAAAGGTAATAGTACATGAAGGATTTCATTTTTTAACTCAAGGTTTTAGTATAAAGTATTTAACAAATAAAGCAATAGTTGAAGGATCAGATGAGTCATTTTGTATAAAAACTTTTAGAGATGCAGGATATTCACGAGTTATATTATCGCCAAGAAACGGAGATTTATTGCATTACAATTTTACATCTGCTTCAAATTATTATCCAGCTATTTCTATAATGAATATCTTAGGAACAATGGTAGGAATAAAACCAGAAGTAAGTGCATTAAAAAATGATGGAAAATTTGAAGAAGCTGTTAAAGAGAAATATGGAAAAGAATTCTATTTAGAAATGATAAGAATGATTAACAAACAAACAAATATACGCGAATATAATAAACTAGAAAATCCAGCTAAAGCTTATAAAGATAGTTTAAACTATGTATTAGGAGAAATTGTAAATAAAATTATAGAAACATCAAAAAATCCAGAAGATGCTGTAGAACAATTAACAAGATTTCAATTAGCCGAAAAGTGGGGCGGAAGAATTATCTTTAGAAACAAAGATCCTAAAACAAACAAAATAACATTTATGCGAGATAATAGCTTTGAAGCTAATTATAGATATGCTTTTTCAAGAGTAGCAATTAGATTAAAAGAAAGAGGTTATAGTTTTAGTGAAGAACAACTTGATCAATGCACTTATAAACAAGCAAAATTTAGACCAATTGCTCCAGTAGAGTATTTAAATATTCAAAATGGTGAAAATATATTTAGACATAAAATAATAAATATTATGAACTTTTATAGAATGTATTATGGCAAAAAATCACCACAAGAATTTATTAGTTCACCACAACTTAAAATGTATGAATATTGTGTAAGAAAACAAAAAGAAAGAATTAGACAAAAACAAAGACATCGATTAGATAGAATGAAAGTAAAGAATACAGAACAGACAAAAGCCAAGATAACTCGAATTGAATCAGAACGAATTAGAGTAAGCAATATGCAAAGACAACAAGATACTTTACCAGACAGCATACCAGTTATAAATCCAAATAATAATAGACAAAGTAGTATACCAACAATAAATCCAAATAACAATCAAAAAAAATCAAATAATAAAGATGACGATAATAAATTATTATTTGGCGATTTTTAAAAAACTAAAGTAAAATATTTAAGGAAAGAAAAGATGAAAATTATCGACTTAAGTCAAAAGGCTGCAGTATATAACGGAAGAAATTATATAAGCGCCGATTCAATTAAATATAATGGAGAAACAATTTATCATTTAGTTGCAGATAATGATGATTTATATTGCTATTTAAAAACTAATGACATTGGATATAGAACTTCTCTAGTTCCAATTAGTGATGAAGATGTTTTAAAAAATGCAATAGGCATTTTTACACCACCAACTATGACAGCTCAAATTTCTAACATTGCAAAAGATGAATCAATGAGAGCATATCAAGATAATACTAACGGTGATACAAACATCAAATACTTCAATGAAAAAGTAGTTAGCAATGAAAAGAAAAATTTAATATTAGACTTTGCATCAAATCATTTAAAAGTACTAGCAAATAAAGGTTATAAAATTAATATAGACAAAGCACTAAGTAAAATTAAATCAACAACTTTTACAGAAGCAACATTAGATAGCGAATCATTAGGATTTTATATTGAAGAAGATAAAGAATGTGTTTTAGACAGAAATCTTTTAGATAATTTAGACGATCCAGAAAAGCAAAGAGCATTACTTAGACAACTATGTTTTGCTATAGCTGGCAGTAATTATACTTCAGAAATTTTCTTAAATGATAATAGATTATTTTCTATGGTCGATGGAAAAATAAATAAAATTTGTGAAGATGTTTTTACAAATGAAGATGTAACTTCAGAAAAAGAACTTAAAGATTTTAGTGAAACTTCAGAAGGAAAAATTAAATACAATTTTTCTGAACATGTAAAAAATAAAGAAGCAATGTCAATGATAAATCAAATGGAATACTTAACAGGAATGAAAGCAGGCAATGATATCTTTGATGGTAAGAACAATTTTGACACAGCATTTATCAATATGTATGGAAGAGACTTATTTAATTTCTTAAATGCTAGAATGAATAGATTAACATCAGAAGCAAATTACATTACAGCTGATGAATATATAAAATTAACAGGCAAAGAATATGGTGAATATTTTGGAACAACACAAAATATTTTAATGTACGAAGTATTCAATAAAGAATTAGAAAAAATAGTAAAACAAAATAAAAAGATTGATTTTACAGAAGCAGAACAATACTTTGCAAAATTGAAAGGATTTAAAGAATGCAGAGGACAAATTAGTTATAGTGAAAACGATTTAGAAAAACATGACAGATCATTTGATTCATATTATTCACTTGTATTAGATAGAGTTTGCAGAGAAATGGCAAAAGAAGATAAAGAAAGTTCAAACAAACTTTATGAACAATATTATTATGAAACAGAGCAACAACCAAATATTTCTGAAATAAATGATCAATTTAAATTATTAATTATTAACGATAATGGAATAACAAAAACAGAAATAGATGAAGTTTCTAAAGCGCTTAGTGAAATTTCAAAGAACAATAGCAAAGTTGTAATTGATAATGAAAGATAACCCAATAAGGAGTAAATATGAAAGTAATTTCTAATAAAGTTTTTTCTGAATGTTACCAAATATTGATGATGTTAGATGAAGAAACAAAAGCTAAAATACCAAGTAGTATTTGGTCATTACTTGAATTAAATAGTGATAAAAATTTGTATTTTGATTACAATGAAGCTGTTTCATTAGAACAACAACCAATCGAAAGAGAAACAAAAACTTTATTAATTAGCATATATAGAGATTATTTGTGTGATGAAGAAATAAAACAAGTAATAAATGAAATGCTAAGTAAAAATACTAAATCAGAAATTTCATCAGAGACAACTTCAATTCAAAAAGATTCATCACAACTAGAAAAAGTAAATTTAATAGTTAGTGATGAAACTAGTATTATTGACTTAATAAATTTAAAATACGAAAGTACAGCTAAAAAAGAATTAGTTGTTATAGAAAACAAATCATTAATTTCAAAAATATTTGCTAAGATAAAGAAACTATTCAAAAGACAAAAAGTTGGAGAAGACAATATAATATAGTGGAGGAATAATGGCAAAATCAAAAACAGTTTTTGTTTGTAGTGAATGTGGAAATGAATCACCAAAGTGGCTTGGAAAATGTCCAGCTTGTAATTCGTGGAATACATTTTATGAAGAAAAAATACAAGTTAAATCTTCATCAGGTGCAAATGTAAAATTAAAAGAGAAATCAAAACCACGCAATTTAAATGATGTCGAAGGAAAATTAGAAGTTAGAACTTCAACAGGAATTTCAGAACTAGACAGAGTTTTAGGCGGTGGAATAGTTAAAGGTTCACTTGTTTTAATTGGTGGAGAACCTGGTATAGGAAAGTCTACTTTAATTTTGCAGTTGTGCGATGCAATAGCAAAACCTGAAAAATCAATACTTGATAATGAAGGTTCAGGAAAAGTATTGTATGTTTCAGGAGAAGAGTCAGCAGAACAAGTTAAAATGCGTGCTGATCGACTTGGAATAAAAAATGATAATTTAATGTTTCTTGGCGAAACAGACATAGATTCTATTGAAACGCAAATAAGCGAATTAAAGCCAAGATTAGTTATAATAGATAGTATCCAAACTATGTATGCAGAAGATATTACTTCAGCGCCAGGTACTGTTAGTCAAGTTAGAGAAATTACAGCAAGAGTAATGCAAGCATGCAAACAAGAAGCGATTACAACAATTCTAATCGGGCACGTTACAAAAGATGGAACAATAGCTGGTCCAAGAGTTTTAGAACATATGGTTGATACAGTACTTTATTTAGAAGGTGAAAGATACTTTTCATATAGAATATTAAGATGTGTAAAAAACAGATTTGGTTCAACAAATGAAATTGGAATGTTTGAAATGAGAAATGAAGGAATGATAGAAGTAACAAATCCTTCTGAAATGTTAATCTCAGAAAACAATGAGCCAACAGCTGGTGCAGCAATTATATGTTCACTTGAAGGTTCACGTGCACTAATTGCAGAATTACAATCTTTAACTACACCAAGCGTTTATGGAATTCCAAAGAGAACAGGAAGCGGAATTGATTATAATAAAATGGCACTGCTTATTGCTGTTCTTGAGAAAAGAGCACGCATGAATTTAGGCTCACAAGATGTATATGTTAATGTAGTTAGTGGAATGAAAATAACTGAACCTGCAGCAGATTTAGGAACAGCACTTGTCATTGCATCAAGTTTTAAAAATATAGAGATACCTAAAGACACAGCAATCATTGGTGAAGTTGGATTAACAGGAGAAATAAGATCAGTAAACATGATTGATAAACGTTTAAAAGAATGTGAACGTTTAGGAATAAAAAAAGTTATAATACCAGAAAATAATAGAAGGCTCTTGAAAGAAAAATTTAAATTAGATATAATTGGCGTCAGCAACATAAATGATGCCTTAAGAGCAACAGGTATTAAATAATCAATAATTGGAGGAAAAAATGGCAAAGGAAAAAGATAATTTAGATAACGAAGAATTAGATAATGAAGAAGTTGTAGTGGACAACGATGAAAATGAAGAAATCGTAGTTGATAATGACGAAAATGAAGAAGTAGTTGAAGACTTCGATGAAGAATTAAGATTATCTAAAGAAGAAAAGAAAGAAAAAAGAGATAAAGAAAAAGCAGAAAAAAGAGATGCAAAAATAAAAGCAAAAGCTGATAAATATGCTGAAAAAGAAAGCAAAAAACCAGTTATTGAAGCTGACTACAGTAGTTCAGCAAAAATGAAATTATTAGTTTCTGCAATAGTTTGTATTTTGTTATTAGGCGGAATTGCTTATTTAACAAATCAAATTATTAAGAAAGCAAATACAGTTAGAAAAAATCCAACATTTGAAATGGTTATAGAAAACTACGGAACAATAAAAGGAGAATTATATCCTGATGCTGCTCCAAACACAGTAGCTAACTTTATAAAATTAGCACAAAATGGTTTCTACAATGGAAAAACATTTCATAGAACAATTCCTGATTTCATGATTCAAGGTGGATGTCCAAATGGTGATGGAACAGGAAGTGCAACACTTGATCAATTAGATTCATCAAAAGGAACAGAAGCATATTCTATTAAAGGTGAATTCATACTTAACGGATACACAGAAAACAACATAAAACATGAAAAAGGTGTTTTATCAATGGCTCGTTCAGACTATAGCTCATTAGGAAAAACATCAATTACAAAAGAAGGATACAATTCAGGTTCTTGCCAATTCTTCATTATGAACTCTGACAATTCAACATTAGATGGACAATATGCAGCATTTGGTAGAGTAACAGAAGGATTAGAAATAGTTGACAAGATTGCCAATGTTGAAGTTGAAACAAGAGAACAAAACTCAGAAGATACAACAAAAACAGCAGACAAACCTGTAAATCCTCCAAAAATTACATCAATAACAGTTGATACATACGGAGTTGACTACGGAATGCCAGAAACACAAAAACCATTTGATTACTATTCATATATGATGCAACAATATTACGGATCATCAAACATAGGTTCATACGGAATAGACGAATAATTAATAAAAAACTTAAAGGACTAGGAGAAATTCTAGTCCTTTTTTTGGACTTTAATTCTCTTAATATTTGGTCAAAATATTATAGTTCCTAGGCTTGAAAGCAAGCGCTATATAAATAAAAACAAGCTACCAATATTACATTTATATAATTTTAGCAAACTAAGTTGACTTTTGCTAACAAATAATATATCATTACTAGCAGACTAAGGACAAGATTGCTAAAATTTTTATTTTACTATAAAAAAGAGGTGACAATAACTTGAAATTAGATGAAAGAAAAAGAATAATCTTAAAAGCTATAGTAAACGAATATATCGAGACTACAGAGCCAGTAGCAAGCAATACAATTATTCAAAAATACAATATTGATTGCAGTTCAGCTACAGTAAGAAATGACATGGTTGCTCTTGAAAAAGAAGGATTTCTAGAAAAAACTCACTCATCTAGTGGTAGAGTACCTTCAAATAAAGGATATAAGTTTTACGTTGATGAACTTTTAGACGACAACAATTTAAATATTAATGAAGTAAAATATATAAATGCAAAACTTCAAGACACAGTCGAAGAAATGGAAGATTTAACAAGAATCACATCATCAACAATATCTGAAGTTACTCATTATACAACATTTTCAATTGAACCAAACGCATCAAATCAAATCATTTCAGAGATTAAATTTGTTTTGCTAGGCTCAAGAATGTTAATGGCTGTAATAATCACAGATACAGGTGTTATAAAAGAAACAATCATAAAGTTCGATAGCGATGTTTCTCAAGAACAAATCGAAACTTTAAATGCTTTATTTAATAAAAAATTAAAAGGCAAACCATTATCAGTAATTGATAAGCCAATTGAAGAATTTATTATGAGTGAAATGAATTACAAAATTGACGTTATCAAGCCAATAATAAAACAATTAAATAAAACATTAAAACAAGATGATAGAGTTTATGTACAAGGAGCCGAACAAGCTCTAGACAATCCAGAATTAAAGCGAAATGAAACAGCAAAAAAGTTTCTTGGACTAATAGACAGTAAAGATTTAATATTTAATTTATTAGATGGCGATGAAGACTTTAATGTTTATATAGGAAATG
The DNA here is from genome assembly GCA_045643205.1 of Clostridia bacterium. Lineage (GTDB taxonomy): Bacteria > Bacillota > Clostridia > TANB77 > CAG-508 > CAG-793. The sequence continues at coordinate 25,433 of JAZUKI010000005.1, read as the reverse complement.
AAATTAACGGATTAAATGATTTTTCACTAATTACTTTCAAAAACAAAGTTGGTGAAAAAGATTTAGGAACAATCGGAATTTTAGGACCTACAAGAATGGATTACTCAAAAGTAATATCTGTTTTAAAATATATTAGAAAAGAATTAAATAGTGGAAAACTTTCAGGAAAAGAAAGTGCTTCTATTAAGAATAGACTTCTAGAACACAGAGAAATCAGACTTTTAACAGATGGAATTATGAAAAAAGAAAATAAAAATACAAAAGGAAAGAGAGGTTAGAGCATTGGAAGGAAACGAAGAAAATTTAGAACAAGATGAAACAATAAAAACAACAGAAGCAACAGAAGATGCAGTTGAGAATTCTAACGAAGTTAAAATGAAAATTGAAAAAGAAATTACTGATCCTACAGAAAGAGCAATTCAAGAATTAAATGATAAAATAGTTCAACAAAAAGAACAACTTGATGAAGCGGATGACAGAATCAAAAGACTTATGGCAGAATTTGAAAACTTCAAAAAAAGAAGCGACAAAGAAAGACAAGCATTGTATTCATCAGTAATGGGAGATGTTGTAACAAGCATGCTTCCAGCAATTGATAATCTTGAAAAAGCAGCCGAAACACAGACTGAAGACAAGCAATATCAAGAAGGTGTAAAAATGGTTTTACAACAAATAAAAGATATTTTAAAAGCAAACAACGTTGTAGAAATTCAATCAGTAGGAAAACCATTTGATCCATCACTTCATGAAGCAGTAAGTATGTGCCAAGATCCTAAACTAGGACCTAACACAGTTAAAGAAGAATTCAGAAAAGGCTACATGATTGGTGACAAAGTATTAAGACATTCAATGGTAGTTGTAGCAAACTAAAAATGTAAAACAAATTTTACACTAGACGGAAAATGTAAAACAAAGTGTACACTAGATGAAAAATGTAAAACAAAGTTTACACTAAAAATGAATAAATCCAAAGATAAAATCAGCTAATGATAGCTAAAATAAATTAAAAATAATTTTAAATATAAAGGAGAATTTAAAATGGGAAAAATTATAGGAATTGATTTAGGAACAACAAATTCATGCGTTGCAGTTATGGAAGGTGGAGAACCAGTAGTTATACCTAACTCTGAAGGTTCAAGAACAACACCATCTGTTGTTGCATTTAGCAAAGACGGAGAAAGATTAGTTGGACAAATTGCAAAAAGACAAGCAGTTACAAATCCAGACCATACAATTTTAAGTATTAAAAGAAAAATGGGATCTGCAGATACAATAGATATCGATGGAGACAAATTCTCACCACAAGAAATTTCAGCAATGACACTACAAAAAATGAAAGCTGATGCAGAAGCATACTTAGGAACAGAAGTAACACAAGCTGTTATTACAGTTCCTGCATACTTCAACGACTCACAAAGACAAGCAACAAAAGATGCTGGTAAAATCGCTGGATTAGATGTACAAAGAATTATCAATGAACCAACAGCTGCAGCTTTAGCATTTGGCTTAGACAAAGAAGATACAGATCAAAAAATTATGATTTATGACCTTGGTGGTGGAACATTCGATGTTTCTATTCTTGAAATTGGTGATGGAGTATTCGAAGTTTTAGCAACAAACGGAAATACACATCTTGGTGGAGATGACTTTGACCAAAAAATTATCGATTGGATGATTGATGGTTTCAAGAAAGATCAAGGAATTGACTTATCATCAGATAAAATGGCAATGCAAAGACTTAAAGAAGCTGCTGAAAAAGCTAAGATTGAATTATCACAAATGCAACAAACACAAATCAACTTACCATTCATCACAGCTGATGGTTCAGGTCCAAAACACTTAGACATGACATTAACAAGAGCAAAATTCGAAGAATTAATTCATGACTTAGTTGAAGAAACAAGAAAACCAGTTGAAAACGCATTAAAAGATGCAAAATTATCTCCAAGTGATATTCAAAAAGTATTATTAGTTGGTGGATCAACAAGAGTACCATGCGTTCAAGAAATGGTTAAGAAAATAACAGGAAAAGATCCAGATAAAGGAATTAACCCAGACGAATGTGTTGCTATCGGTGCAGCTATTCAAGGTGGTGTTTTATCAGGGGATGTTAAAGATATCGTATTATTAGACGTAACACCATTATCATTAGGTATTGAAACATACGGTGGAGTATTCACAAAGTTAATTGATAGAAATACAACAATTCCTACAAAGAAATCACAAGTATTCTCTACAGCAGCTGATGGACAAACTTCAGTTGAAGTTCACGTTTTACAAGGTGAAAGAGAGATGGCAACAGACAACAAAACATTAGGAAGATTCCAATTATCAGGAATTGCACCAGCTCCAAGAGGAGTTCCACAAATCGAAGTTACATTTGATATTGATGCCAATGGTATTGTTCACGTATCAGCTAAAGATATGGCTACAGGAAACAAACAACAAGTTTCAATTACAGCATCAACAAACTTAAGTGATGAAGAAATTGAAAAAGCTGTTAAAGATGCAGAAGCACACAGTGCAGAAGATAAAAAGAAGAAAGAAGAAATCGAAGTTAGAAACAACGCTGAAAGTTTAGTTTACAACTGCCAAACAACATTAGATAAATTAGGAGATAAGATTAGCTCTGAAGAAAAATCTAAAGTTAAGACAGAAATCGACAAAGTAAACGAAGCATTAAAAGGAAAAGATGTAGAAGAAATTAAGAAAGCAACAGAAAGCTTAACACAAGTATTCTATTCAATTTCTGAAAAACTATATGCACAAAATGCTCAAGAAGCTCAACCTGAAGAAAGCAAAGAAGATAAAAAAGAAGATAAAAAAGAAGCAACAGACGCTGAAAGCGAAGAAAAGAAAGACTAAGTAATATTTGAAGCGGCGAGCTTAATAAAAGCTCGCCATTCAAAATGAATATAGTGAGGATAAAATGGCAAAAGATTATTATGAAACTTTAGGTTTAAATAAAGACGCTTCAGATGATGAAATCAAAAAAGCATATAGACATTTAGCTAAAAAGTGGCATCCAGATGCAAATCCTGACAACAAAAAAGAAGCAGAAGAAAAATTTAAAGAAATAGGCGAAGCTTATTCTGTTTTATCTGATCCTCAAAAGAAAAAGAATTATGACCAATTTGGTACTGCTGAAGGATTCGGAGGTGGCGCTGGTGGTGCAGGATTCGATCCATTCGGATTTGGAGGCTCAAGATATACATATTCTTCTAGCGGATTTGGATTTGATGATGTAATGGATGATTTTGTTTCCTCTATATTTGGAGGAAGTAGAAGAAGCTCAAGAAGAAATCCTACTGCTCCTCAAAAAGGACAAGATTTACATGCTTCATTATCAATATCATTTGAAGAAGCCTTTACAGGAATAGTAAAAGAATTCACAATTAGTAAAAATGTTTCTTGCGATACTTGTCATGGAATGGGTGCAAAGCCAAATACAACAGTTGATACATGTCATGTTTGTCATGGTACAGGACAAGTAAAAAAGACATCATCACTTGGTGGATTCGCTACATTCCAAACAGTAGGAACATGCGATGAATGTAGAGGAACAGGAAAAATTATTAAAGAACCTTGTACTACATGTGGCGGAAAAGGAACACTAAGAAAGAATGTTACTATAGAAGTAAACATTCCAGCCGGAGTTCAAGATGGCCAAACATTAAGACTACAAGGTAAAGGCGAACCAGGAAAAAATGGTGGTGAAAACGGAGATATTTATTTAGATATCAATGTAAAAGCAAGCAAAGTATTTGATAGAGATGGATATAACGTTGTCTGCACAATACCTATTACAATAACTCAAGCAACTTTAGGTGCAGATTTAAAAATACCTACAGTTACTGGAGAAACTGAAAACTTCACAATTGCTTCAGGAACACAAACTGGAACAACATTTGTAATAAAAGGAAAAGGTTTCAAAAAATTAAATTCAAATGCTTGTGGAGATTTATTATTTACAGTTCAAGTACAAGTTCCAAAGAGATTATCAAAAGAACAACGTGAATTATTTAATAAATTAGCAGAATCATTAGGAGAACAACCACCTGTTAAGAAAAAAGGAATATTCGGTTAAAAGTATATAAAAACAACTGAAATAGAACTTAAAAACAATAAAAAACTGAGAAATAGAAATAATTTATTAAAGACTTTGTTATGAATTAAAATTCGACAAAGTCTTTTTGTTGTTGACTTATAGATAGAATAAAGATATAATAAATAAGGTATTTTGAATTCTAAATTATAGGGAAAGAAGTTATCAAAAATGAGTAAAAAAGAAGATAAATATACTAAACAAAAGATGGGTATAGGTAGAAAAATAGATAGATTTTTTTATTTTTTAATAAAAAGATTATTTGACATACTTTTTGCTTTAATTGGTTGTGTATTTTTAATACCTATTACTATAATTTTAAAGATTGCTTCCATGTGCACAGGCGATTTTAAAACAATCTTTTACAGACAAAAAAGAATTGGCAGAAAAGGAAAAACTATTAAAATATTTAAGTTTCGTTCAATGATTTATAATGCAGATGAAGTTTTAAAAGAAGTTTTAAAAGATCCAAAATACAAAGAAGAATGGGATAAAAATCAAAAATTAGAGAATGATCCAAGAGTAACAAAAGTAGGAAAAATAATTAGAAAAACATCATTAGATGAGCTTCCACAATTTATTAATGTACTTATAGGAGATATGTCATTAATAGGACCTAGACCACTAGTTGAAGGGGAATTAGAAAAATTTGGTGGAGATCCTAATATATATCAAAGAGTATTACCAGGAATAACAGGCTGGTGGGGATGCAATGGTCGTTCAGCTACTGATTATGAAAAAAGACTAGAATTAGAATATTATTATTGTGAACATTGCAATTTATGGTTAGACTTTAAAATAATATTTAAAACAATTTTTGCAATTCTTACCAAAAAAGGTGCAAAATAAATTAACAAATAAACAAATTAATAAATTAATAAATAAAAGTATTAAACAAAATAAACAACTAAGTAGACGAAGGAGAAAAAATGAGTAAAGATAAGAAAAATAAAAAATCAAAGAAGGCTAGAACACCAGTTCAAAAAGCAATTAAAATAATAGCTACAATTTTAATAGTAATTATAATTATTCTTGCAGGAGTTCTAGTAGCTGGATGGGGATATATTCAATCATTATTAGGACAAATGAAGAAAGAAAACATTGATATTAATGCAATTGGTATTGATCAAAAAGCAGATGAAGACTTAAAAGGATATAGAAATATTGCTCTATTTGGAATTGATACACGTGCTGATGATTACAATGATCATGGAAATAGATCAGATTGTATAATGATTGCAAGTATAAATAAAGAGACAAATGATGTTAAATTATTATCTGTTTATAGAGATTCATTCTTAGAAGTTGAAGAGAATGGAAAAACAAAAATTGATAAAGTAACTCATGCATTTTCTTATGGTGGAGCTCAAAATTCTTTATTAGCATTAAACAAAAACTTAGGTTTAAATATAAAAGAATATATGACAGTTAACTTTGATGCTGTTGTAGCTGCTGTTGACGCTTTAGGTGGAATAGAAATTAATATTGAAAGCAATGAAATTAATTATATAAATATGTATATTGATTCAACACCAACAACAAAAGGCTCAAAACATGTAACTTCAGCAGGAAAACAAACATTAACAGGTGCTCAAGCATTATCTTATGGAAGAATAAGATATACAGCAGGAGCTGATTATAAGAGAACTGAAAGAATGAGAAACGTTTTAGCAGCAATGATGGATAAAGCTAAGAAAATAAGCATTCCACAATTATTAGATGTAGCAGCAAAAATTTTACCAAAAGTAAGTACTAACATAGATCAAAATGAAATATTAGGATTAGTACCAACATTAGCTAAGTTCAATATTTCTAAGAGTACTGGATGGCCATATACTATTGCTGGTGCAACTATTGATGGAGTATGGTATGGAGTACCAACTACACTAGAATCAAATGTTTTAAAACTTCATAAGGAAATATTTGGTGATGAAGATTATGAAGTACCTGAAGAAATTAAAAATATCAGTAAGAAAATTATTGAAAAATCAGGAAAAACAGAAGCAAGCGGTTATGAAACAAATAATTACTAAAAACAATTATTAAATTAGTTATTAAAAAATAATATAAATTAATAAATAAAAGCGACAAACAAATTAAGTAACATTAATTTGTTTGTCTTGTATAGGGGGATTGAGTATGGCTGAACATTTTGATAATGGTAAAAAAGTAAATATAAAAAGAGTAGTTGCAATGCTTATTTTTATAATAGTAATTGCAGCAGTAGCAATTACTATAGTACTAATTAATAAACAGCCAACTCAAGAACAACCAAACAACGTAGAAAACAATATAATAGAGCCAGTAAAGGTTGATGAAGAAAAAGTAGATATAATTGATATCAATTCAAAAACAAGGCCTTTAGCAGTTGTTGTAAACAACACACCAGTAGCAGTAAAAGTTCAAACAGGATTAAATAAAGCATATCTTGTTTATGAAATGCCAACTGAAGGTGGAACTTGTAGATTAATGGCATTGTATAAAGATATAGAAAATCTTACTGTAGGAACAATTAGAAGCGCAAGACATAACTTTATAGATTATGCATATGAAAGTGATGCAATATTTACAAGTTATGGTTGGAGCCATTATGCAAAAGATCAAATGCAAGGACAAGGCGTTATAAACTATGTTCAAGGAATTGTTGGCGAAGGCTCAATGTATAGAAAAAATCCTGAAAATTTAGCATATGAACATACTGCATATCTTGATACAGATAAAGTTTATGAATCTGCAAAGAAAAAAGGATATAGTTTAGAATCAGACAAATCAGTTTTATTAAAATATAATGTAAAAGATGTTAATTTAAGTGAAAGAGAAGATGCAAAAATTGCAAATAAAGTAGTTGTTCCATACGATGGAAGTTCAAACGTTACTACATTTAAATATAATAGTGAAACACAAATGTATGAAAGATATGAAACAACAAAAGAAAATATTTGCAAAGATCATGAAACAGGAGAAGTTGTTTCAACAAAAAATATAATTATTGAAAAAATTAATTTTACAACTATGCCTGATGGAAAATATTTAGATTTGCAAACAACAGGCTCAGGCAAAGGTTGGTACATTACAAATGGAAAAGCTGTTCCAATCAAGTGGTCAAAATCAGATAGAAAAGCTAAAACAAAATATACATATGCAGATGGTTCTGAAATTGAAGTAAGTGATGGAAGAACATACATCGAAGTAATGAGTGTAAATAAATCGGAAGAAATTAGTGAATAATAATAAAAAAGATTAGTTAACAATTAATAGTTAGTAACAATCTTTTACTAAGGAGGAAAAATGTCTAATATACAATTGAATTTAAATTTTAGTGGCTATAAGCTTGAGGAACTATTAGAACATAGTGATGTTACAACAGATGTGCACAAAGAATTAGAAATGGAAGCAAAAGAAGATGGAAACTTTTTAGGATGGTTACATCTTCCAAGTAAATATATAAAGTCAGCAGAATATAAAAAAATAAAACAATCTGCCGAAAAAATTAGAAATGATTCAGAAGTATTATTAGTAATAGGAATTGGTGGCTCATACTTAGGCGCAAGAGCAGTTATAGAAGCATTACATAGTACATATGAAGCATCTACAGATAAAAAAGAAACTAAAGTAATTTTCGTTGGAAATAATTTGGTACCTAACTATATTAATGATGTAATAAATTATATTGCAGACAAAGATTTTTCTATTAATGTTATTTCAAAATCAGGAACAACAACAGAGCCAGCAATTGCATTTAGAATATTTAAAGAAATTATGTATCAAAAATATGATATTAAAGAAGCACGTGAAAGAATTTATGTAACAACTGATGCTAAAAAAGGAGCATTAAAAAAATTAGCTGATTCAGATAAATATACAACATTTGTAATTCCAGATGATGTTGGTGGAAGATTCAGCGTTTTAACACCTGTTGGTTTATTACCAATAGCAGTAAGCGGAATTAATATTGATGAATTAATGAATGGTGCAATATATGCTGAAGAAAAATATAATGATTCATTATTACAATATAATGATTGCTATCAATATGCAGTATTAAGAAACTTGTATTATGATGATGGAAAAAATATTGAAATATTAGCAAATTACGAACCAAGAATGCATTACTTTGCAGAATGGTGGAAACAATTATTTGGCGAAAGCGAAGGAAAAGACAACAAAGGATTGTTTCCGGCAAGTGTTGAATTTACAACAGATTTACATTCTCTGGGTCAATATATTCAAGAAGGACAAAGGATTATGTTTGAAACTGTTTTAAATTTTGCAAAAACAGAAACAGACATAACAATTAGATCAGATGAAGATAACCTAGACAATTTAAATTATTTAGCAGGAAAGAAGCTTTCATATGTTAATCAAAAAGCAATGGAAGGAACAGTTACAGCACATACAGATGGCGGAGTACCAAATATCATAATAAATATTAGAGAATTAAATGCAAAGAACATCGGAGAATTAATTTATTTCTTTGAAAAAGCTTGTGCAACTTCTGCAAAATTATTAGAGGTTGATCCATTCAATCAACCAGGTGTAGAAAAATATAAAACTAATATGTTTAGACTACTAAAGAAACCAGGCTACGAAGAAAAACTATAAAATTTAAATAATTAAATAATTAAATATATAAACTATATTATAAATAAATATAAAAGTTTGGAAACAAACATTTAAACAAGATTATAAAATTCAGCGGTAAGGCTTGAAAATATTACCAATGAGTTGTATAATACATACATTAAACTAATGGAAGACAAAGTAAAAAGATGATTGCTTTTAGAGAGAAATAATCATAGGCTGAAAGTTATTTCAAGTAAATGCTTTTGAAAAACTAACTTCTTATAATGGCTGGCGAATTAAACCAGACGTGTTACTTACGTTATAAAGTCAATTAAGTAAAATATCCGGGTGGAACCGTGCTAATAGCACCCCAGAGTATATTATTTTAATATGCTCCGGGGTTTTTGTTTTATCAAAGACCCCAAGCAAGAAAGAGGAATTTTATGAAAATATTATTAAAGGATGGCTCAGAAAAAGAAATTGACAATGGTATGAGCATAATTGATTTAGCAGAATCAATTAGTGAAGGATTAGCAAGAAATGCTACATGCGGAAAAGTAAACGGAAATATCGTTGACTTACGTTATGAATTAAAAGATGGAGATGAAGTTGAAATCTTGACTTTTGATTCAGGATTAGAAGGACAAAAAGCATACTGGCATACAACTTCACACATTATGGCACAAGCTGTTGCTCATTTATGGCCAGAAACAAAATTTGCTATTGGACCAGCAATTGATGATGGTGGATTTTATTATGATTTTGACTCACCAGAATCATTCAATGATGAAGATAAAGCAAAAATTGAAGAAGAGATGAAGAAAATAATAAAGGAAGATTTACCTATTGAAAGATTTTCTTTACCTAAAGAAGAAGCTTTAGAATTAATGAAAGATCAACCATACAAAGTTGAATTAATTAATGATTTACCTGATGGCGAAGAAATTTCATTTTATAAGCAAGGCGATTTCACAGACCTTTGTGCAGGCCCTCATTTAATGAGTACAGGAAAAGTTAAGAGCATAAAATTATTATCAAACTCTGGTGCATACTGGAGAGGTGATGAACATAACAAGATGCTTCAAAGAATTTATGGAATTTCTTTCTTAAAAAATTCTCAATTAGAAGACTATTTAAAATTACTTGAAGAAGCAAAAGAAAGAGATCATAGAAAAATAGGAAAAGATTTAGACTTATTTATTACTCACCCATTAGTTGGTGCAGGACTTCCATTATATTTACCAGATGGAGCAACAATTAGAAGAAATCTTGAAAGATATATTCAAGATAAGGAAATTGAATTAGGATATCAACATGTTTATACACCATCAATTGGAACAGTTAACCTATATAAAACAAGTGGTCACTGGGATCACTACAAAGATGATATGTTTCCTGTAATGGCAATGGACAATGAAGAATTAGTTTTAAGACCAATGAACTGCCCACACCATATGCTTGTTTATAAAAATAAATTACATTCATACAAAGACTTACCAATTAGAATTGGTGAATTAGCACATGACTTCAGATGGGAAAATTCTGGTGCAGTATGTGGACTTGAAAGAGTTAGAGAAATGTGCCAAAATGACGCACACTTATTTGTAAGACCTGATCAAATCAAAGAAGAAGTTGGTAGAGTTCTTAACTTAATCAAAGAAGTATATGTAAAAGATTTTGGTTTCCCAGAAGATGCATTTAGATACAGATTATCATTAAGAGATAAAGCAAATGTTGAAAAATACATAGATAATGATGAAATGTGGGAAACAGCTGAATCACAATTAAGAGAAATCTTAAAAGAATTAAATATTGATTTCTATGAAGCTGCTGGAGAAGCTGCATTCTATGGACCAAAAATTGATATTCAAATTAGAACAGCATTAAATCATGATGTAACAATTCCAACATGCCAATTAGATTTTGCTTTACCAGAAAGATTTGAATTAAGCTTCATTGGTGAAGATGGAAAGGAACATAGACCAGTTGTTGTTCATAGAGCAATTTTAGGATCATCTGATAGATTTATTTCATTCTTATTAGAAGAAACAAAAGGAAATTTACCAGTTTGGTTAACACCACATCAAGTAAAAATTCTACCTATTAGCAATGAAAAACATGGTGAGTATGCAGAAAAAGTTAAAGAACAATTATTAAAAAATAAAGTTAGAGTTGAAGTTGATGATAGAAACGAAAAACTTGGTTATAAAATTAGAGAAGCACAACTTGCTAAAATCCCATACATGTTAGTAGTTGGAGATAAAGAAGTTGAAGAAGGAAAAGTTTCTGTAAGAACAAGACATGGCGGAGACTTAGGTCAAATGAGTGTTGAAGATTTTGCTAAAAAGATTTGCGAAGAAATTGATAACAAAGTTATAGCAGAATAAAAAATAAGCGAAATAAATAATAAATAAAATGAACAATAAGCAGAATAAATAATGAGCAGAATGAATAATAAAATGAAGGGATACAAAAGATGAAATTTGAGAAGTGGATTGGACGAACTGCATATCAAATTATTCCAGATAGATTCTATAGAAAAGGTGCAAAGCCAAAACTAATGGAAAGCAGAATTCTAAAAAAATGGAATGATAGCGAACCAAATTGGCAACCTAATGAATATGGAATATATGAAAATAATTATTTCTATGGTGGTAACTTAAAAGGAATAATGGCAAAACTTGAATATATTAAGTTATTAGGTTTTGACATGATTTATATTACACCAATAGAATTAAGTAGTACTTACCATCATTATGATGTAGGCGACCAATCTACTATAGATCCTTGGATTGGCGATTGGGATGACTTTTCAGAGTTATGTAAAAAAGCTCATGAGTTAGATATACTCATTATGGTAGATTTAGTTTTTAATCATACAAGCACAAAGAGCAAGTACTATAATGATTCTCGATATGCATCTTGGTATAAAAAAGACGAAGAAGGAAAACAAATTTTTTGGTGGAACTTCTTAGATATGGCTGAAGTTGATACACAAAACAAAGATTATCAAGATATAATGTTAGCAGTAACTGAAAGCTATTTAGATTACGGAGCTGATGGAATTAGATTAGATTTAGGTGAAAACCTATCAAAAGAATTTTTACTAAATTTACAAAAAATAAAAAAGAAGCATCCACAAGCTCTTTGTATTGGAGAAATGTGGGGATTAGCCACTGATAAGGGGGATAATGCTAAAATATTTAATGGCGAACTTGATTCAGTAATGAATTATCCAATGGCTGATTCAATATTGAGATGGACTAGATGGGGAAACACAGAACATTTCAATAACATATTTAATAGAATAAACGATGAATATCCTGAAGATGTAAAGAATGTTTTACTAAACAATGTAGGAACACACGACACACCAAGAACTATAACAATGTTAGCTGGTGAGAAGATGAATGAAAATGTTTCTAAAAATTGCATTTGGGATATTGAAGATTATTGGCGTCATGGCGAAAATTTCGATACATATGCATTTAGAGAATTTGAAGCAAACAATAGTGAAATTGATAGAATTCATTATATGATAGGTGAAATGTTAGCCAAAATAGCACTAACTATAATGTATTGTCTTCCAGGAATTCCATGTGTAATGTATGGCACAGAAATTGGAGAAACAGGATACAAAGATCCATTTAATAGAAAACCATATAATTGGAAGAAAGAAAATAAAGACATGACAGAATTTGTTAGCAGATTAGGAACATTTAGAAAAGCTAATAAAGACATATTAGCCACTGGCAAAATAAAAATAATAAGATGCGATAAAAACATTCTTATACTTGATAGATTTAATGATGAAGGAAAACATTTATACATTGCAGTAAATAGATCATCAAGAGGCAAAGAAATTGATTTAAAAGAATATTTTGATGAAGATTTAAGAAATTGCAGAATTGATTTTGCAACAGAAAATTCAACACGAGACTATTTAACACCATATGGCATATTGATTATGCGAAAAGATTAAGTATTGTTTATATAAAAGTTTAGATGCTGATTATATAAAAGCTTAGATATTGATATAAGAAAGATTAATAAATAAGAGCTTTGAAAACGATTCAAAGCTCTTATTTTATTGATTATAATGAAATTTTATTCTTGACATAAGACATTAAAAATTATACAATACTATTTGTAAATTTATATATTTATAACAATTATTATTACAATAAACAATTATATTTATATATATTGTACATTGAAAATTTTATAGAAAGAGGTGTAAAAATTATGGAACAACAATTACAACCACAACCACAAAATAACATTATTATTTACATCGCTATTTTTCTTATAACAGCAGTAGTATTCTTAGTTATAGGTTATTTAATAAGAAAGAAAACAGCAGAATCTAAGATAAAAGGAGCTGAAGAAGAATCAAAAAGAATAATTGAAAATGCTAACAAAGAAGCAGAAGCAGTTAAAAAAGAAGCAGAAAATATTCGTAAAGAAGAAATCGTTAAAGCAAAGGAAGAAATTATCAATAGTAGAAACGATTTAGAGAAAGAGATTAGAGAAAGAAGAAGCGATGTTCAACAACAAGAAAAAAGGTTGATCAAAAAAGAAGAAGTATTAGACCAAAAAGAAAGTGAAATCGAAAAGAAATTAAAGCAAATTGAATCTCAAGAAGCTATGATCGAAGAAACTAAAGCTGAAATTCAAAAAATGAAAGACAGCGAATTAGATCAATTAGAAAAAATTGCAAGATTATCACAAGAAGAAGCAAAACAAGAATTACTTGCAATCGTTGATGAAAAGTTAGTTGCAGAAAAAGCTGAAAGAATTAGAGCAATGGAAAATGAAATTAATGATACAGCAGATGATAAAGCTAAAGAAGTTATCACTTACGCTATTCAAAAATGTGCAGCTGATCACACAGCTGAATCAACAATTTCAATTGTTACACTTCCAAATGATGAAATGAAAGGAAGAATAATTGGTAGAGAAGGACGTAACATCAAAACATTAGAATCTCTAACAGGCGTAGAATTCATTATTGATGATACTCCAGAAACAATTGTTATTTCTGGATTTGATCCATTAAGAAGAGAAGTTGCTAGAATTGCACTTGAAAAATTAATTGATGATGGAAGAATTCATCCAGCAAAGATTGAAGAAATGGTTGAAAAAGCCAAAGAACAACTTGCTAAAGATATTAAAGATGAAGGCGAAAGAGCATCAATGGAAACTGGCGTAATGAAATTAAATGCTGATTTAATTAACTTACTTGGTAAATTAAAATTCAGAACAAGTTATGGACAAAATGTTTTAATGCACTCTATCGAAGTTTCACATCTTTCTAGAATAATGGCAGATGAATTAGGGCTAGATTCAAAACTTACAGCTAGAGCTGGTTTATTACATGATATAGGAAAAGCTTTAGACCATGATATGGAAGGAACACACGTACAAATTGGTGTTGATGTTTTAAAGAAATGCAAAGAAAATGATAAAATCATTAATTGTGTTGAAGCACATCACGGAGATGTACCTGCTGAATGTCCAGAAGCATACTTAGTAATGGCAGCTGATGCAATCTCAGCATCAAGACCTGGTGCTAGAAGAGAAACATTAGAAGCATACATTAAGAGATTGGAATCATTAGAAACAATTGCAAACTCATTTGATGGAGTTGAAAAATCTTTTGCTATCCAAGCAGGTCGTGAAGTAAGAATTATTGTTAAACCTGAAAAAATTAACGATGATCAAATGACAATTATGGCTAGACAAATTGCAGAAAAGATTGAAAATGAAATGGATTATCCAGGACAAATTAAAGTTAATATAGTTAGGGAAAAACGTGTAATTGATTACGCAAAATAAAATTTAAAGATAGTTTAACTTTTAAAGTTAAACTATCTTTTTTTATTTTTAATATAAACCATATGAAATAAGGGATTGATAAAAATAAAACTTACATTTTTTTTGTATTTTTATTGTATTACAAAAAAACTATTGTTATAATATTTGATGTAATTTAAATGAATTTTAAATTCTAAAAATAAATAAATTAAAGGAGAAAAATTAATGGACGAAAATAATCAAAATCAAATGGATCCAATGCAACCAATGGAACCAGTTCAACCAGTACAAGAACAACCAGCACAAGGACAATATCAACAATATCAAGTACCACAACCACCATATCAACAACAAGAATATCAACAACCTAGTTATCAACAAACAGCTCCAACAAATGGAGTACCAGGTAACGGATTTTGTGTTGCTGCATTAGTATTAGGTATTTTAGCATTATTATGTTGCTGGATACCATATGTAAATGTTACATTTATCGTATTAGCAATTATATTTGCAATCATAGGATTAACAAAAAAACATGGTGATGGAAAAGCTATTGCTAGTATCGTATTATCAGTTATTGCAATTATCCCAACAATTATGGTTTTCATATTCTTAAATACTATATATGGAGCTTTAGGTTGGTTTGGAGCAAAAATAGTTGATCCAATAACAAATACATCAAACAAAAATTCATCATGGACATCTATATTTAATAGCGTAGGAAACGTATTAAATGCAGTTGGAAATGAAATAGGTGGAATTGGAAACGAAATAGCAAATGCTATAGGTGGATCAAACAACACAATTGAACAAAAACCAACACCTACTGCATCAGTAGAAACAAAATCTTCATCAGTTGCATCACCTGCAAATATGGGAGAATGGACAGTAGCAGCTTCTTACAGCGATGGAGAATATGTTGACACACCATTCAGAGTTAACTCAATTGCTAGAGGAGCAGATGCAGAAAAAATAATTGAAGAATCAGGAAGAAAAATGGCATCTAAATTACAAGATGGATGCGAATGGATTGTTGTTGACTATAGTGTTGACACATCAGTTTTAAAAGAATCAACTAATGGAACAAAAACAATTAGTGGATTATCATTAGCTATTAGAGGATTAGATGGAAAAACATTACAATATGCTGGAAAAACATATATCTTAACAGGATCAAGCATAGTAAGTACTTCATCAATCAAAACAACAATTTACAACGGAAAATATGTATTCCAATTACCTAAAGGATGCTCAGATTACTTAATTCAAGCAAAAGCAGCTAAGGGAACAGAAGCATATGTTAAAGGTGAATAATTTTAAATTAAAAAAATAGAATTTAAATATTAAAATAAAAAAAAGAAAGTAGACTTAAAAGTCTACTTTCTTTTTGCTTTAAAATTAATTGGTGCCGCTGGTGGGACTTGAACCCACACGTCATTACTGGCAACGGATTTTGAGTCCGTCTCGTCTACCAATTCCAACACAGCGGCAAATATCAATTATTTGCACTTTTAGATATTAACACAAGATAAAATTAATGTCTAGTTTTTTATTAAAAATTACTAGATATTATTAGAAAAATAGTTTGACAAAGAGCCGTAAATAGTGATAAAATTTAAAATGTTAGATTACTCTAACAAATCATAAAAAATAGTTAATTTATTATAAAAAAGGTTAGTTTACTATAAAATAGAAAAACTAAATTTGCAAATAAAAGATAACAAAACTATAAGAAAAAAGCAATTAAAATATATAAATAGAAAGGCAGTTTTATGGAATTATTAAATATAAATGAATTACATGCAAAAGTTGGCGAAAAAGATATATTAAAAGGATTAAATTTAAAAATAAACAAAGGTGAAGTCCATGTAATAATGGGCCCAAATGGTGCTGGTAAGTCAACTCTTGCAAATGTTATTATGCATAATCCTGAGTATAATATTGAAAGTGGAGAAATTATTTTTGATGGAGAAAATGTAACTAATTGTAAAACTGATGAAGTTGCAAAGAAAGGCATATTTATGTCATTCCAAAACCCTGAAGAAGTTCCAGGTATTAATGTAACTAACTTTTTAAAAACTGCTAAAAATTCAATAACTGGTCAACCTGTTAGATTATTTGAATTTAAAAAAGAAATTGAAAAAAATATGAATGAATTAGATATAAATCCAACATATGCAAACAGAGATTTAAACGTAGGATACTCTGGTGGAGAAAAAAAGAAAAATGAAATTCTTCAAATGTTAACACTTAATCCAAAACTTGCAATTCTTGACGAAACTGATTCAGGACTTGATGTTGACGCAATAAAAATTGTTTCAAAAGGAATTAACATGTTCAAGAATGAAGACAATGCAATTTTATTAATAACACACTCACTTAAATTAATTGCAGATTTAAAGGTTGATTATGTACATATATTAGTAAATGGAGAAATTGTTAAAACTGGAGATAGTAGTTTAGCTGAAGAAATAGATAAAAATGGATTTGCAGATTATATCAAATAATCAGAAAGGAAAATTGTTTTGAAAATTGATGTAAATCAAAATGATGTTAATAAAACTGAGTTAGATAGAGCTAATGTAAATAAGACTAATGTAAATAAATTCAAAGATGAAACAGTTGAAAATATTTATAATTTAAAAAATGAAGACAAATATAGTTATAAAACAATAGGCCTAACTGAAGATATAATTAGAGAAATTTCAGAAAAGAAACAAGAACCAGAATGGATGCTTAATATTAGATTAAAAGCATTAGAAATGTATGAAAAATTACCAATGCCAAACTGGGGACCAGATTTATCAGAATTAGACATGAGTAAAATTGCAACATACGTTAGACCTCAATCAAAATTAAATAGTAAAACATGGGATGATGTTCCAGATGAAATAAAATCAACATTTGATGCTTTAGGAATACCAGAAGCTGAAAAAGAAGCATTAGCAGGAGTTGGAGCACAATATGATAGCGAAATAGTATATCACAGTATTAAAGAAGATTTAGTAAAACAAGGTGTCATCTATACAGACTTTGATCAAGCAGTAAAATTATACCCTGATTTAGTAAAACAATATTTCATGAAATGTATTCCAATGACTGATCATAAATTTGCAGCGCTACATTATGCAGTATGGTCAGGTGGCTCATTTGTGTATGTTCCAAAAGGAGTTAATTTATCAATTCCAATTCAATCATACTTTAGACTAAATGCTCCAGGTGCAGGACAATTTGAACATACATTAATTATAGTTGAAGAAGGCGCAACCCTTCATTTTATAGAAGGTTGTTCAGCACCAAAATATAATGAAATAAATTTACATGCAGGATGTGTAGAACTATTTGTAAAAGATAATGCATCATTAAGATATTCAACAATTGAAAACTGGTCAAAAAATATGATGAACTTAAATTCAAAAAGAGTCATAGTTGGAAAAAATGGAAAAATTGAATGGGTTACTGGTTCATTCGGATCAAAAATTTCAATGCTTTATCCAATGAGCATTTTACAAGGTGATGGAAGTACATGTGAATATACTGGTATATCATTTGCAGGACGTGGACAAAATTTAGATACAGGTATGAAAATTGTACAACTTGGTAAAAATACATCATCAATAGTCGATGCAAAATCAATTTCAAAAGATGGTGGAATTTGTACTTTTAGAAGTAATGTTCATGTAAAACCAACAGCAATAAATTCTAAATTAACAGTTTCATGTGAGAGTTTAATGCTTGATAGCGAATCACGTTCAGACACTATTCCAAACGATATTATTGAAACAGATGATATTGAATATTCACATGAAGCAACAATTGGAAAAATATCTGATCAAGCAATATTTTATTTAATGAGTAGAGGAATTAGTGAAAAAGATGCAAAAGCAATGATAGTTAGAGGCTTTGCAAATCCAATATCTAAGGCTTTACCATTAGAATATGCAGTAGAGATGAACAACTTAATTAATTTAGAATTAGAAGGGAGTATCGGATAATGAAAGAATACGTATTAAATGAAACTCCTGTAAGAACAACAAACAATTATGAAATTAACAATATTAAAGTTGAATTAGAAAATATTGAATTTAAAGAATTTAATGAACTAAAGATTTTAACTAATAAAGCAAATGATTTAGATAAAGCAAAAGTAAGCGATACAAAAATAATTGAAGGTGAATTTACTTCAAAAATTAGTTTACCATCAAACAAATATTATTCAACTAATATTGATATTCCAGCATATTCAAAAGAAGATATTGAAGTACAAATATTGTTTGATAATGATAACAAAACTTATATTGGTGAATTAGTAATTAATGTTGCAGAAAATGCAGAAACAAAAATTAAAGTTAGATGTAATTCAAAAGATAACTTAGCTAATACAGAAAATAAAGACAACATAGATGCATTACTAAATTTAAAAGTTATAACTAACTTAGAAAAAAATGCAATTGCAACAATAATTGTAGAAAACAATATTAGTAAAGATGCAAAATCATTTATATCAATTGAAAATAATCTTCAAGAAAATGCAAAACTATACACTACAACATTAGATTTATTAGGAAAAAATAAAATATCAAATATTTATACAAAATTAATTGGAGATAATTCTGAACAAACAATAAGAAATATTTACCTAGGAAACAATGAAGATATAATAGATTTAAACTTTGATGTTGAAACAATCGGAAAAAAATCTAAAGTAACTATAGATTCTAAAGGAGCAATTACAGACAAAGCAAAGAAAAACTTTAAAGGAACAATAGATTTTAAAAAAGATTCAGTAAAAGCTATTGGAAAAGAACAAGAAGATTGCATACTTTTATCAAAACAAGCAAAGTCTAGATCATTACCAATCCTTTTATGCCATGAAGAAGATGTTTTTGGAGAACATGGTGTATCATCAGGCAAGATAGATAACAAGAAGTTATTCTACTTAATGACTAGAGGATTAGATGAAAAAGAAGCAAAGAAAACAATAATAAGAGCTAGCTTTAATGAAATAATTAATTCTGTTGAAGATGAAGAATTACAAAACAAAATTAATCAAGCAGTTGATGAAATAATAAAATAATAAAACAATAAAATAATAAACCAATTAATGAAGTAATAAAATAAAAATAGAAATAAAAAGAGGAATAAGATGACTAATTACGAAATTAGAAAAGATTTTCCAATATTAAAAGATATTACTTATCTAGATAGTGGTGCAACAACCCAAAAACCAATTCAAGTAATTGATGCTATAACTAATTACTATAAAAATGATAATGCTAATATCCATAGAGGAGCATATGAATTAAGTATTCGTGCAACACAAGAATATGACAATGCAAGAAGTACAGTAGCTAAATTTATTAATGCTAGTAAATCACAAGAAATAGTATTTACAAGAAACACTACAGAAAGCATAAACTTAATAGCATATTCGTATGGACTAAACAATCTAAAAAAAGATGATATTATACTAATCTCAATTATGGAACATCATTCTAATTTAGTTCCTTGGCAAATGGTTGCAAAGAAAACAGGTGCTAAATTAGAGTACATGTATGTAAATGAAGATGGAATAATTTCTGAAGAAGAATTATCAAAAATTAGAGAAGGTGTAAAGATTGTTGGAATAACACATGTATCAAATGTGTTAGGAACAATCAATCCAGTAAAAGAAATTAGTCAAAGAGCACACTCTGTTGGAGCAATAGCAATAGTAGATGCTGCACAAAGTATTCCACACATGAAAATAGATGTACAAGATATTGATTGTGACTTTTTAACATTTTCAGGACATAAAATGTTAGCACCAATGGGAATAGGCGTATTATATGGTAAATATGAATTACTAGATAAAATGAATCCATTCTTATCAGGTGGAGACATGATAGAATACGTTTATGAACAAGATACAACATTTGCAGAAGTACCAACAAAGTTTGAAGCGGGAACTCAAAATGTAGAAGGAGCTATAGGATTAGCAGCAGCAATTAATTATATAAACTCAATTGGCTATAAAAACATAGAACAAATAGAAAAAGATTTGTTAACTTATGCTATAGATGAGCTAAATAAACTTGAATATGTAGATATTTATGGACCAAAAGAAATAGAAAAACATTCAGGAGTAATCTCTTTTAATTTAAAAGGAATACATCCACATGATGTAGCAAGCATATTAGATAGCCAAAAAGTATGTGTGCGTTCAGGAAATCATTGTGCACAACCTTTATTAAGTAGCATGGGAATAGACTCAACATGCAGAGCGAGCTTTTACATATATAATACAAGAGAAGATGTAGATAGCTTAGTAAATGCTATAAGAAAAGCAAAAGAAATGTTTAGCAAATGGGTAAAATAGAGCAAAACAAATATCGCGTTATGCATAATAGAAAGAAGGAAATATAAAATGGAGGATATTAGTTCAATTTATACAGATGTAATAATGGAACATTCAACAGCAACTTATAATAAACATGAACTAGAAGGCAAAACAGATTCAGAACATGGTCATAATCCTAGTTGCGGTGATGATATAACACTTGAAGTTAAAATAAATGGAGAAGTAATTGAAGATTTAGCTTTTGTGGGAAGCGGATGTGCAATTTCACAAGCTTCAACATCAATAATGATTGATTTATTAAAAGGGAAAAATAAAGAAGAAGCATTAAAATTAATAGAAATCTTCTTAAGAATGGTAAAAAGAGAACAAATTTCACAAGAAGAATTAGATAAAATAGAGGAAGCACAAGCATTACAAAACATATCAAACATGCCTGCTAGAGTTAAATGTGCAGAGCTTGCTTGGTATACTATGCAAAAGCTATTGGAAAAATAAGCAAAATTAAGGCGTTAAAAATCGAAAAATGGATAAATTTGTCGAATAATGTAAAAATTGTTAAAATATGGTAAACAGACACAAATAAAACAAGGAAAGAAGAAAAATAAGAAAAAAGCTTATTTTTCTTCTTTTATGTTAACCCAAAAGTGCTGAAAAAACTTGAACTTGAAGACCATGTTTGATATAATTGATAAGTCAAAGAGTGCACAATTTTGTGCACCAAAAATATTGAAAAAATGGAGTAAAATTAATGAAGAAAGTAAAACTTTTTGTATGCACTCATAAAGATTATCAAATGCCAAAAGATGAACTATATATTCCTTTACATGTAGGTGCAGATTCAAATAAGAATAAAACAGACTTTATTAAAGACAATACGGGAGACAATATTTCTATAAAAAACCCTAATTTTTGTGAATTAACTGGGCTTTATTGGATTTGGAAAAATGAAAAAGACCTAGATTATAAAGGAATAGTACATTATAGAAGATATTTTACTGTAGATAAGAAAAAATATAAAACTGAGGATGAAAAGTTCCAACATGTACTTTCAACAGAAGAAATTAATGGACTTTTAGAAAATACTGACATCCTTTTAACAAAACAAAGAAATTATTATATAGAAAATTTATATAACCATTATAAACATACTATGTATGTTGAGCCATTAGATATGGCAGGTGAAATCATAAAAGAAAAGTATCCGGAGTATTCTCAAGAATTTGATAAACTTCATAAAAGGAAGAAAGCTCACATGTTTAACATGTTTATCATGAAAAAAGAGTATTTTGATGAATATTGTACTTGGATGTTTGATATTCTTTTTGAACTTGAAAAGAGAATAAGTGATAAAAATTTAGAATACGATAGCTTTCATGCAAGATTCTACGGAAGAGTATCTGAATTATTATTAGATGTTTGGATTAATACAAAAGGATATTCATACAAAGAATGTAAAGTTATAGATATGCAAAATATAAATTGGTGGAAGAAAGGAACTAGCTTTTTAAAAGCTAAGTTTTTTGGTAAAAAGTATGAAGGAAGCTTCTAGTGAACAAAAAGAAATAATTAATAGTAAATTAAATGATGAACAATTGAAAAGAATACAATCAATTCAACTAGAAATGTTTAAAGAAGTCGTTCGAATATGCAATAAACACAATTTAACATATTTTATTGATGGTGGAACGCTTTTAGGAGCTGTTAGACATAAAGGATTCATACCTTGGGATGATGATATTGATTTATCGATGCCAAGAGAAGATTATGAAAAATTCTTAAAAATAGCACCAAGCGAAATAAACAACAAATTTAGAGTTAGACACTTTACTACAGATGACACTTATAAAGGATATTTTATAAGTATAGCAAGTAAAGAATATAAAGTAACAGTAAAAAAGACAATTCCATTAGAAACTTTTGTTGGAATAGATGTCATGGCATTAGATGGCATTCCGGATAAAAAAATAAGTTTTGCAATTTATAAATTTAAAGTTTTATGGTATAGAATGCTAGTTATGTTTATAAATGTAGAGCATTTAAGAATAATTAAAAGAAGCTTTTTAGAAAAAATATTGATTGGATTTGCAAAGATTACACATATAGGAAAACTTTTAAAATTAAAAAAGATTAGAACAAAACAAGAAAAACTTATGAAGTCTAACAAATATGAAAGATGCAATAAAGTTGGATGTGTAATGGACGCATATGGATTTCGAGAAATATATCCAAAAGAATGGTATGGAAAAGGATCAAAAGCTGTTTTTGAAGGAGATGAATATAGTGCTCCAGAAAAACAACATGAATGTTTAAAACATATTTATGGTGATTATATGCAATTACCACCATTAGAAAAAAGAGTTGGAAATCATATTCTTAAAATTGAAAAAATTAAAGCAGAATAAGCAGAAAAGGAAAATAAATGAGTTTAGTTACAACTGATATCTTTAAAAGATTATCAAACAATAAAGATGAATCATTAATTGTTTTAGATGATAATCAACTAAAAAGACTTCAAAAAACTATATTATCAATAGCAGATGACATAATAGGATTATGTGAAGAGAATAACATTAATTATCATTTAACTGGAGGAAGTGCACTTGGTGCAGTTAGACATAATGGCTTTATACCTTGGGATGATGATTTAGATATAGATGTTGCTAGAAAAGATTGCAGTAAACTATATAATTTGATTAAAGAAAATTATTCAGAAAAATATTATATTCATAATCCTCAAAATAAAGAAGGACATTCTATTCCTGCTATGCAAGTTAGATTAAAAAATACAATAGTTAGAGGATGTAATGATGCAACATTAGATCAATGTGGTGCATATATAGATATTGCAATAATGGAGAATACATTTGATAATAAAATTTTAAGAAGAATACATGGAACAATAAGTTTAGCTTTAGGATTAATAGTTTCTTGTAGAAAATTTGCTAAAAATAGAAAATATATGATGAATTTAGCTAAAAATGATAAAGAAGCAAAAAAAATATTCAGAAAGAAGATAATAATCGGAAAAATTTTTTCATTTTTAACATTAAGAAGATGGACAATAATATATGATGGATGGAACAAAATATGTAAAAATACTAAAACAAAATATGTAACAGTTCCAACAGGAAGAAAACATTTTTTTGGTGAATTATATGAAAGAGATGATTTTTATCAAGAAATAAAGCATGAATTTGAAGGTAGAAATTGGAATATTCCTAAGAATTATACTAAATATTTAACAATGATGTATGGCAATTATATGAAGATTCCAAATGAAAATCAAAGAGAAAGACATGTTTTATTAGATTTTAAAATATAAATAAAAAGAGAATTGAAGATGAAAAAAATAAAAGAATACACATTATATGTACTAGAAATATTATATGGAAGATTTTTCTTTTTTATATTTAGTATATTACCCTTAAAAAACAAAGTGGTTTTTTCAAGTTTTAGTGGAGTAACATTTAATGATAATCCTAAATATATTTCATTAAAATTAAAAGAAAATTATCCCAAAATTAAACAAGTATGGATAAAAAGAAGAAAAAAAGATATAAAAGATTTTCCTAAAGATGTTAAAGTTGTAAATTGGGGAAGTCTTAAAATGATATATGAATTAGCAACAGCAAAAATTTGGGTTGATAATTTTACTAAACCTTATTGGATAAGAAAAAGAAAAAAACAATTTTATATTGAAACTTGGCATGGAGGATTAGGATTTAAGAAATTAGATTCTGATATACAGAATTTTAATTTTAAATCAAAAACAAATACAAAATACAATTCAAAAATAGTTGATTTGTTTGTTTCAAATTCTGATTGGACAACTAATATATATAGACATGCTTTTTGGTATAACGGAGAATTTATTCAAAGCGGGAATCCAAGAAGTGATATTTTTTTTGAAACAGAAAAGTTTAATAATATAAAACAAAAAGTTTTTAATCATTTTAACATTGATAAAAACAAAAAAATAGTATTATATGCGCCAACATTTAGAGAATATGATTATACTTCGTTAAAACAATATAATATAGATTATACTAAAATAAAGAAAAAATTTGAAGAAAAATTTAATTGCGAAGTTGTTATATTATTAAGATTACATTCTAGAATAATGAATGGATATGACAAAACTAAATTAGATAAGACCATTATTAATGCAACTCATTATGATGACATGCAAGAATTAATAATTGCAAGTGATTTTTTTATTTCTGATTATTCTAGTGGAATTTTTGATTTTGCACTTTTAAAAAGACCAGCTTTTATTTATGCTAATGATATAGATGAATATAATGAAAAAAGAGGTTTATATTTTAATTTTAGAAATAATGAAATTCCATTTTCGGTTGCAGAAAATCAAGAAGAATTAGAAAAAAATATTTTAAATTATAATCAAAAAGATTATGAAAAAAATATCAATATGTTTTTTAAAGATGTGAAGTTATGTGAAAATGGTACTGCATCTCAAAAAATTGTTGAAATAATTATAGAAAAAATAGGAGATTATAATAATGCTATTTTTTAATAAAATAAAAAAAGAAACAATAGAAAAAATTGTTATTGTGTTAATATGTGTTTTTATTAATAGTTCTATTATTA
>JAZUKI010000004.1:0-75125 GCA_045643205.1 Clostridia bacterium | reverse complement strand
GATTTTCACTATGGCAAAATGATTTTGGCTTTGTACCTAAATATTCACCATCTCGTGTAAATACATCAAATATTTCTTCCATTATTACACCTCATTTTTTTTGGGGTTTAACCTCTGTAACCACCTTGCTAATTCCTATACTATTTTTAACTAAAAATAGTTGTTTTTTATTAATTTTTATATATTCTAACATATTTTTATATAAAACATGTAAGATGTTATTTTGAGTTTTCCCTTATTTTACAATACTTTCTACAGGGGTTTAAATTAATTGTAATCAACCAGTTGATATTAGTTTTATTACCATTCATTTGGATCAATTTCTTTTATTTTATTTTTTTGCTTAACATTTTTACAATAATTTCTCTATATTCATCATCAAATCTAACAAATTCATCAGAATAGAATAGTTTTTTAAATTCTTCAAAAGATAACCATTTAACTTCAGCTACTTCCTCTGTCTCTAACTTAAATTCTTCAACTTTTAAATTAAGATATAACAAATATACTTGTGCAATTTCATAAGATGAATCTGCTATGTATTCACAGATAAATTCATAGTCATCTTCCTTAGTTTGAACTCCTAATTCTTCATATGTTTCTCTTATAGCACCTTCTATTATTGTTTCACCAGCATCTACATGTCCAGCACTTGGCATATCCCATTTATTAGGATGATTTTTCTTACATGCTGCTCTTTTTTGAACTAGAATCTCATTGTTATCATTTATAATCCATATCCAAACAGGTTTATGATATACTCCTGGATTTTCACTATGGCAAAATGATTTTGGCTTTGTACCTAAATATTCACCATCTCGTGTAAATACATCAAATATTTCTTCCATTATTACACCTCATTTTTCTTTTTTGATACATATCCATACTTTTATTTACTTCCATTCTAAGTTTATATTTTTTTATTACATAAATCTCAATCTATTTTTTGTCTCCCATAATTTTCTTACTAATTTTAATGATAAAGTAGATAGTGTAAAACCTATTACTGGTACTAATGAACTTAGTAAAATATTATCAAAATTTCTTATCACATAAGAATAAATAATTACCACAATATATGTTAAAATCATAATACATATTTTTCTAGTCCAACTTGTTTCCCAAGCTTTATCTAATTCAACCCTTTTATTTCTTTCCTTTATTCGCTCTACTTCATTTTTTAATTCCTCTAATTCCATTTTATTTCTCCTTTTTATTTAATATTAAAAATTATGCTTCATGTTATTTTCTTTTTGATACATATCCATACTTTTATTTGCTTCCATTCTAAGTTTATATTTTTTTATTACATTAATCTTGATTTATTTTTTGAGTCAATATATTTTCTTAATTCTGATTTTTTGGAATAATCTTTTAAACAGTATTTATCTATTATTCCATTTTCCTTTAAATTTTGATACACTTTTTTATCCTCTTCAGATTCTCCAACAAAAATTGTGTAGCCACCTATAGATTTTACATATTTAAAAGCATCTTCATCGGTCATTCCATCACCAATATAAATTATTTCTTCTTTATTATTTTCTCCAATTATTTTCTTTATTATATTTGGTTTTTGTTTATCATCTAACATAAATAAAACTTCATCATATATTCCATCAACTATATTGTATTGTACTCCATAAATTCCACTTATATATTTAGCTATTTTAGTGGCTTTTACATAATCTTCAATCCCTGAAGTTACAATATAATTAGATATTCCATTTTCTTGTGTAGCATAATTTTCAAAATAATCTATTAAACCTGGATTGAATTCAACATCCTCGCAACCATATGTAATAGCCTCTTTTGTTTTTGCAATATTATGTTCTGCTAATATCTTTGAATATCCACTATAAAATGCTTCATATATTGTTGTGTTTTTTTCGATTAATATTCTTTTCATTTCATCTTTTAATTTTAAATCATCATATCCAAATTGTTTAATAATTTTATATTGTGGAAATGCATATGGAGTTAATGTTCCATCAAAATCATATATTATTTTCATTTTCTTATTTCCTATAATTTAATCTTTGTTTTCTTTTAAAATCATACCTTTGCCTAGCCCAGCTTCTTCTCTTGTGATATATCCACATTTTTTATAGAATTCTTCTTTACCTGCACTGCTTCCCAGATATACTCTTACTTCTGGATTAACTGCCTTAATTTCATTAATTTTATCTTCTAATATTTTCAATATATATGTTCCTATTTTTTGTCCTTGATACTCAGGAATTACCATTATATCTTGCACATATATAAAACATATTTGATCACCAATC
The DNA here is from genome assembly GCA_045643205.1 of Clostridia bacterium. Taxonomy (GTDB): domain Bacteria; phylum Bacillota; class Clostridia; order TANB77; family CAG-508; genus CAG-793. Next base: position 72,837 of record JAZUKI010000004.1, on the reverse strand, counting down.
AATCTGCCATATCCGATAATTTTTTTATCATCATATATTGATACTGAATAAAATGTATTATCTAATGCTATTTGTGAAACAGCTTCATCATAATGCTGCCATCCAACTTTATCATATAGATAATTAAATTCTTGTACATTATTTACATTCTCTTTAATAATTATCATTCCAATATCCTTTGCTAATTTAATTTTTTATTAATCTATTAAAGCAGTATCTTTTAATAATATAATGTCATCATTTTCATTTCTTATTGCTTCTAGATTTCTAGGATCATCATCTATAAGAATTATTATACTTCCATCTCTTTCAATTTTTTTCATATATTCATTTTTTAAAATAGATGTTGCTGTCATTCCATTTGCTTCTCTAGATATTAAAATTCTGTTTTCTTTTTTAAAGAATGGTGCATACTTATCTAACCACCATTGTTTTTGTTCTAAACCTTCTGTATATCTTGTTGCTGATAAAATATACAATTCAACATTTGCCATTTTTGATACTTCTTCTAATTTTTTAATACTATCAACTAATGGTCTCTTTTTATCGTAATCTCTTGCTTCACCTAAAATGTAATCAACAATAACTCCATCCATATCAATATACAATTTTATTTTTTTATCTTTAAATTGTTCTAAGTAATCCTTTATATACATTTATTTCTCCTATTGCTAATTTCTTATCTCTCTATTTCTTCTGGAAAGCTTGATAAAATATTCATTTCCTGATTATTTATAATATCTAGTCGATCATAATGTTTTGGATTTTGTGCTAATGTGTCAGCTCTCTTTAATGTATATAGTTTTCTAATTCCATCTTTTCCAAAAGTTTTGCGTATGTTTTTTAATTCATCCTCTGTCATTCTAGCAAGACTTTTGTCATGATAAAAAATTAAATTTGATGTTAGTTCTCTTATTTTGCCTTGAATATTATATTCGCTAGCAAACTTTTCAAATTCTTCTTGTGAAGTTTCCCAATGTCCATAAAAATGACCTACGCCTTTTTCATCTTCTTGATAATGACTTGGTTTTCCAACATCATGAAATAATGCTGCTAGTCTTAATTCTAAATCTTTTGGGACTCCATCTACTACATGTAATATATGTTCATATACATCATATATATGCCACTCTGAATTATTTTGATCAAATCCTTTACATGTTTCTAATATTGGTATTAACTTAAAAATTTCTTCTTCATTTTCTTTGATTGCTTTACTTGGCTTGTCTTCAAGTAATATTTTATATAGTTCGTTAGCTGTCATAAAAACTCCTTATGCTTTCTTATTTATGTATTTAATATATGCTTCTACCAAATCAGGATCATGTTGATTTTCTGGTAAATTATCTAAATCAAAAAATTTCATTTCTTTAGATTCACTATCCCACTTTACTTCACCAGAATAATTCTTTACGCAATATAGAATTGTATTATTAATTACTACATCTCCATTAGGATATGACTTTCTTCTTGTATTGCCTGAAACAATTCCAATCAACTCTAAATTTTCTTCTGTTATGTCTAGATTTGTTTCTTCTTTTACTTCTCTAATAATAGTTTCTTCAAATCTTTCTCCTAATTCTTGGCATCCACCTGGAAGTCCCCATCTTTCATTATCTGTTCTTGATTGAAGTAATATTTTTCCTTTATCATTTACTATAATTGCAGCTGCACCATCTTGTAATAGAACAAATTTATGTTTTAATTCATTCATGCAAAGTCTAGTAAAAACAGGATATCCAATTATATTGCTTAGTTCTATAATTTCATCAGGTGTTAGTTTATTTATTATTCCACTTAATGTTTCATAACTTAATTCTCTTTTTTCTTGATTTGATAAGCTTCTAATCTTTTCTAATATTTCTTGATTTGATAAGCTTTTAATTTTTTCTAACATTTCTTAATTATTCCTTCTTTATACTACCTTTTATTTTTACAAAAATAAAAGGGCAAAATATTTTGCCCTTTAAAAGCCTAAACTTAGGCATCATATTCATTTAATTCCTCAAGTTCTTCCTTGGCATTTTCCCAAGGATAAACTGAAACTTTATGATAGTTAATATTTAATTTATCGCATTCTTCTTTGCTTAATCTTTTAGATTCATTTGTTGTTAATGCCCATGTATCAAAAACTGTTCCTTCAACTGAATCTTTATATGTATAATCTCTTGTTAGAGAAACATATATAACTTTAACATTGTCGCCAAACTTTTCTTTAATGCTCTTACATGCAATATTAGAAGTTCTTCCTGTACAATGATTTCCTTCTACTAATAATATAACCTCATTGTCATTTAATTCTTTAATATTTTCATAATCATCTAAAGAGATTTTCTTTTCAATTAAATTATTGCTTGTATTATATTTTAATTGAATTGGTAATAGATTTACTGCATCAAACATGTGTGAAAGTTTTATTGCTGGAATTCCACCACCTCTTAAAATTGGAACAATATACTTAATACTTAATTTGTTTTTTGTAAGATATTCTGAAACTTCATTATAAATTTTATTAATGAACTCATCTACTCTTTCCCAAGAAACAAGATCTAAATCTTCTTCTGTGTACTTATATTTTTCCATAATATAACCTCCTAAGAATATTATTATAATTATAAGGTTTAATACGTACTTATTTTAGCATAAAAGCTTACTTTTTTCAATTATGTTAACACTAATCTTTTATCTTAAATTTCTTTACTAATAATAGCGATATTATAACTATTCCACTAAGCATACAAATCATTGGAATATTGTCTGTAAAGCCTGTCTCTACTGCTTTATTCAATGTATGTGTAAATGTTACCTGACCTTCTCCATCAGCATCTATAGTTCCTGAAATTGATACATTTGCTGAGCTTACTGTTGGATTAGCTGTGTTTCCACTAGGCATTGTATAAGTAATACCATAATTTCCATCTGATGTCTCATCTAATGAAATTGTATATGTTGTACCTTGATCTATTGTGATTTTTTGAGTTTCGCCATCTGCTAATTCGTATACTTCATTTTTCGATTCTCCATTTAAAGTATATACTACTCTGTAACTATGTTTCTTTGTTTTATCTGCATAGTTTCCTGAGTCTACATGTTTAAATGTTAAGTCTGAAGTTTTGTTACCAGCTGGTTTTGTTCCATGTTCATAAAGTATTGTTATTGTTTCTCTAGGATTTAATTGTCCTGATACTCTACCGCCATTTGCTTGATTAACTGTAAATGTTGAGGTTGCACCTGCTGATAAAGTATAACTTACAGTTACTCCGTCTGGTATCCAATATAAATATACATTGATATTTGTATTAGGATCAACAATTCTTTCTATTGTTGTTCCATTTGTATAATTTACATTGTATTCAGTAGTTGATTGGCCATCTTTTACATACTCGATTGGTCCTGAAATACTATTTATAGCTGTTGCAGTTCCTGCATCGTAATCAATATATTTTATAATTACTCTTCCTAATGGTGATAAAGATGAATCTCCTTCAAAAACAGCATGACCGCTTCCATCTGTTTTACCTGTAATTGATGTGTTTCCATCATAAAAGTAATTTTCTAAACCTGTTATGCTATTATCTGCATTTGCAAATATTGTTGCTTCTTTTGTAGCTGCATCTTCTGTTTTATAATTACTTGTTCCTTGGATAGTATAAGCAGTTACAACACCTACTTTACTATTACTTGTAGGACTATAGTGAAATGTAACTAATGTTTGATCTTCTGCTTCTTTTTGGATGAAAAGGTTGACCTCATCACCTTTTTTAGTTGCTTTATTATTTTTATTAAAGCTACATCCTGTATAGTTGTTATCTATTACCATGTCCCCATATATTTCAATTTTTGGATACCATGATCCTCTTACAATTGCAAAACCAGCTTTATCTCCTGAACTATAATTATTAGTTATAACTAAACCTGGGGCACCACTAGCTGTATTAGAAACAATATAATTTCCTTGGCTATTTACAAAGAATGCAGAACCTGAACCTGTCGCATTTATAGCTGAACATTCTGTTATTGTTAATCCATTAAATCTATTATAGTATGAATAATCTGATGGTGAACTATAAATAGCACTTGCTATTTGATTTCCTGATCCTGTTGCACAACAATTTGTAACTGTTACGTTATTATAAGTAGCTGTTGTATTAGTACAATATATAGCTCCTCCATTGCTTGCTTGGCAATTTGTGATTTGAACATTATTAAATTCAAATTCATTATCGCCACATGCTCTTATAGCTCCACCTTCACTAGTTGTATTATTATTATTTCTTAAAATCACATTTGTTAATGTAACTAATGCAGCTCCATCATTATTAATTAATGCTCCTCCAGTTGCTGTTCCTTTTCTATTGTCTTGCCAGCCACCATCAATAACTAAGTTTTCAAACGTTAATTCTCCATTTGTTGTTGTAAACATGTTTCCGGTATAGCTATTAGCTCTTTTTATAACTGCACTAGTTCCTGGTGTTCCTTGATATCCATAATCAGAATCAGATACAGGTGCTGTTACAAAATGTAATGGATAATTATAATAAGTAGTAATTGATGATGTTAATTGGCATTCTGGTTGTAAAAATTCTATGGTTAATTCATCGTAATAATTAGATGGATTTGCTTCAATAGGTGGATATTGCCATGCTTGGAAATCTTCAGCGCGTTCATAATAACTATATGTTCCATCATTTTGTTTAATTCTGAAAAGATATTTTTTTCCACTTTGATAAGCTTCAGCTACTTTAGAAGATTCAAATATTTCTAATTTTGAATATGCTAAACAATCATTACCTAAACAAGTAATGATTAAAACAATGATTAAAGTAATTAACATATTTAAAATTAAAAATATTTTACTTCTCAAGTTTTTCTCCTAATTATTCTTCATTGGTGTCTTCATCTAATTTTGAAAGAGTGCATACTAATAATACTCTTTCGTTTTGATTTGTAGTACATGTTGATAGAACAAGTATTTTTGATCCATCATATTTATCTATATTGCCTTGTGTAATAGCGTGTGTTTTAAAAAAATTAAATAAATTTTCATTACATCCATTTTTGTAATGAGTTACATTGTATACAGTTGATTCATAAGCACTTATACGATCATAAAATAGTACATTTAATTTATAGTTACATTTAGCTGTAAATAATGTTCCTGTTGAATGAGCATCGAAATATTCTTTATCTTCATATTTCTTTATTCCTCCAAACATTACACTTCCCTTCATGTTATGACCATAAACAACATTATAGTCATCATCAAAGTCAACATTGTTTCTATAATCAAGAAATACAGTACCAGCTGCAGCAAATTCCTTTTTATAATTTCTATTTAAATAATAATCATTGTCTGTATATTGTGTTATTGGATAATCCATCAATGTATCATCAATATTTAACCATGCACATATATCAGAATTTATTTTTCTTAGTTCATCAATTGGTAATTGAGCAAACTTATTAGATGGTGCATTTTTTTTAATATCTTCTGATAAAGTAGCACCATTCTGAACATTTACTCCATCAATAATTGCATAAGCTCCATAGCTTATTGAAACTAATAATAGAATAATGATTACAAAATTAATTATTTTATCAACTATCTTAGTTGCTTTTCTTATAATCATTCTTTTTTCCTTTTAGGTATAATAGCAATTACAATTGCTAAAAATAAAATTGAACCTGCTGTAACAAAAACGAATGGATCGGTATCTAACTTTACTCCTGTCTTAGGAAAATCAATTAGCTGTCCTTCATTTTTAAATACAACTCCATCTGTTTTTTCTCCTGTTGTACAATCAATTACTTGTATATGTATATTATAATTTAGTAGATAATCTACATGTATTCCAATGCCATATTTTTGTGGTGAAACTGGAAATACTTCTGGTATCTCGCTCGCGCCTTCATAAATATAAAATATGTAGTCACCTGGTTTTGTAAATTTCAAATCATTTAATTCAAATACTTTTTCAGTTGAATATCCATCTAGCAAAACATCTAAACTTTTTGGAAGATTTTCTATTTTATCTGGATTGTTTTTGTCTTCTTCTGTGTATAAAGAATATGTACATTCTATGTCATCTTTGCTGGTAACATTAACCTTAATTTCATGATTGTATTGCTCTTGAGCATAAGAAAAAATGCAGAAATTGCTAGCAATAATTATCATTGCAATTATTAATATGCGATTAAAAATTATTACTTTGCCTTTCTGCATTTCTTATACTCCTATATATTTCTTACTTTTAAGGTTGTGATTACCTTTCCTTCTATTTCATTTAAAGAAACTGCCCCAAATATTCTAGAATCATAGCTATCTATTCTATAATCACCACATAGAAAAACTTTTCCTTCTTCAACTTTATATGGATAATTAATTCCAGAATTTCTAACAGGTTTCGTATCATAAAAAACTTTTTGTGCTTCGTTATGTTCATCAACATACATATTACCATCATCAGTAATATTTACAGTTTGACCTCCTGTTGCAACTATTCTTAAAATTAATTGTCTTCCTTCATGATTAACCGATACTATGTCTCCTTCTTTAAAATTTCGATCTAATTTGTACACAAATAATAGATCTCCATCATTTATAGCGGGGCTCATAGAAAGACCAGTATGTCTAACTAATTGAAATATAAAGAAATGTAATCCGTATAAAACTAATAAAACAACTATTATTTTTATAAGTAGAGCTTTTATATCTCTTACAGATTTTGCCTTCTCAATTTTTTTATCAATTAATTGTTGGTCCAATATTCTTTTATTAACAATTTTATCGTCTAATAAAAGTTGCATAATCAATCCTTTGTATCTTTATTTGAATTTAATTCTTGAATGTTTTTCATTTGTTCATAAATTTGACTTTGGCTAACAATGTTTTCTAAATTTCTAACATTGTTATTTAGCCTTTCAATTTCTTTATCTTTCTCTTCAAGTTGTTGTTTCAACTCTTTGATTTCTTTTTCTCTTTTTTCAAGAATAATCTGGTGTTCCATTGAAGCAATTTCAATAGATTCATAATACTTATTATTAATTTCTTTTAGTTTCATATAAGTATCTATTTCATTAAATCCACCAAATAATTTTCTTTTGAATTTAATTTTTCCTATATCTACTCCAAGTGGCTTCTCCATATTATTCCTTCCTTGTTATTTTCTTTTGTTTTTATTTTATTCTTGTATTAGTCTCTTCTTTTTGATTTTTTAACAACAACAATTCCAAGTGCTGCAATTGCAACTACTGCTACATAAGGAGCTATAGTAACAACTACTCCTGTAAATGTTGCTTCTTCTTTATTGTTTACGAATGTTGTTTTGTTGTTAGCTGCTGTAAGAACTGTTGTCTTTTCAGCTGATGTTTTTGATTTTGTTGTGCTTCCATCAACATATGTTTCGTAAGTTGATGCATCTTGCTCAACAAATGAGTATTTTACATTTACTGGGATTTGTGGAATTGAATTCTTATACAAACCAATAGTTGCTGTTTGTCCATGTTGTAAGTATACATAGTTATCTTGTCCTACTGTATATGTTGTAGGTGCTGCAAATGTTGATCCGTTGTATGTAACATTTGTATCTTGTCCAATAATTGTATATGTATCTCCTGTGTTTCCACCTTCGATGTTTACTTTGAATTTAAAGTATTCTGTTTTGTCAGCCATATTTCCTGTTACTCTTTTTTCTACTGTAATGTATGTTAAGTTAACAGGTGATGGATAAACAACGTCAACCTTTGTTTGAGTTTCATCTGTTGTAAGAATTCCTTGTTGTGCTACTGTTGCAACTAATGTATCGCCTTCTCCATTTCTAACAGAAACATATAAATAATATTTGTCATTGCTTATTGGATATAGTGTTGAATTTGTAGTAGAAACTTCAGAAATAATGAATTTGTAATCTCCAACTTTTGGGAAACTTAATCCTGCAAAGTCAACTTCTGTTGTTCCAATAACTTCATCATCTTCATTTGGTGCAGCATTGTTAAATACAATACTAGCTGTAAGTGGAAGTGTTCCTGAAACTGCTGCTGGATTTCCTTCAGCTGCTGTTACTTGATATCCAAATGTAACTGAAACAGGGTTTGTAATTCCTTCTAGTGTTTTTGTTACTGTTACAGTTGTGTCACCAGTTGGATTTGTTGGTGGAATGTAATTAGCTGCGAAACTTGTTCCGCCTAATACTGATGCAAACATTAAAACGATAAGTAATAAAATAATAGTTTTTCTTTTCATAAGTTTTTTCCTCTTTCTTTTGAATTTTGATACTTATAATTTTACTATTATTTGCTAATTTTTAAAAGCAAAAAAAAGATTTGTAACCTTTTTTTAATAAGGGTGTTACAAATCTGTAATAGTGTATTTATTTCTGTTATTTCATTTTTATATCTTTTGTTTTATTTTTATAAATTGGTAATTTTTGTTATTTTAATTAGCGATTTTATGTTGTACTGGATCCATACTTTCTTCTATTCTATAAAATTGATAGTTGTTTTCTTTAGCCCAAACTATTATTTTTTCAATTGAATTAGCTGTATATTCGTGTATATCATGAAGTAAAACAATATTTCTTTTTGTGCTAGTTACTCCATTTTTTACGTTTTCAAATATCTTATCTGGATCTTTTGTTTCTCCTGCATCTCCTGATGAAACATTCCAATCCCAGTATTTATATCCTTTTTCCTTTACTTGTTTTGCTAATCTAGTCATTATTCCAGGATTAAATTTGCTTACTGTATTAGATGCTCCTCCAGGAAATCTAACAATTTTTGTATGTTGTCCTGTTATATTAAAAACTCGTTGATCTACTTTTGCAATATCATTAAAATATGCTTTTTCTGATTCGTAAACAGTTTTATATGTATGAGTATAACTATGTAGTCCTATACTATGCCCTTCATCATATTCTCTTTTTATTAATGCATCGCTACCTCTTCCTGTTACAAAGAAAGTTGCTTTTACATTATATTTTTTTAAAATGTCTAGAATTTTTCCTGTGTATTCATCACTTGGACCATCATCAAAAGTTAAAAATATCTTTCCTCCACTGCTTTGTGCAGGCTTTGTAGGTTGCTTTGTTTCTGTTGTTTCAGGTTTTACTTGTTGCTCTTCTTGTTTTTTTGCTTCTATTGGTTCTGGATTATTTTGTTCTTGCTTTTTTTCTTGTTCTTGTATTTTATTTTGTAGTTCTACTTGTTTTTGTTCATTAGGTTGCTGCGTTTTTTGATTTTTACTTTCATTCTCTTTTTTAGAATTTTCGTTTTGTTTTTCATTTTCGTTTTGTTTTTTATTTTGTTCTTCATTATCTTCTTTAGTAGCAATTATTTCTTGTTGAGCTAAACTAATTTTATTAATATTAGTTAAAGAATTATTAATATCTAGTACTAGTAATCCTATGATTAACAAACCTGCAAGTATAATAATTATAATACTTACAAGTGAAATTGATTTTTTATTATTTCCATTTTCGTTGTTAATCATTATTAATTCTCCATTTTATTTCATATTGTTATGATTTCATTTTATTTTTGCTAACTTTTATTTGCTATCATTCAAACTATTAACTATAAAATCTATAACATGATCTTCACTTTGTTTAACTTTTTTATGATCTTCTTTTGTCATTTCCGTAAAATATTTTCCTAAAGTTTTATTTATTGAAATTGAATTTATCGGATATCCAGGATTAATTATACTTGATGCTTTATCAACTATATACATATTACCTTTTTCCCATGTATAAGTATATTCTTTTCCATTATTTATTAAAGCCATTCCGTATTTCCACTTTGCTTCTAATTTTCCATTTATGCCGAACTCTTTAACTAAATTTATATAATATTCCAATAACTCATTGTCTGATGATTCATGTTTTTTATCTAATCTTCTCACAAACATTCCTGGTTGCTTGTCTTCTGGTACTCCTTCTAAATAAAGGTTGTCATCCATTCCTATTGTTGGCATTCCTGTTGCTTGATTATATGCTCTTGCTTTTATTAATGCATTTTCAACTCTATCATTTCCATTTTCATCAACATCAACTTTTGTATCAATATCTTTTAATGAAATTACCTCTATTCCATTTTTAGCTAATCCTTCTGAAAATCTTTTTGCTTTTGATGGATTTCCTGTTGCAAATAAAACTTTCATAACAACCTCGCTTTCTTTAATATTTTCTTTAATATTTTCTTTAATTCTTTCTCTAATTTTCTTTCAATTATATCTATTTTATTGTAGTTTTGTTTTTCTTTAAATTTCGCATAAATTATATAACAAATATGCATAAAAAAACACCTTAATCCATAAATTAAAGTGTTTTTTATAAATTTATTTGTGTGTTTTCCGTTCCTTATTCTAATAAATTCTGTAATTATGTGTGTCTTCTCTTTCATCTTTCTTTCTATCTAAATCAGAATTATTATAGAACCACGAAGTTTTTGTATCATCTGATTTTTTTACATGATCAGTTAAAAGATCTATCATAACAATAACAGCTAAAACTACTCCAATTGCAGAACAAAATAGTTGTATTCCCATACCACTAGGTAATTGTTCTCCGTCCATTAATGGTTGAATGTGACTAACAATATCAGCGCCAAAATAGCCTAAATATGCTACTAAATACAATATTCCACCAAGTTTTAATCTTTTAAATACCATAACAATGCATGCTAAAGCAACAAATAACAATACTAATTCTACTGTTGGATCTAAAGGCTTTACAAAAAACTCTTCTCCTCTTGCATCCATCAATGATACTATAGTTCTAAAAATAGTAAATGCACCCATAAAAAATGCAATTATCCAGTTCATTAGACTTCTCATATTTATCCTCTTTCATTAAAAAGTTTTGATAAATAAAACTACTTATCTTCACGAAATAAAGCCTTTTGTTTGAAACAAAAGGCTTTACTAATTATTTAATTATTCTTCAGTTTCATCTTCGTCTTCATCATCTTCAAAATCAAATTCATCTTTGAATTTATCTTTGAAAATTTCAAAAACCTCTTTAGTTTCATTTTCATCATCTATTGTTGTATATTCAACATCTTCAGTTCCATCAATAATTTGTTTTCCTTCTTTAAGAATTAGAACTTCTGTAGAATCTTCATCAGCTGGTAATAAAACTACATAATTTTCACCTAAATATTGGATATAATCTAAAAATTCAAAACGTACATCGTTACCTTTCTCGTCTTTTAAAGTAACTATATTATTTTCTTCATTCATATTTTCGTTGTCCATTCTAAATCTCCTCTCATTTGTATGTGTGTAACACAAATTGATGTTATAACAAAATACCTTATTTTTCAACCTTTGTATTATTATATTTTTGTAATATTATCTTGCTTGTTTTGTCTTATTTGGCATCATACCAAGTTTTTGCCTCTTCTAATTCAACTTTTAGTGGGATATCTAATTTAACTGCTGTTTCCATTGAATTCTTTAATATTTCTTTTGCTTTTTCTTTACATTCTTCACTAGCTTCAATGATCAATTCATCATGTACCTGTAGAACAATTTTAGCATCAATCTTTGCTTTTTCTAGTTCATCATAAACTTTATTCATAGCAATTTTCATAATATCTGCTGCTGTTCCTTGAATTGGTGAATTCATAGCGGCACGTTTTCCAAATTCTCTAACCATATAATTTGAAGATTTTAATTCCGAAATATATCTTCTTCTACCAAATAAAGTTTCGACATAGCCAGTTTCTTTAGCTTTATCGGCTTGCTTTTTCATGTATTCATTAACGCCACTATATTTTTCAAGATAACTATTAATATAATTTGTTGCTTCTTTATTTGTTGTTCCAATTTGATTTGCCAATCCAAATCCTGTTATTCCATAAACAATGCCAAAGTTAACCGCTTTTGCTCTTGATCTTTGTTCTTTGGTTACTTCATCAAATGGTGTGTTAAAAACTTTTGAAGCTACTTCTCTATGAATATCTTCATCATTTCTAAATGCATTTAACATATTTTCATCTTGAGACATATGTGCTAAAACTCTAAGTTCAATTTGTGAATAGTCAGCATCTATATAAACATAACCTTGTTTTGGAACAAATGCTTTCTTTATATTTTTTCCTAATTCATCTCTTGCTGGGATGTTTTGTAAATTAGGATCTGTAGAACTAATTCTTCCTGTTGTTGTAATTGTTTGATTGAATGTTGAATGTATTCTATTATCTTTTGGATTAATGCAAGGTATTAATCCATCTATATATGTAGAATTTAATTTTGATAAAGTTCTGTATTGTAAAATTTTAGGAACGATATCATGCATATAAGCAATTTTTTCAAGTGTATCAACATCTGTTGAATATCCTTTTTTATTTTTCTTAGGTGCTGGAAGTCCCAGTTTTTCAAATAATACAACGCCTAATTGTTGTGTTGAATTAATATTAAATTCTTCACCAGCATCATCATATATTTCATGAGTTAATTGGTCTATTTCTTCTTTTAACATTTTACCAAACTCTTGTAGAACTTCTTCTATGCACATCATTCCATTAAATTGCATGTCGCCAAGAACTCTAATTAATGGCATTTCAATATCATTAAATAATTTTAGTGCACCCTCTTCTTCTAATTTTTTTAATGCCATTTCATAAAATTTCTTTATAGCAAAAATATATGCGCCAAGTTCTTTTTTATCACTAGAAACATTTTCTTCGAATAATGAAGTTTGCTTTTCTCCTTTATATTGTTCTAAATTAATTTCTAAATATTGAAATGCAATCTCTTCTAATGTATGTTTAGCATTTGTCGGATTAATGTTATATGCAGCAACTTCAGCATTGAATTTCATATTATTTAAATTGATATTTTTTTCTTTTAATAAAACATAAAGTTCACTCAAATTAAATCCAATTTTTTCAGAATTATTTTCTGCTATTTCTTTTAATTGTTCATCGCTTGGATTATTTAAATAAACTACTTTGTTATTTTGTTCATTATATAATGCAATTCCTACTATGTCTTTTTTTATAATTCTAGTTTCATCATTTATTGGTTTTGTTTCAACATACATAATTATTTTATCACTTAATTTAGCATCTGCTAAATCTGTGATAATTTCTACATTTAAGAATGGTTCGATTTCTTTTTCATCAATAATTGATTCGCCTGCATCACTTGTTGTAGAAACACCTTCAAGTCCAAATTTGCTTAAATATTTTTTAAATTTGTATTTATTAAATTGTTTTACAACTTCTTCTTTATTCCATTCAGAAACTTTAATTTCATCAATGTTGTCAGTTACAGTTGCATCTAATTTTATTGCTCCTAAAACTTTTGATATATCAACTAATTCTTTATTATTTTCTAAACTCTCTCTAACTTTTGGTTTAAAATCTTTTGCATATTCTTCATTTTGAAGTGCTTCATATATTCCATCTATTGATTTAAATTTTTGAAGTAATGTTGTTGCTGTTTTTGGACCAACACCTGGTGCACCTGGTATTTCATCTGATGAGTCTCCCATCAATGCTTTTAAATCAATTAGATCAGATGGTTCTAGCCCATATTCTTCTTCTACTTTTTTAACATCATAAATTTCTGTTTCTGTTTTTCCCATTTTTGTTTTAGGAATTCTTATTGTTATATTGTCTTGAACTAATTGAAATAAATCTCTATCTCCTGAAAGAATAAAAACTTCAACATCATTAGAGGCGAATTTTTTTGCAGTTGTTCCTAAGATATCATCACCTTCAAAATCTGGTAATTCTAGATGTTTAATATTCATTGCATCAAGAATCTCTTTTATTTCAGGCATTTGATATGCAAGTTCTTCTGGCATACCATGACGTGATGCTTTATACCCTGAATATTGTTGTTTTCTAACGTTGGCTGCTGTTTTTGAGTCAAATGCAACTAACATATAATCAGGATTAACTTCTTCCATATTTTTAAACATAATAGCTAAGAATCCATATAATGCATTAGTTTGCTTTCCGTCTTCAGTACTCATTGGTGCAGAAATACCATAGAAAGCTCTATTCATTATTGAATTGCCATCAATTAGTAGAATTTTTTTCATTAAACTTTTCCTTTATCCATCTAAAAAATCTTGCAAGTAAACCTTCTTTAACGACAACTAGTTGTGTGTTTTTTTGATGTTTGTCGACTTCAAGGTATTTTTGAAAATATTCTTTATGCATTTCATTTTTGAAATTTTCAAATTCTTCTTTATCTTCTGTTACTTCTTTTCCATCTTTAACTCTTATTGCTAATACTTTTTCGAAGTCTTCCATTTTTTGAACAACCATATTTAATTGATCTGCATCTTCTGCTTTTTTATAGTTGATAGAAAAGAATCTTTTATATATTATTTTTTGAGTTTTTATAAAGATGTCTGCCATGTTTTGATAATTACTATCTTGATACTCTTTATATAATTCATCAAAATTACAAATAATTTGATTTGCATCCTCTGCAAATATGTCATTCATCAAAATGCTTACTTTTTCATTACTTGAAATGCAGCTTTCATATGTAATCAACGGATCAATAAATTCAAATAATTCAATTACTAATCCAATCATATAATCATAATATTTAGTGTTATTTGTGTAATAATTTAAATTATCATCTTGAACTCTTTCAATTACCATTTTTACAGCTTTTGATGACATATAATGAATAACTGCTTCATTCAAACCTATACCTTTAGGCTTCGAATCTGCATCAAAACATAATCCTGTTCTTTTGTTGCTACTGCCAAACTTTTGTAAAGCATGAATTATTTCGTGAATAAAAAATTCATCAATAAATTCATCTTCTGATTGTTCTAATATTGTTCTATCTAAATATATTATATCGTTCTTACCATCATAATAAATTTGGTTTGATGTTTCTAAAAACTCTGCAGTTTTATATTCTTTATTATAAATTCTAATAAATAGTTCATTGTATGTGTATGGCATCTCATATATTTGATCTATTAACATACTAGCAATAGCCTTAGATATGTTAAGTTTTCTCTCAACATCTAAGGTTTCTGAATTCTCAATATTAATATTTTTTAAAGTGTTTTCACTTTTCATATTAATTCCTTTATCTTCTTTAGTTTTTTGCATTATATCATAACTAAATTTAAATATCATAGTTAAATTGGGCTAATAATTGTCTTAGTAATATATTTTAAATTTATTTAAAAATCTGTTTTAATTAGGCATCTATTTAATGTTTCTTCTAATTCTTTTGTGTCAGCGATTGAATCAATGCTTGCTTTTAGTAGTTCATCAGAAGTAGTGTTTTGCAAATCTAATATGTATCCATTGTAAAAGGCTAATTCTCTTATAAACTCTCTAATTGTTCTTCCATTACCTTCTCTAAATGGATGTAAAACATTAAGTTCACTTAAATAATAAGCTAATCCTTTTACTAACTCTTCTCTAGATTTTCCTTGTAAATAATCCTCTTCTTTTAATTTGTCAAACAGTCTTTTTATTTCAGGTTCAATATATTGCCATTCAGCAAAAGAAAAATATCCTTTTGCTATGTTTTCATTTCTGAACTTTCCAGCAAAAGGATATATATCTTCAAATAAAAATTTATGAATTTCTAAAAAATGATTTAAATCGAAGTTACCTATTTGGCTGTTTTTCCTAAGTTCATAAGACTTTGTTAGAACAATCTTTCTTTCCGCTTCATGCAATACCTGATTATCTTTAATGTTTAACTTATTTATTAAAACATCAGAATTTGGATAACAGTAAATAGAATTTCTTGCTTCGTATAAATCATCTGCCATATTAAACTCCTTGAATATACGTCTTTTTAATATTGTTTATTGTTTCATTCATTGTAATTTCATTATTATTTAATTTTCTTAACATATTGATATCATCGCTAGTGATTGCCATGTTTTCAACGGCAAAATCAGTTTTTAAATTAGCGATATCAAATTTAAATTTTTCTTCGTTATTCATAGCAACCTCCTAAAAAATCAACACACCATAATTATAACATATTTTACCAATTTTGTCCATATTTTTAGCGTTTTTGGTGCTATGTATCTTTGTTCCTAAAAGTCAGTATTTTCAATGCTTTAAATGCTGTTTTGAGCATTGTGGTTTGCTCTGTCACACGTTTTCAGGATCTTTTTCTATCAATATTGTAACGGGTCCATCATTTAGAAGTTCTACCTTCATTTCGGCTTGAAAAATCCCTTTTTCAACATGGACTTCTTCATTAACTTTTTGGCATAAATATTCATATAATTCATTCGCTTTTTCAGGTCTAGCTGCTTCTATAAATGATGGTCTGTTTCCATGAGATGCATCTCCATATAAAGTAAATTGAGAAACAATTAACATCTCTCCTCCAACATCATTTATCGATAAATTCATTTTATCATTTTCATCTTCAAAAATTCTTAAATTAATTAATTTTTTAGCTAAGAAATCTGCTTCCTTGGTTGTATCGCCTTCTTTTATCCCTAATAAAACTAAATATCCTTTTTGAATTTTTCCAACTACTTTATCATTAACTTTCACTTGTGCATGTGAAACTCTTTGCACTACTGCTCTCATGATTCCTCTATTCTATATTATAAGATTATTCGTATTTATCTTTTTTAGTATATTCTTCTGGCTGTAGTCCTAATCTATTTTTTGCATATGATGAACCTATAAATATTAATATTATCGCTACTACACCCATTATTAAAAATGCATATCTAATATCTACAATAATTAAAACCCCTGATGCAATAAATGACATTATCATTTTTATAATATTATCTGTAATTGACTTTATTGATGAAATTGAATTTTCTACATTATCATTAGAAAAGCTAAATAAGTATCTTCGCTCTAAAACATGTTGTGCTCCATCATTAATTGAATAGAATGCGTATAAAATTCCTAACAAAGCAACCTTAATTTCAATTGGTATACTTATTAATGCAATAATACCGCCTAAAAAGAAGTTTATAACATATGCTTGTAAAATGTATGTGAGTGTTTTGTTCTTAAATTTTCTATTTATAGCATTAGCTGCTTTCGCTCCTATGCCACGCATTGCTATCATTACAGCATATAATATACCGACAATTGTTGTATTTATTTCAATCTTATCAAATAATTGAAGCTCATATCCTTCAGATATGTATGTTAAACCAAATCCTATTCCAGTAATTATAAGCAATGCTCTAAGTCGATTTGATTTATTAATTTTTTTATATTTTTTAAATAAAACTTTAAAATATTTTTTCGTTTCCTCCACTGGCTTTTTATCTAGTGGTAAAATTTCAACAAAGCTAAATGATATTAATGTCGCTATTACAGTAACTATTAATCCACAATATATTGGCAAATCTGGATTTATATTAAATAAGAAACCTGCCGCAATTGATGAAAGTGCTTGAAATACACAGTAAGCAGTATACCCTTTTTGCTCTATTCTAGCATATGCTTCATGTCTATGCTGTCCTTCTGCAAATGAATCGTATAACAAGTTTGCTTCTGCAATATATTTCATATCAAAACCTAATGCATTTAGTAATACAAAAACTATTACTGACCAAAAATGTTGTGCAAGAATCAAAACAATCATAGAAATTATAACAATAATATTTCCTATAATTATTGTGTTTCGCTTTCCGAATTTTTCTGTGCATAAATTTGCAATAGGTTGAAATAAGATTGAAAACAATGCAAAAAATGCAGTCCTCATCATAATTTCAGATGAGGTCAATCCTTTATGAATATAGTAACTGACACTAATTGCAAAATAAAACCAAGTATCAAATCCAAAAGCTTTATATATTGGATATAACTTAATATTATTTTTACGATTCATCGCAGTTCTTTTTTCATTTAAGATTTTCTTTTCTTCTGCGGTCAACAAACTTCTCCTTTTTCTTTAGTAAAATTTTAATTTTTTAAATTATATTTTAGTATCTTCTAATTTCTTTAATTCAAGATTTCTCTTTATTTTTTGTGTTGTTGTTTTTTCCATAGGCTCAGTAGTTAAAATTACTCTCTTAACATGTTTAAATGTTGATAATTTTGTATCTACATCATTTTTAATATCTTCCATAACTATTTTCTTTAATTCTTTTTGATTTTCTAAATCAATTCCTTCATGAACTCTTTTTAATTCGTCTGGATCATAAACAATTTTAGCTGCTAATAAAGTATCTGTCTTCTTTTCATTTCTAGCAAAAACAAGGCTTTCATTTACATATGGTATTTTATTAATTAATCCTTCGATTTCATCTGGATATATATTTTTTCCATTTCTTAAAACAATGATATCATTTTTTCTTCCAGTTAAATGTAAGAAACCTGCTTTATCAAAATATCCATAGTCACCTGTTTTAAAATAACCATCTTCATCAAAAGCTTCTTTTGTTTTGCTTTCATTCTTATAATATCCAAGCATTATACTTGCGCCTTTTGCACAAACTTCGCCTATGCCTTCTTCATTTTTATCAATAATTTTCATTTCAAGTGATGGTAAACATTGTCCAACTGTTCCTAATTTGTGTAATTTATCTGTTTCTGCAGTTAAAATTGGTGATGTTTCTGTTAAACCATAGCCTTGAACAGAATTAATTCCTAAATTAAAATATCCATTTATTGTATCTTTTTCCATTTGGGCAGCACCATAATATAGAATTCTAACTTTGCCACCTAATGATTCAAGTACTTGTTTAAATAATTTCTTTCTAATATCTATGTGAAATTTTAATAAAAATTTAGAAATTTTGATTCCTCTTTGGAAAGTTTTTTCCTTTCCAGATTCTTTTATGCCTTTTTTTATTTTCTTATACATAGTTTCTAATAATACAGGAACTGCCACTATAACTGTTGCTTCATATTCTTTAAGATTCTTTGCATAATATCTAAGTCCATCACAAAATGCTACACAAACTCCACTATAAAAACCATATAAGAATGATATTGTACATTCAAAAGTGTGATGTAATGGTAATACTGATAAGATTACGTCTGTATCATACAATTTAGAAAATGAAGCCATATCTTCAATATTAGTGCAAACATTCTTTTGAGAAAGCATAACTCCTTTTGCCTCTGATGTTGTTCCTGATGTAAATAATAAAATTGACATATTATCTTCATCTATTTCAACTTTATCATATTCATCATTTCCTTCATAACGTAATTTAAAGCCTTCATCTCTTAAATCATACCAATATTCAACATCTTTATCATAATTTTCCAATTCATCAAAGCATATTATATTCTTTAAATTGCTACCTTTAGTTGCTTTTATTTGTTTGAATATTTCTACAAATTGTTTGTCACAAACTACTATTTCAGCTTCACTTCTCTTTATTAGGTTTTTAATTTCATTTTCTGGAAGCATTCGATCAAGTGGACAAATAACCATTCCGGCAGTTGTAACTGCTAAATAAGTCATGCACCATTCATATCTATTTTTTCCAATGACAGCTACTTTTTTTGACTTGATTTTCTTGCTTAATAAAGCTGTTGCAAATGTTTTAATATCATTGCCAGCTTGTTCATAGGTTTTTTCAATAATCATTTTGTCATTTGGATTATTTTTATATTTGTAAGCAATATGATCGGCATAGTTTTCTGCACTATAGCTAACTAATTCTCTATAGTTTTTAATTTTTCTAGATGTATATATTCTTAAGTCAGGTTTTTTACTATCCCTTGTATCTTCAATTTGCTTTTTAGTAAAAATCATATTATTTCTCCTGTCTACTTCCTTCTAACGTATTATATCACTTCATATCCTATTTTCCAAATTATTAATTTATGTAAAAGTGCATGTAAGTGTGTTTCAACATACTATATTTCTAGTTTTTTGCCTTAAGCCATTTTGGTAAAAGTGATTTTACTCTTTTTTGCTTCTTTTCTTTTTTTATTGGTTTAACCATATACATTGCTACCATTTCTCCTGCAAGAGCTGTAACCATTGATACTCTGTAAGTGAAAAAATAGTGAAAAGCTGAATGATTTAATAGTACTGTTACCCAAATTATTGGAAATAATCCTACTAATATAATTGCTAAGTTATCATTAATTATTTCTTTCATTGTTTTTATTTTTTTATTTCTTAATAGTGATATTGCAATAGAAAATGCTGTTATAACTATTGATAAAGTAAATATGTAATTAACATTTTCTCCTATGTTTCCAAACTTAATAGTATGTGACATTCTAAATCCTATTTGTGAAATAATGTTAGATAAATCAAAGTTATTTGTGTAAATCATGAATATTACCCATTTAGCTACCCAAGTTAGCGCATAACCTGTTAACCAAATTAGTGCTGCTCCTATTACAAATTTTACACATTTTTTTCTGTTAATCAATCCATTGTTTTGCCTTTGTGTTTCATTATATTTCATTAACACTAATAGTAATGGTATTCCTAATGAAATTAGTGGTATAGATAAGAAATCCACAAAATTAACTATTGAACCAATTATAAAGAAATATTTATATAGTTTTTCAAAATGAATTGCTTTTCCATTCTTTCCTACTTTTCTTAATAAGAACATTGAGAAAAGTATAGTAATAAGAACAACTGGATAAGTTGCTAATGTTGCTGGAATACTATAAAATTCATATAACAAAATTATTGCTAGCATTCCAAATACTGCTTTGAATCCAAAATTTCTTTTTAATTGTTTTAAGAAAAAGTATAAAATTCCTCCTAATACTAATAGTCTTACTACTCTTAATTCTGTAACGTTAAATACTAATAGTAATAATCTCAAAACTATTAAATATCCATGCCAATATCTTTGATATGAGATTGAGTGAGTTATTTTTCCTTCTAAGAAATCATATAATTCATTTGGTGCATTATAATCTTCAACTATTGTATCTGTTTTATCATAAGAAATTAATTCACCTTGAGTTTCATCTTGTACTTCTTTGGTTATTTCAGGATTATAATTTTTTCTTGCCCACATATAAGAATCAAATGGTTTCTCACTATCTATAGAATAAGCATTATTAACCATTAATGCATCTGTTTCATTATCATTATATGCATAAAAAGCAAATCTATATCGTATGCCTTGCCCTCTCAATATCTCAGCAGACTTTTCTACTGTTGATTTCATCATGCTAGATGGAATTTTGCAAACTGCATACATTAATCCATTGTAGCAAGCAATTAATGCAATGAATATAGAAATATATTTAATTATGCTTTTAATTATTGTAAACACTTTTCTTTTCATGTATATTCCCTTTTGCTTTATTTTTTTCTATTTTTATTTTCTTCTGTTTTTATTTTAATTCTTATTTTTTCTTGTTGTTTGTGTTTTATTTTCTTCTCTTAATTTGTATTACTATTTTGGCAATTATTAATACTACTATTATTACTGCAATTATTGCAAATGCAGGTATTATTTTTTTATTGAAGCTTTCTATTTCTTCTTCGCTTTTAATTCTTTGAAGTTCTTGTTTCTTTTCTTCTTCTAATTTTTCTTTGTATTCCGGAGTAAATTTTTCATCCATTATATCATCTACAAATTTAATTCTAAAGTCTAAGAACTCTTCAATTTGATCTAATCCAAATCCAGGAAGCTTATCTTCTCCCCATTTTTCTTTCTCTCTTTGCCATGTTTCTTCCGGAATTGAATTATAAAAATCATAAAATTCCTTCATTGTTGCTTCTTTTGTAAATATATCTTTTCTTAAATCAAACCACCTTTGAGCAATTTCATTTGGAAAATTCTTAATTAATTTGTACCATAATAATGAATTATCTTTATCAAAATTAGTATCATAGCTTACTTTCTCTGATCCATCATACTTTGTACCAAAAGTTGTATCTAAGTCATATAGTGATGGTATAAACTTTTGACCATCATATGATACTAATAACATGTTTTTTTCAAGATTATCATAGGCTCCAAAATAATAACAACATAAAATGTAATCTACTGTAGCATCAAAATTAAAATACTTTTCAAAGTTTTCTTTAAATTCTTCATCAGTACTATCTTTTACAAATGTAATTGTATCTTGAATATGTTTTAATGCTTTATCACTTTTAGTTCCTGCTTCTACATCAAAAACATTTTCATCAAATTTTGTTATATTTTCTTTAAAAGATGATGCTTTTGTATATTCTTCTGTTTCAATTGCATATTGATTTTCATCCTCATCATCTAAATTCCAAAGCCAATCATCTTTAGGAATATTCCATGTATATACTCCTAAAAAGTTTCCATTATTATAAATTTCAATTGGAAAACCATCTATAGTTCCATTATGTGGTGTATTAGTAAAAACGTTATATCTTTCATTAACTTTAGCTGCTATTCTTGCTGAAACAATATTTCTAGCTTGCGTAACATCATCTACCCAGTTAGCTTTTAAGCAATATTTACTTTGTTTTCCCCATTCTTCTTTTACTTGAACTTTATTTTTTTCTTTATGTTCATTATCTTTAAATAATTTAATAGTGTAATTTTTCTTTTCGAAAGATAAACTAGTATTTCCTTGAATTTTAATTTCTGTATAAGCTTCAAAATTTATCTCATCGCTTTCATATTTTATTTTTACATTTCTAACATCTGATTTACTTTGCATATTAGAAATATTGCCTTCAATACTTACTTTTGGAATACTTGTAGCATAACTATTTAATTGCATCATTACTAAAAATAATAAAACAAATAATAGACTAAATAAAACTTTCTTTTTCATAATAATCTCTTTCTTTTATTTTGGTTTTCTATATATTATATTATGATATTTTTTATAAATATTTATATTATAGATATATTATAAATATTTTCTAAATTTAGGATATACACCTATTTTATCTGGAGTATGTTCTGGTAATTGATAAATATCGTGGCCAGGAAAATCATTTGCTTCAACTAGTACAGGTCCATTAGGTGTAAATGCAACATCCCATCCTACATATCCCATTTGAGGAATTACTTTGCTTGCTTCTTCTACCATTTTGCGCATTTCTTTCCAATAAGGAAACTTAAATCCTTTTATTTGTGTTCCTGTAGTAGGATGAACATCATAAAGATTTTTATTTTTATCAATTGCACTTTGTGTAACTTCACCAGTTTCTTCATTAACTGGTGCAACCATTCCTCCCGAATTAAAATTATCAACAAATTTTCCATTGTTACCAATTCTAAAATAAGTTGCCATTATATGAGTTTCGTTATCTTTTAAAATTGTAACTACTCTTACTGTATTTATTGATCCAGGATAAATTTTACTTACTTCAGAATGTTGTTGAATAATTTCTTCAAGTTCAAATTCTTTATCAATAAGATAATTATATAATTCATCTAAATTTTCATAATCTTTAGTATGTATCTTTTCTATATTTTTTCCGCATGAACCATTTATTGGTTTTGCTAAGAATTCTTCATGCTTTTCCAAAAATTTAATAACCTCTTCTTTATTATCTCCTGAAACATTTACCCAATCACGTTTTAAATATTTATTGAAATTTGTATTAAATTGGTCTTTTCTCTCAAGTCTCCATTTATATTCTTTGTTATTAAATGTTTTATCTATATTATTATTTCTTCCACGAGTTAAATATGTATCTCTTTGTTCTGGAGTTAAATTATACATTTCATATAAGTCATAATCCATATAACCTGCTCCATATTTTCTTCCACATTTAATCATGTCAAAAAATAAATATATTCTAGATTTTCCTGTTTTCTTATGAATTTCTCTTGTTTTTCTTAGCATTGCTTTTTTATCCATTTTTGCAATTCTTTTAATCAAATAACTTACTTTTCCCATATTCATTCCTTTACTTTTATTTTTTCAAAATTTTTTTAAAAAAGTTTTTGATTTTACTTAATAAGCCTTCTTTTTTTACAACTAATGCATTCTCTATATTGGTTGCATTTGCGGTATTTTTAATAGTTTCTATATTTTTTGTATTCTCATTTATTTTAAAATCATTGTGATTTTTTTCTTTTAAATTTTGTGTTTTACTGTTTCTTTCAAATAGCATTTCATAGGAATATTTTCTTCTTTTTTCCTCTTCAACTTTAATTTGATTTCTTTCTAGTATAGCTTTCAATTTTTGTCTTTGTAAATCACTTGCAAAATATTTTTCCCATAATATTATAATCATAGCTTTAGCTTCTAATGAAATATTACTATTAGGATTTAAAATATTTTCATTACATTCAAAAGAATATGACTTATCCATATTTTTTTCTAAAAATTCTATTTCTTTTTGAGGTATTTTTTCTAATTCTTTCTCTGGCAATTTTTTTATTATTTCATATACTTCTGTACACGAAACATTGAATGTATTTACCATAAAATTTTCTCCTATTTTTTTACTCTAGTTCATTAATTTCCTTTGTATCATTTGTAATTTCTGACTTTTCTAAACTAAGCATTTTTTCTTTTACTGCTCTAACATTTTCTGATGTAACTGGTTCTTCTCCACTTAAGAAACTTTTTACACAATCATTAATTCTTAATTTGTATTGTGATAATTTTTCTCCTGACTCTAAATTAACTTTTAAATTGTCCTTACCCATTTCTGTTAGTTTTTCATTTGCATTTATTAGTAAATCATTTGCATCAAAACTTATTTTCGTTTTGCTAATCGGTTTATCCTTTTCACAATCTTCATATAATTCAATTTCTTCTAATAAAAT
Organism: Clostridia bacterium; assembly: GCA_045643205.1. GTDB lineage: Bacteria > Bacillota > Clostridia > TANB77 > CAG-508 > CAG-793. The sequence goes on along the minus strand of JAZUKI010000004.1, from coordinate 48,196 downwards.
TTCTATTACTTCAACAATTTCATTTTCTTTATTTTCTTTACTTAAAAAATCTTGAACTAAATCAGTCAATTGTGTTTTTCTATTATTAAAGTCATCTATAAATCTTGAATTATCTATATCCGCAGTATATGAATTGTCGTTTTCTATTGTATCACTTCTATTTAATAACCAGCCTGACATATTAGTTTCATATGCATTAATTAATTTCTTTAATGTGTTTGTATCTTGAGTTCGTTTAAATTCTTCTATTAAATTATCTAAATTATTAATTTGATTTTGTTCGATTTTTTGCTTATCAATATAAACTATAGGTATATTAAATTGACTTGCTGCTTTATATGCATTTTGAGTTAATTCCTTTGAATCATCATCACATATAATAATATAATCAGGATTAGTTTCTTCACGTTCTATTCCAAATTCACTATAAACTCTTCTTGTGTTGTATAGTAAAGTCTTAGATGACATATATTGTTTTGTAGCTGCATCATATGCGAAATTACTTGAATAAGTATTTAAATCTGTAACTCCCATTAACTTTATTTGAGATTCATTTAGATGTGCAAAGCCGTATCTTACGCCACTTTCTCCTACAGGAGCTAATCCTATAAAGTCTTGATTTATATATGTTGTAGAAACTATATGATTTTTCTTATCTTTGTTAGAATTCCATTCTTCTTTATAGTTTTCTGTCTCTTTTGCATTTCTTATAAATCCAGAATCTGTACTATGTACTAGCATATTAAACTTGCCATGTAGATTTATTTGTTTTATTTTCTTTCCATCAAATTCAATTTCTTCAATATCTTCATTTTGTGAATCTAAATTTTTTCCTGTTAAATCAAATTCTTTAGAAAAGTCTTTTGCACATTCATTTGCGATACTTTTTTTAATTTGTGCTATTTGACTTGGTAAGTAACTTCTAGTAGAATTTTCAAACATCTTATTAATTGAAGTTTCATCATCTATCTGAATTATCTTGTTTAATTCACTGAAGAATGATAATGTTTCTTCTGGTAAATTTAAGTTTCCTAGATCACTTCCGTACTCACTTAACATTTTTTTTGATTTATCTAAAGAGATAGAATATACTTTATTTAAATATATATTTAGCTTTTCATCTTTATCTCTAGCATTTTCATATTTTCTATTTAACTCTTCATTTAATCTTTTTTCATAATCTTCCCCATATGGAACATTTATTAATCCAAAATCATTTGAGTTTCTATATGCACATTCAATAAGTTCATTACTGTTTATTGAAATATTTTTTAATTCGAATGCATTTCTAGCAGAATATGTAATTAATGTTTCTATTTCATCAAGATTATCTTTTACATTATCGTATGTTTTTACTCTATTTGAAATAACTTTTACTAATTCAGGAGCATGTTCACTTAAAAAAACAAGTTGGTAACTTAGTGATGGGAATTTTGATACATATTCACAAAATTCAGTTCCCATGGCAAATATTTCATCTTTAAATATTCCAAAATTTACATTATCCATTGCATTAGGATTTTTATCTATCATTGCTTCTAATGCTTTAATTTTTTCATCTGTAAAAATGCCCTCTTTATAATATTTTAAAAAGTTGGCTATATCTGTATATTTTGAAAAACTCTTTATTATCTTTTCATATTTTGTGCCTTTTAATTCATCATAGCTAGCCATTAATTTTTCATTTATTGAACTTCTAGTATTTTCTTCTATCTTGCTATAGTATGAACTTGTATAAAAATTTTTCATCATAAATTCTAAATCTATTGGTTCAATGAAAAAATCTTCTTTTTCTAATTTACTAATAAGAAAAGAATTTATTTTCTTTTTATCTTCATCTTCAGATACACTAGCAAGTACATTGTATAAATTTTTCACTGAAAAATTTGCTAGCATTTCACTGTTTTCCATAATAAAGTCACCTATTTGGCTATAATATAGACCTTCATCATAATCTTGTAAGATATTTAAAGATTTATTAAAATGTGTATTTGCATAAAATGAAATAATATCTTGTTCTTTTATCATTCTGTCTATTATATTTTTTCTTTTTAATTCATCCTTTATTATCACAAATTTTCTCCATTAATTTTAATCTATAGTTTTTTCTTTAAATCTTTTGAATAATAATACATATCAATGCATTGTAAATTTCCATCCCATATTTCTTCATTATAATTATCTATAAAGAAGTTCTTAATTGTCTTTTCGTATTTATCAAATCCTTGTTTTACATAGAATGGTATATTATTTTCTGATGTTCCAACTATTATTTGGTTGTATTTTTGTTTGTAATTTCCACATAATGACTTCAATAATTTTTTTGCATATCCTTTTCCTCGATATTCTTCTTTTGTGACTAGATTTTTTAATTCTAATGTTTTATCAGAAATATGCAAAATTACTGCTAAAGAAACAATATCCTTATCTACTTGTAATCCATATACATCTGAATCATTTAAATATTTTTTAATACATTCTTCTGATGGATCTGCTTCTAAAAATAAGTCTATATATTCTTCTTTATTTTCTATCTTTTTTACACATATGTTCTTTTGGTTCATTTCTTCATAATTTATTGGTATTGTTGGTTTCTCTGCACTATGGTAATAATACCTATCTTCTTCGCTAAAAACACATCCACAATATTTTTGTAAATATAATTCTAGTTCATATGCTTTTTGATGTCCTTGTTCAAAACCAACCCTAAAATCTCTATATAAAAAATCTATTTCAAATTCTTTAGATAAATCTTCGCAATACTTTTTTATAAAATCATGTTTTTGATAAATACTATAAAGTAATGTTGTACTAACTGTATCGTATCCATTTTCTTTTGCATATTCAAAAATTTTTCTTAGTCTTATTGGATAACAATAATTTATACATCTTCCTTTAATGTCATTCGAAACATTCTTACAAAATTCATCAAGTCCATATTCATCTTCAATAATACTTTTTAAATTTTGTGTTTGACAATATTCTTTAAAACAATCTCTTCTTGAAACATATTCTTTGTATGGATGAATATTTGGATTGAACCAATACATTGTAGGCTCAATGCCTTCTGCTCTTAATGTATCCACACAATACACACTGCAAGGTGCACAACAAGCATGTAACAATAATTTCATTTATCTTCCTCCTGCTTCAACTACATAACAATCAAAAACATAAACAGAATCAATTAAATATAAATTTTCTTTTATAAAGTTTGTAACTTTAGAAGGATTTTGCCAATTAGGTTTATATCTACTATTTTTAATTAAATATATGCATTTTTCAGATTTCTTTATATCCTCTATAATTCCATCTTCCCCTTTTGCTCCCAAATTTCCTTTTGTAAACATTGAGTAATTTTTATTATATATATCTAATGGTATTTCACTAGCTGCTGCTTCTGCATCAACTATGATTATCTTATATCCTTTATTTTGTTCTAAATTTATAAAATTTTCTATTTCGTATACTCTTTGTTGTATTGCACTAGAATAAACTGTATTCTCATAATAATGAATGTCTGATTTTTTTGCATCAATATATTGAGTTGTATTCTCCTTTAAATAAACAAGATTTGAATATACTGGATATCCCATTAACAGTATAAAACTAAATATATAAATTAAATATTTAGTTTTTTCCTTTTTGTTTTTAATAATAATTTGAATGCTTATATATAATTCATACATAATTAAAATTGATATAACATATATCCCAATTAAAAAATGTATTCTATCTGCAATTGGATATATTAAAGTAAACATTGGTAAAGAATATATAAATAATAATTGTAATTTATCAAATTCACTTTTTTCTAATGTTGATTTTTTACCTTTATGCTTTCCTATTCTTACTACTAAGATTACAATAAGAGTTAATATTTCTATCATAGGTACTAATATTGCTAAAACATTAATACCTCCCTCTCTTTTTTCAATTAATTTTGAATATCCAATAAAGTTATCAAAAGATTTAATTCCAAGTATTATATAACTCATGCAATCATAAAAACTATTACTTATTAAAAGATATACTATAAATATTGCAACTGGAATTACAATACCAATTATTCTATATAGTATATTTTTTAATATATTTTTTTTATTATCTTTTGTTAAAAACAATAACGGAACAATAATAACAGCTAATGATATAAATATTCCTAATGTTTGTTTATTAATAATAGCTAGTCCTGAAACAATTCCAATTATTATATGATTAAATTTTAATGGTACTTTAGAATTTGTTTCATTGTTATATTTCTTCATTAATTTTAATTCAATTAGAAGAATTATTAAAACTAATATATTGGTGGTAACATTGTAATCCAATCTATAATTAATCAAAAACATTTCTGTAAGAATCATTGTAGTAACAAATGCAAATAATTTTTTATTGGTTAATTCTTTGCATATAAGCATAGTTACTAATGCTATTATGCTAACTATAATTGCAGTTAAAATTCTAAAATTAAAAACATTAACTCCAATTATATTTAGAAATATTGCTCCTATCCATGATGTTAAAGGTGTTGTTATCATACTTATATCTGTATATGGAATTAAACCATTACCTATTTGTTTTGATATATTAAATTGCCATAATTCATCCAAATCTGAAATGTTATGATTAATTATTCCGCTAAGTGTAACACAGAAAACAAATCCTACAGTTAAAATTGTAATTATCCAAAAAAAGATTTTATCTTTTTTCATCTATATTCTCCTAATTATTCTTCATATTTATATCCAAGATGCTTATATGCTTCTGGCATTGCTTGTCTTCCTCTAGGTGTTCTTGCTATAAATCCTATTTGTATTAAGTATGGTTCATATACATCTTCAATAGTCGTTGTTTCTTCTCCTAAAGTTGTAGCCAATGTATCTGCCCCAACTGGTCTTCCATGATATGTATCTATTAATGTCTTTAATAGTCTTCTATCTAAATTATCTAATCCTAATTCATCAATTTCTAATTTATTTAATGCATTCTTTGCATCGTTTAAGTTAATATTTCCATCACCTAAAACTACAGCATAATCGCTTACTCTTTTTAGCAATCTATTTGCAATTCTAGGTGTTCCACGAGAACGTCTAGCTATTTCATATGCTGCATCTTCATCAATATTTACCTTTAAAATTTTAGCTGATCTTTTTACAATCATAGCCAATTCTTCTGGTTCATATAGTTCTAGTCTTTCAACTATTCCAAATCTATCACGTAAAGGTGTTGTTAATGAACCTGCTTTTGTAGTTGCACCAATTAAAGTAAATTTAGGTAAATTTAATCTGATTGATTTTGCTGTTGGTCCTTTTCCAATCATTATATCTACTGTAAAATCTTCTAATGCTGGATAAAGTATTTCCTCTACATTTTTATTTAATCTATGAATCTCATCGATAAACAAAACATCATTTTCAGAAAGACTAGTTAATATTGCCGCTAAATCTCCTGCTTTTTCAATTGCAGGACCAGATGTTGTCTTTATGTTTGAATTCATTTCATTTGAAATTATATTTGCAAGAGTTGTTTTTCCTAATCCTGGAGGACCATATAATAAAACATGGTCTAAAGTCTCATTTCTTTTCTTTGCTGCTTCAATGTATACTTGCATCTTTTCTTTAACACCTGTTTGTCCAATATATTCGCTTAATCTTTGTGGTCTTAAAGCATTTTCAGAAGATTCTTCAATTTCATTATTCAATTCTGGGTTAACTATGTTTTCTCCCATATTAAATTTTCCCCTTTTTATTTTTTGTTTTTATCACTTGCTTTTATTACTTCTTTTTATTCTCTTTAGTCTTTTTCTTTTCTACTTTTTCTTTTTCTTTATCTTTTGCTATTTTTTCAAGCTTTTCTTTATCTACTAAATTTAATTCTTTATTTTCTTCAATTATTGATTTCTTATATGCCTTAACTCCTCTAAATCCTAATAATACGACTATGGCAACTACTATAATAAATGCTAATGCTTTTTGCCAATTGTCATCTACTAAAATAATTGCAAACATTCCTAAAGAAGCACTTAGTGCATATAAAATTGTAACAGATTGTTTTTGTGTAAAACCTTGATCCATTAATCTATGATGCAAATGTCCTCTATCTGCTTGAAAAACAGCTTTAATTGATTTTCCTTTTATCATTCTTCTAATAATGGCAAATACTGTATCAAAAATAGGTAATCCCAAAATTAAAATTGGAGCAATTAATACAAATAATGTAACTGTTTTTGCAACACCAAATATTGCTATAACAGATAATGCATAACCTAAAAATTGTGCTCCTACATCACCTATAAAAGTTTTTGCTGGATTTATATTAAATGGTAAGAATCCTGTAATTCCTCCAGCTAATGCAGTTACTAATATAATAGAAATAATTGGTGAAAAATTTGTTGCAAATATTATTAATAAGCACAAACATGATATTAATGAAATACCTGATGATAATCCATCTAATCCATCTATAAGATTAATCGCATTTATTATTCCAACAATCCATAATATAGTTATGCTAATACTTGCCCAAACTGGAATTTCAATATTGTTGAAACTATCAATTCTAACACCAAATCCTACAACTATTCCAGCTGCAACTAATTGTGCTAAAAATTTCATCCAAGGTTTTAAATTTTTAATATCATCAAATAATGCTGCAGAAACTAAAATAATTCCTCCAAGTAAGAAACCAATAAGTTTCATTTTCATATTTTCTTCTTCTAAATTTAAATCGCCTTGAATTACCATAGTTGTAATTAGAAACACCATTGCAACTAAAAAGCCTAGTATTACTGCAATTCCACCTATTCTAGGTATTGGTTTTACATTTACTCTTCTCTCATCAGGATAATCTATTGCTCCAACTCTCTTAGCTAATTTAATTGTCATTGGTACGCAAACAAACGATGTAATAAAAGAAAGCATAAAAGCAATTGCTATATCTCCCCACATAATGTAACCTCCTTAAACTTATTATGGTTTTGTTCTTTTTAATATTTCTAGTTTATATTATTTTCTTCATAACATTATTTTTCTTCATGATATTCTTTTTCAGCATTTATATTCCAAATACTTGATTTGTCATTTTTATTTTTTTTAATACATTTTACTGTTTCAATCCCAGTAAGCATTGAATGATCCATGTTGTTATATCTATGTTGTCCATTTCTTCCTATACAATATAAATTTTCTATTTTGTTTAAATATGAAACTAACTTGTTTATATCTTTATATGTATCAAAATATGCTGGATAACCTTTTTTTACTTTTTCACAATGAGTAAATTCGACTTGTTCCTTATCTATAATGTTCATTTTTGCTAGCTCTTCTACTGCAAATTTTGAAATTTCTTCATCTGCTTTATTCCAAAATTCATCTCCTTCTTCACAAGTATATTCTGTACCTATCCAAACTTTATTATGTATATCTTTAACCAAGTAAGGAGACCAATTATTGAAAACTTGAATTCTCATCATTTTAATATTTGGTTCTTGAACATATATCCAACAATCAGGAACAATGTTGTTTATTGTTTTAATATCAGTTTCATTTTTTATATTTAATTTATCTACTTGAATTCCGACAGTAACAAAATCTCTATAAGGTAATCCATTAGCAATATCTTGCATTTCTATTGGAACTGTTTTTTCAAAACTATTAATTAGATTTTTTATAGGCATTGAAGAAATACAAATGTCAGTATCAACTACTTTAACTTTATTCTCTTTTTTGTATTCTATAGAAACAATTTTGTTTTCGTTGAAATTTATTTTTTGTACTGAGCATTCTAAATTTATTTTTCCACCCAGTTCTACAACCTTATTGGCTAAAGTCTCCCATAATTGTCCTGGTCCAAATTTAGGATAATAAAACTGTTCAATCAGTGATGTTTCAGTGTTTTTATTGTTTTTCTTATTATTTTTCTTATTAAAAATATCTTTAATGATAGTTTTAATTGAAATTCCTTTTATTCTTTGGGCTCCCCAGTCTGCTGAAATTTTACTTGGATGTCTTCCCCAAAGTTTTTCAGTATAACTTTCAAAAAACATTGAATACAATTTTTTTCCAAATCTATTTATATAAAAATCTTCTAATGATTTTTCTTCTCTTTTATGTATTAATGATTTTAAGTAACTTAAACCAACAACTATTGTATTTTTGAAGCCCATATTCTTTAATGTTTGCTTCTTTAAACTTATAGGATAGTCATAAAATTTTTTATTAAAATAAATTCTTGAAACTCTTTGTCTTATTAAAAATACTTTGTCTTCTTTCTCTGGATTAGGACCACCTTCTTCAAGTTTTTTAACTCTTCCTAATTCTTCATCATCAAAAGAATTTTTCCCTTGTATAGGCATTAGTTCTTTCCAAAAATTCATTATTTCATCATTCTTTGAAAAGAATCTATGTCCTCCAATATCCATTCTATTGCCATTAAATTTTATTGTTTTTGATATTCCTCCGATGTCTTTACTCTCTTCAAAAATTTCAACACTATACTTTTTTTGGCCATCATTTTTTAATAGTTCATATGCTGCCGTTAAACCAGCTGGTCCAGCGCCTATTATAACTACTCTCGTTTTCATTTTTCTCCTCTGCAGGATTCTATTATTGTTTTCTTCTGTATTTTATTTTTTTATTGAGCTAAAATTGCTAATATATATAAAGTAACTGCAAAAAACAAAATTGTATAATATATTATATTTTCTTGTTTCTTATTTTTGTGTCTTAAATAGTCTAAATAATATTTTATAAATGCAAATCCTACAAATGCTGTTGTTAGCAAATATCTATAATGCATTGTACATGGATATGGCAATTTATTATTCATCATCAAATATGATATAAAATTAAAAACCAATAATAATGTTAGTGTACCCTTAGCAGTTTTACTTTTCTTAAATGTGTTTTTACTAAACATAGTTTTGCAAAAACAATATATAGCAAATGATATTGCAATCATATTCATAATTAAAACTATGCTTACTAATCCTGCACTATTATCCCGTCCTAATTCTCCAATTATTGAAGTTTGAATTATTGCTAATGGTATATTGTATGATGTTCTGCCTCTAAATGTAATTGCATTAGAAGTAAAATCTAAACCATATCTTTCCCATAAATTTCTACCTCCAACGTTTTCTATATTAAATATTTCTGTTGGATTTAATACATAGAAAAAGCTTTGATTAAATTTTATATAGTTTCGAATTGGATACCATAATCCTAAAGGTAATGCAGTTAATCCTAATAGCAATGTTTGTCCTATGTATTTTTTTACAATTATCTTTTTATTTTCATTTTTCTTATAATCAGAAATTGCCCTCTTAATAAATAAATATAATATTGGTATAGCTACTAATCCACCTGAAATTTTAGTCATTACTGCTAGTCCTGCACATATACCTGTTAAAATAATATTTTTAACCGTTGGTTTTTGGTACCATTTAAAAGCTCTCCATATTGCTGTATACATTAATAATGTAACTAGCATATCATTGTTTAATACTCTCGAAAGCATAAAGTATGATGGATGTAATATCAATAATATAAATACTAAAATTTTATATTTGCCAACTATATGCAAAGTATCTAATAATTTACTAATAACAATCATCAACAATATATATTCTATTAACGGAACTATTTGTAATAATGCATATTGTATTTCTACATTACTTGTAAATACTTCAATTACTTTTAAAAACATTGCACATATAAAATGATGTAATGGTGGATGATAATATTGCAAATCATTTGTTTGAGGTAATCTATTATTATCTGCAATTTCTCTAATATAGTGTATATGATCTTCATAAACTGTTTCTTCTTCTGTTGGATATGTATAAAAAACATCATGCTGAGCATTGTAATATTCTATACGAAAGAAATTTAATACTGCTAAAAGAATCGCTACATAAGCTATAACTACTATTATTGCATTAGTTTTTATATTAATATTATGTGATCCTACTCTTTTTTCAGTTGTCATTTATTCTTCCTTACAATTTTTATTCTTTTTCTTTAATCTTCTAATCATTTTCAAAACTTTTAAACCATCTGAATATGTTTTCAATTTCGAATGACTGCCTTGAGGTCTATCTCTATATTCTATAATTAGATTTGAAGTTTTCATATTTTTTTCCAATGCATATATAGTCATTTCTGTTTCTATCTCAAACCCTTCTGAAATTGGATGAAATGATTTTACAAATTTTTTGCTAAAAGCTCTATATCCTGTCATAACATCTTTAATATCACTATGATAAGATTTATTAACTAAATCTCTAACTAATTTATTTCCAAATCTATGCGATGTTCCTTTTATTTTTCCAAAATTGTTTAAAGAAATTCTATCTCCTATAACCATATCAATATTATTTTCTAATATTTCTTTTACAAACTTTTGTGCTTCTTCTGCCGGATATGTATCATCACCATCTACCATGATGTAACAATCTGCATCTATTTCTTCAAACATTGTTTTTACTACGTTTCCCTTGCCTTGCTTATGTTCATATCTAACTATTGCGCCAGCTTCTTTTGCAATTTCATCTGTCTTATCTGTTGAATTATTATCATAAACATAAATTGCAGCTTCAGGTAATATTTTTTTGAAATCTTCAACAACTTTTTTTATTGTTATACTCTCGTTATAGCATGGAACTAATACTACTATGTTACTCATATTTTTCCTTTGATATCTTTATTAATAATATATTTGTCTTTTATTAATTAATCTTTGCTATCTTGTTTTAAATCTTTTTCAGTTTCTTTTATTATATAAATTGGTCTTTTCTTTACTTCTAAATAAGTTTTTGCCAAATATTTACCAACTATTCCTAAGCTTAACATTTGAACACCAGAAACTAATAATATAGTACATATTGTGCTAGGCCATCCAGATGTTGGATCTCCTAGTACTAATGTTTTAACAATAATAACTATTATTAATATAAATGCTAAAAAGCACATAAGTAATCCTAATATTGAAGCTATATTTAATGGAGCTGTAGAAAAGCCTACAATACCATCTATAGCATATTTAAATAATTTCCAGAATGACCATTTTGTTTCTCCTGCTGCTCTTTTAACATTTTCAAATTCAATCCATTTTGTATTAAATCCTACAAATGAAAATAATCCTTTTGAATATCTGTTATATTCTTCTAATGAAACTATCGCATCAACAACTTGTCTAGTCATTAATCTATAATCTCTAGCTCCATCAACCATTTCAATATCAGACATTCTATTTATTAGTTTATAAAATCTTCTAGCAAAAAAAGAACGAATTGGTGGCTCTCCTTTACGTGTTACTCTTCTAGTACCAATCATATCGTAATTGCCTTCAATTAACTCTTTGTACATTTCAGGTAATAATGCTGGCGGATCTTGTAAATCAGCATCCATAAGAGTTACATAATCTCCTGTAGCATTTTTCAATCCTGCATACATTGCTGATTCTTTTCCAAAGTTTCTAGAAAAACTTACATATCGTATTCTTTCATCTTTTTTAGCAAGTTCTTTCATAACATTTAAAGTATTATCTTTTGAACCATCATTAACAAATAATAACTCAAAATCTAATTCCTTCATTTCATCTATTACTTTTGATACTTCTTTGTAAAATAATGGTAATACTTGTTCTTCGTTATAACATGATACAATTATTGATAATTTTTTTTTCATAAATTCTCCATTCATTTTATAGATTCTAATAAACGCATAAATGTAATGTATCCCCTATAAAAATAAGTTGTTCTTTATCAAATTTGTTCCAATCTTTTTCTTGAAATATTTGTTTTATATTTTCATCTGTACCTTCAACTCTTTCATAATTTTTATAATTATAATAATTTATAGAATTTACATCTGACCAATATGTAGCTATTGCTTTTATATTCATATCTTTGATTGGTGTAATTTCTTCATATGTGTATGTTTTATTTTTATCATAATAAATGCTTATTGTTTTAATTTTTATATCTTTTTCTTTTTCATATTCATCAATATATGTTTGAATTGTTTTTGCATATTGTTCATCAGCAAGTGCTATTTTATAGTTATCTAAAATAATTGTATTGAATGACTTAAATTGAACAATCATTAATATTAAGTATGTAATTATTAAAATATAGTTTAATCCTTTTTCATTTGATTCTTCATTTTTAATATTTACTATATAGTAAGAACCTATAATTCCTAAAACACTTCCAAAACTATATAATGCTCGTGGTGTAAACCATATTGCATTACTTGATTGAAGTAATTGTGGTGCAATAGCAATTATATATGTTAATATGCAAATATAAATTAATTTTACTAGTTGCATTACTGATTTTTTTAAATTATTACATTTTACTATTGCTGACTTTGCAGTAATAGTAAATATTGCTAGAATCATAATAACTAAAAAGTATTTTGGAAAAATTTCAAATGCATTAAACATTTCAAGTGATCCAGAAAAGCATTTACTTATTGCATCTAAAATGTTTGTTGTTTCACTAACTCTATTCCCCTTAAATATAAATTTTGCAATACCTAGATCAATTATTGCTGGAATTGCATAAATAACAATTGTATTAAATGTTTTTATTAAGAAACTCTTAAAATTCTTTTCATACTTAAAAATAAATATTGTAGCCAATGGTAAAAATATTCCAACTGTGCCTTGATATAGTAATGTAGCAATAAACATGTTAATCATAGAAAAATAGAATTCTTTTTTTCCATTTTTATATGTACCTTGTTTTAAAAATCTTACAAATAATTCAAGTGCCTTTACAATAAAGAATAATGAAGCAACCATCAGTCCTTTTTCAATGTAAAAAAACAATTCTATAGAAAATGGATTGATTATAGTAACTACTGATATTACTAACATTAAAATTTTAGTTGATAACTTTAATGCCCTCACTTCACTTTCAAATAGTTTATATAATTTGTAAATTGCAAGTGTTATAAATATTATTGCTGCTATATATGAAAATATGTATATTCTTTCTATTCCTATATGCATTACTGAAAAAATTATATGAAATACTGCTTGAAATGGTCTACCACACATTAAATAATTATTTACTATTTTTTTTATTGATGAACCAATAACAGCATATGTATCAGTTGTATAATTAGTATTTACAAAACTTCCAAAAAACACTAATACAATTAGTAAAATAATATATATTTTTCTGTCTATAATTGCATTTTTAATTTTTTCTTTCATTTTTTCCTTCTATCTTATACTTAATTAATAATTTTCTTTGCAAATTTTATTATTCCTATTTTTTGAAAGACTTTTACTATTCCTCTATACCAAGCATGTTTCCACATTTTTTCTCTGAATATTTGAAGTTTATATGTTCCTTCCATTCCATGCTTAATATTAAATTCTTTTGCTTGCCATTCATATACATCTTTTATATCTTCAAAATGTTTTGCTAGTCTAGCATATGCTTCATCTAAATTTTGTGCTATCACTTGTCCATTATGAATTTTTTCTTTATTCGGATTTTCCATTATCATTGTAAATTCTTTATCCATATTTACTACCATTTGATCAATTGTAAATCCATTTAATATTCTATCTCTACATTTATTCTTGTATTGATCAATGTTATCTAACACTTTATTTAATCCATCTACATATGGGTCAATTTCTTCATCTGAATATTCAATTATATCAATGTCTTTTTCTTCTTGCATACATGGTACAATTACACCAACATCTTCATTAATTAGTTCTTTTTGTCCACCAACATCTGCCGAAACAACTGGTGTTCCCATACTTAATGATTCGTATGAAGTAAGCGCTAAGCCTTCTTTAATAGAGCAATTTAAAGTAACATCAGATGCTCTATATATAGTTCTTGGCTTTAAAACTCTTCCTAAAAATTGTATATTATCTTTTAATCCATATTTTTTAGCTTTTTTCTTAACCTGTTCTAAAAGTTCTCCATCTCCTGCAACTAAAATAACAAAATCATCTCTTTTTTCTTTTAACTTTTTAGCTATTTCTAACATTAAAAATGGTCTTTTTTGTTTTGAAATTCTACAAATAAATCCTATTGCATACTTCTTGTTTACATTTAGTTCTTTTCTTGATTCTTCAACATCAAACTGTGTTGGATCAAATTTTTTCTCATCTACTCCAATATAAACAGTTCCTAATTCTTTTGGATTTCTTCCAAAATACTCTTCTAATATTCTAGTACTATTGGCATTACAACAAATAGTTTTATCAATTACATTTTCAACTTCACTAGAATCTCTAGAATATCCACCATCTCTGTTATACCATTCTTCCATATGTATATAATCCATAATAGGAATCTCTGGAAACATTCCTTTAATACTTGGTAACATATTGTATCCTGTGTAACTATTTGTATTAAAAATTAAATTTATATTATTTTTTTCAATAATATATTTTACAAAAGCTAACCAATCTTTTTGACTTAAGAAAGAAGATAAATCATAAACTGTAGCAACTTGTTCAAAACTTTGTCTAAATTCATTCATTCCTGGTTCGGTTGAAACAATTGTGATATCATACTTATCTTTATCTAATCTACTTAATAAGTCTATATTAAATTTATCAGCACCACCCATAACCATCCATGGAATAATCATTAACAAATGAATTTTCTTATCATTTTGTATTTTTGGTTGGACTATATCAACATTGCTTACTATTTCTTTATCAAATCTATATGATGGATATTGTATAGCTTCTACTTTTTTAGTAATTGTTTTAGCTGTTTTCTTTACTATTTCTAGTGATCTTTTTCTATTAGCAGTTGCTTTAGCTAATTCTCCTGATTCTTTTCTTCTATACCATTCTGCATAATAACTCATATGAACAGGATATCTGCCTTTAGCTATTAATTTTAGCCAAAAGTTCCAATCTTCATTTACTGATTTTTCTCTTAGCTCATAGCCGCCAACTTCTTCGAATGCCTCTTTTCTTATTACTGCTGCTGATATTAAATCATTTACTTTTTTCATTTTTTCTGAACTGAACCACTTATTCCATGTATATGTAGTACATCCAAATCCTACTGAATCTGCATATGCCCAACTTGCATCTTTATTAGTTTCTAATGCCCAATATGCACATTCAAAAAATGTTTTATCTATTAAGTCATCTGAATCTATAAACATTAAATATTTTGTATCTTTTGATGCTTTTGAAGCTCCATAATCTCTTGTTGCAGCTAATCCTTCATTTTGTTTATGAAAAACAGTTATTCTCTCATCTAGTTTCGAAACTTCTTCTAACTTTTTTAAACTTTCTTCATCTTTTGAACCATCATCTACAATAAGTAATTCAAAATATGGATATGTTTGATTTAATATACAATTTACTGATTGTTCTATATAATCTTTATCATTATAAAATGGAATAATTACTGAAATTTCAGGTTTATGTTTTTCGTATTTTAGTCTTTCTAATTTTTTTCCTGGCTCCTTGCTGAAGTCAAAAAATTCTTCCATTATTATTTTCCCCCACTTCTATAGTTCTTCTGCAAATCTCTTTTGCAATTTATTGAATAATAAATATCCTAATATTAATAATGCAACTGCAATTGCAAACACTATTCCAATTGCTTTAAAGTCTGGCATTTCATGTGTATAGAAAATTGATCTATATCCTTCAATTATGTATGTCATTGGATTAAATTTAAGTATCCATCTAAAGTTCTCAGGTATAGTTTCAATACTATAAACAATAGGTGTTGCATAGAAGAATAATTGTAATAAAACACCCATAAAGTGATTTAAATCTCTAAAGTAAACAGTTACACTTGAAAGTATTAAAGCAATTCCTAGTTGTAAAACATATTGTACAAGTAAAACTACTGGGAATAATACAATTAACCAACTTAAAGCAATTCCATTAGCTAAAGTAAATACTAGAATTATAATCGATGAAATTAAAAAGTTTACAGTTTCACTAGTAACTAATGACAATGGTAATATCTCTCGCGGAAAATAAACTTTTTTCAAAATATTTCCATTCTCAATCATTACAAATGTTGAACGATTTACACTTGAACTAAAATATGCCCATGGTATAAGACCACATACCATAAATACTGTGTAATTAGGTATGTTGTTTCTCATTATTAATGGAAATACAATTGCATAAACAGCAATTTGTAAAAGTGGATTTATGAATGACCAAAGCACTCCAAAGAATGAATGTTTGTATTTTCCACCTATATCTTTCTTAACACTTGTTTTTATTAATTCTCTATAATTATATAAATTCTTAAAAATGCTCATAAAATCTCCTGTTTTATTTTGATATTTATTCTTGTCTTATATTTTTTATTTTGTAGCTTCAAGATAATGATCAACTACTTCGTTTATGTTGCCATCTTCTTCTACTACTCCATTTTTAATCCATATACCTCTATCGCATAATTCTCTTGCAGAATTTAAACTATGTGTAACAAAAATCATAGTCTTGCCTTCTTTTTTTAATTCTTTCATCTTGTTAATACATTTATCTTGGAAATGTTGATCACCAACTGCTAAGATTTCATCAACTAAAAGAATTTCGGCATCAACATTTATTGCTACTGCAAATGCAAGTCTCATATACATACCTGAAGAATAAGTTCTTACAGGATTATCTATATAATCTCCTAATTCTGAAAACTCAATTATTTGATCTAATCTTGCATCAATTTCTTTTCTAGTTAAACCAAAGATAGAAGCATTAAAATAAATATTTTCTCTGCCAGAAAAATCAGGATGGAAACCAGCACCTAATTCTAGTAATGATGTTAATTTTCCGTTTGTAGTAATTTTTCCCTTGTTTGGATAAATAATTTTTGTCATTAACTTAAGTAATGTTGACTTACCACTACCATTAACACCTATTAATGCAACAGCTTCACCTTTTTTTATGTTTAAATTAATATCTTTTAATACTTCTCTATTTTCTTTTCTGTTTCTTTTCCAAAACAATAATTTTTCTTTCAAACTTGGTGCTTTATCCATGTATACAATAAAATTTTTGTATACGTGGTCTACTACTATGCTATATTCATCTGATATCTTAGCCATTCTTCTTCTCCATCTAAATTATTTTTTGATTTTTTATAAACTTTTGTCTTTTGCATAAATTTCAATTTTATTTTTTAATAAATTTATTTTCTGATTTCATATCTTTTATAAATTTTATTTTTGTTTTTCTTTTTTCTTTTTCAATTCTCTCTTTTTAATTTCTTCTTGTATTTCTTTTACTTCTTCTTCGTGCTTGTGTGAACCAATATATCCTTTTGCTTCCGCTTCTTCATCAGCATCATTTTTAAAATTATTGGCCCCTGAAAATCTTTTCTTTGTTGCTAATGTTCCTGGTATCCATAAAATACAAAGCATAAATTTATTAAACAAACCTCTTGTTTCTCTTATTGTGTGACTTCTTTCAGCAAGATTTGAAAACAATATAAAATGTTTGTATAAATACATTTTCTTATTGAACTTAACCCCTGTTAAATCTAATTCAAGAAGTTCTCTAAAATACATAAAATATCCTAAAGGATTTTGTTTAAAAACATGTGTAATGTTTTTAGTATAGCCGTCTTCTAGATAGTCACCTACTTCAATAGCTTTGTTTATTCCTATAATGTCATGATCTAAATCCATTTTATGATACATTCTTCTTTCAGTAATAAACTTTTCATCCGCTTCAATTTCATGATGATATTGTTTTCTTATTTCTGTTTTGAAAACTAAAACAAATTCTCCATCAATGCATTCTCTAAAATATAAACTGAACATATCACTTCTATGATATTCTTCTGGAAATTTATCACCGCTTATTTTGCCGTTTTCCTTTTGCTTTAAGAAAGCTAACGCATAAACTGTATCATCTTTTAATAATCTATCCGCATTTTCTCTAATGATATCTAAAGCACCAGTTGCTAAATAATCGTCTGAATCACATGTAAAGCAGATATCTCCTGTTACATAATCCATCAAATTATTTATTGCTGTCATTTTTCCCATGTTATGTTGTTTATAATATTTGATATTAACAATTCCTTGTGCAATATAATTTTGAACTACAACTTCTGTATTGTCTGTTGAGCCATCATCCATAATAAGCCATTCAAAATCAACTCCGCAATGAGTATTAATAACTAAACTGTTATAAACTTGTTCCAAATATTTTGCTCTATTGTATGTTGGTGTTAGAATTGAAATTTTCATAATTATCCTCTTTATCTACTTTATCTTTTCGTTAAACATTGTTTCGACTTGCATTGCGATATCTTCATAATACTTAGCAACTTCATCGATAGCATCATTTGTACTATTATCTTTTTGTTTTGCATTTTTTAAAGCATTCTTTAATCCTGCATATACTCCATCTTCTGAATTTTCAAAAACTTCTGCTTTAGAATATTCTTTAACACATTCTTTTGCGGCAGTATCTGTGATTAAAATGTTTTTATTTAAAATCTTAGCTTCATCCAAAACCATTCCCCAACCTTCATAGTATGAAAGTAAGCAAAAGTAATCTGCTTGTTTTATATAAGGATATGGATTTTGTTTTGAACCTAACAAATGGAAACTTTCTTTTATTTCCAATTTATCTATTAAGTCATTTAGACTACTCTTTGCTGGTCCATCACCGACTATATATACTTGATGTTTAAATCCATCATCTAATAATCTTCTATGTACAACAGCAAATCTATCTAATGCCTTTTGATCAACTAGTCTGCATACAGAAACAAGATTAACATTATCTGTTTCTACTAATGCATCATCAACTTTTTGTTCTGCCTTTTCTAAAACTTTTTTATAATCAATATAGTTTCTTATAACTTTCAACTTTTTGTTATCAATTTGTGGATAAGTGTTTTTAAAGTCTTCTAAATTCTCTTGTGAAACAAATATTATTTCATCGAATTTTTCATAAGCTTTTTTATCATTTTTCAATTTTAATTTTGCTTTATATCCTTGACCAAAAACTTTTGAAATATCGTTATGCACCCAAACTATTTTCTTAGCATCTGAATTTTTAATATCTTTAGCAAATAATCTTGTAATGGGTCCCTCTAAAAATGAAACATATAAATCAAATCCTTCAGGTAATTGCTCTTTCTTTAAAAGTTGTCTAGAATTTTTAAAGATTTCAACTTTTGAATATTCCTCAAATCTCTTTGGAAATATACTTCTAACTTCAATTGATTCATCAAGTTGTTTTTCAAGTTCTCCATTAGCATACACAGTTAATATTGTAACTGCGTAATCATTTTTTATTCTATTAGCTAAATCTACTAGAACTCTTTCGGCACCACCTAAAGTTAAACTAGTAATTCCAAATAAAACTTTTTTCATCTTTTTCCTTTATTTCTTAGAACTATTTGTTCTTTATTTGCTATTTCATTTATCTTTGCTTAATTTTATTTCTTGCTATTTATATAAAACTTATTTCTTTAAAAGTTTGCAGTAAATCTTGTATGTGACTTTTGTTATTGATTTTAAATATAAGTTCTTTCTGCTCTTCTTTTTTAGATATTTGTTCTTCTTCCAGTTAGGAAACTTTGTATTAACATTTGACCATGTTTCATAAAATAATTTTTCTCTTGCTACGTTATCTTTAATTTTTGCAATTCTTTTTAATGAACTACAGAAAATAAGTCTTGTATATGTATACTCAATTTCTTCAAAATACTCATCATATAAATTGTGTTTTTTGTACCATTCAATTACATTATTAAGAACTGTAAATATTTGTGCTGTTTTATAATCTTGTTTATTTACAATAGAACCTTCTCTTTGAACATAATAGATTAGAGGTTCTTCAACTACAGCAAATTTTTCAATACTAGGTAATAACTTGTAGAAAAACTCTACATCTTCATAATTAAGTCCTACTGGGAAAATAATATTTATTAAACTTCTTCTTATTAATTTATTCCAAGCAACTACTCTTCCATATACGAATAAATCTCTTCTTGTCTTTGCCCTATAACCAACATCTTTTTTTAGTTTTAATTTTCCATTTTTCTTTGAATAAGTCCAATAAAAATCACATTCTACATAATCAGCATTTGTTTTTATTGCTTTGTTATACATTTTTTCGTAAAGAGTACTATCTACATAGTCATCTGAATCTAGAAAAGCTATGTAATCACCTGTTGCTTCTTTCATTCCAAAATTTCTAGCATCAGACAGTCCTCCATTTGGCTTTTCTAAATATTTAAACTTTTTACCTTTAAATTTTGGTGCTTTATCTTCAAGAAAGTTCATAATTCGCTCTTTAGAATCATCTGTTGCACCATCATTAACAATGATAACTTCTAAGTCATCAATAGTTTGTTCACCTAAACTTATTAAACATTTAGTTACGTAGTCCTGAACATTATATACAGGTACTATTACGCTAACCTTTGGCATCTTGGCTCCTTTTATCTATATTTTTCATACTTAAATAATCTTTTGCAATACAAAATATTCCAACCTCTTTTGCCCCTCCTTGAAGAAGCATTTTTGCACATTCTCTACATGTACTTCCTGTAGTATAGATATCATCTACTATTAGCACGCTCTTTCCAATAATTTCAGAACTATACCTAGAATCTAATTCATATATTCCGATTACATCTTTTAATCGATCTTCGCCATTTTTTTGACTCTGAGGTTTTATATTCTTATTCTTTTTCAGTATTTTTCCATTTACATCAATTTTTAATTTTTCACCTAGATTTTTTGCCACCAATTCAGTTTGGTTATACCCTCTTTCTAAGTGTCTTTTTTTGTGCAAAGGAACTGGCATGATTATATCATAATGTCTTATAAAAATACACGTTTCAGGGCTATTTAATATGAGAAAAATTATCGTAAAAAACAAATAAGATTGGTCATCAAATTTGTATTTTAACAAGATTTTTCTGACCAATCCTTCATATTTGTATAAAAAGTGCATATTTATAGTACTTTCAAGCACTTTTATTTGATTATCTGTGGTATTGTTATTTCTATATTTTTCCATTTTAGCAACACAATTAGAACATATTGTATCGCCCATCTTTCCACATATTCCGCAAGATTTTGGAAACAAAATATCTAATATTTTTTCAAAAATTAATTTTATGTAAACTATTTTAGTCTCTTTCTCTCACTTTTTATAAAAAAACTTAGTTTTATTTTTAAATTTTACTTTTTTATATTTCTTAAATTTTCAATTATAAGATAACTTTTAACTTATATTTTTTGCCTTTAATTATAATGTTTCTTCTAGTTTAAATTTCAAACCTGAATTTCTCATTCTGCTATTTGCATTATTTATCATATATTCAACTGTATTACTGCTTCCAATAATAGTTAGTCTATTTTTTGCTCTTGTCATTCCCGTGTATAGAACGTTTCTTGTAAGTAGCATTGGAGCTGCTCCTAAAATTGGCATTAGAACTTTTTCAAATTCACTCCCTTGTGATTTATGAATTGTAATGGCAAAACAATGTTCAATCTGTTCTAAATCCTGTGTTACATATTCTGCAACTTTACCATCTTCAAATCTAATTTCAATAGTTCCGTCTTTATCAATACTTTCAATAATTCCCATTTCACCATTAAAAATTCCAGAACCATACTCTACTTCATACCCAAATGTTGAATTTTTTCTTTTCCACTCAATGTCATAATTATTCTTGGTTTGCATTACTTTGTCACCTTCTCTAAAAATGACACTGCCGAATTTTTTCTCACGCTTATTATCATCTTCTGGATTATATCTTTTTTGAATTAGTTCGTTTAGTGTACGAGTTCCTAAATCACCTTTTTTAGTTGGTGTGATAATTTGAGTGTCAAAATCATATAATGCTAAAATCATACTTTGAGCGACTTGTAGATTAGTTTGGTTATTAAACTCAAAATCATCAATAGTTTCATCGCCTTCGCTTCTCTCTTCAATAAAGTTAATTCCTTCATTTACTTTGTGGGCATTAACAATAATTTTACTTTTTGCAGCTTGTCTAAAAATTTTATTTAATGCTATAAAAGGAACTTTTCCAGAATCAATTAAATCTTTTAAAACACAGCCTGGTCCTACAGATGCTAATTGATCAACATCTCCTACCATTACTAGTTTTGTACCTTTATAAATTCCATTTAAGCAATAATTCATTAAGAATAAATCAACCATTGACATCTCATCAATAATGATTACATCTGCATCTATTGGAGCAACATTTAAATCAGGATTTGGTTTTTCTTCACCTATTTTATTGATTTCCAGTAATCTATGTAATGTTTTTGCTTCTTTGCCTGTTGCTTCTGTCATACGTTTTGCAGCTCTTCCTGTTGGCGCACATAAAACAGTCTTCTTTCCGATTGATTCATATAATTCTATAAGTGTTTTTATAATTGTTGTTTTTCCAGTACCAGGTCCTCCGGTAATAATTGCAACATTGTTATTATTAACTAATTTTATTGCTTCTATTTGTTTTTCAGAAGGAGTTATTTCACTAACTTCTTTTATTCTTTTATCTACATTAGCAAATTTTTTTAAATTTTCTGATTCTTGCAAAGCTTTGATTTTTCTAACAATATTAAGTTCGGCATCAAAGTAATTTTTAAGATACACCCAATTTGCATTTTTCATTTCAGTTTTACCATCAATAGTAACCATTGATTCTCTTTCTTCTTCAACAATCTTTTCTTTGGCTTTTAAATCAATAATTCCATTAGTTACATCTTCTTCTGAAATTCCTAAAAGTTGAGTTGTAAAATTTATTAAATTGCTTTCTAAAACACAAGTATGTCCATTATATGTTGCTAAATTAAGTGCGTGAATAATTCCACTTCCAATTCTTCTAAGTGATGTTCTTTCTATTCCAATTGATAATGCCATTTTGTCAATTTGAGCAAAATCAACTTTAACTCCACAATCTTCTAAAATGTATGGATCATTTTGAATTCTTTCTATTGTATCTTGTCCTAATGTTTTATAAATACTTTGTGCAGATTGTGCTCCAATCCCAAATTTATCAAGGAATCCAACTATTTGCCACATATCCCAACTTTCGTTAAAACTTTGTGAAATTTCAATTGCTTTATCTGGTGTGATTCCTTTAATTTTAACCAATTTTTCAGGATAAGCTTTTATTACTTCAACAGTATCTTCTCCAAATTCTTGGATTATTTTTTTAGCTGTAGCTTTTCCTACTCCTTTGATTAATCCATTTCCTAAATATCTTTCTAACGCATCTAATGTTTGTGGCATTATTTTTTCAAATGTCTCAATCTTAAATTGTTCACCATAATCAGGATGAGTAACAAATTTTCCTATTAATTTAAGATTATCTCCTGGATTAATAAATGGTAAAAATCCAACAATAGTTGTTTCAAAAACAGTAGCAAGTTCTTTAGCAAATTTTATACCTTGTTCTTCAAAACTTATTTGCTCACTATTAGATATATTTTCATCCATAGCATGCACAATAAAACTAGCTACTGTGTAGCTATTGGTGTCATTTCTATAAATTATATCTTCTAATTCGCCGACTAACTGCATGTTCTCCCTCTAATTAAGATTTTATCTATGTTTTGGTCTGTAACAACTATTCATAAATATAGTTCTTTTACTATTAAAAGTCAAATAAAAAATCTTGTAATCGTTCTTCAAAAAAACACTTTTTTCTCTTCTTTATAATTATTTTTATTGTGATTTTTATTCAATAATGCTATCATAAAATTGTAGATACTAAAGAAAATTAGGAGGTACATATGACGCCACATAATGAAGCACAATTAGGTGATATTGCTAAGACAGTTTTGATGCCTGGTGATCCTCTTCGAGCAAAATATATAGCAGAAAATTATCTTCAAAATGCTAGAGTTGTTAATACTGTCAGAGGTATGTATGGATTTACTGGACTCTATAAAGGTAAAGAAGTTACTGTTTTTGCTTCTGGTATGGGTATGCCTAGTATTGGAATTTATGCTTATGAATTGTACAAATTTTATGGAGTAGAAAACATTATTAGAATTGGTTCATGTGGTGCATATACTGAAGATTTAAAACTTTTTGACACTGTTCTTGTTGAAAAAACTTTTACAGAAGGAAATTTTTCAAGAACTTTTAATAATGTAGATTGCCATATTGTTGAATCATCTGCATATTTGAATTCATTAATCTCTCAAATTGCTCAAGAAGATAATATAAATGTTATTCATGCAAATTCTTGTTGTTCAGAAGTTTTTGATCATTATATGCAAGATATGAAAACAGTAATGCGTCGTTTCCCTACTACATTTAAAATAAGTTGTTCTGAAATGGAAGCTTTTGCATTGTTTTACATTGCAAACTATTTTCATAAAAAAGCTAGTTGTTTGTTAACAGTTGTTGATTGCCTATATGGCGATATTGAAGAAGCTACTTTTAGAGAAAGAGAAATTTCATTAAATAATATGATTAAAGTTGCTTTAGATACAGCTGCAAGAATTCAAAATTAGAAATTTAAAATTAAATAAATTAAAAGAGATGATTTTTGTGAATACTTGTTATCCACTCAATCACCTCTTTTTATTTTGTTTTAAAATCATTTCTTATAATGCAATTGAAATTACATTAGTTAATCCTAAAGCTAAAATTAAAATACCAATTGCAATTCTATAAAATCCAAATACTTTGAAATCATGTTTCTTTATATAATTCATTAAGAATTTAATTACAAAAATTGATATTAAGAAAGCTACTACTGAAGCTATTACTAAAAGAATTAATTCGTTGCTAGATAGTGCAGCTTCATATTTTAAAACTTTCAATAATGATGCTCCGAACATTGCTGGAATTGCTAAGAAGAATGTAAATTCTGCTGAAACAGATCTTGAAACTCCAATTATCAAAGCACCAATAATAGTTGCACCTGAACGTGATGTTCCCGGAAAAATTGCAGCTATTAATTGAAATAATCCAATAATAATTGCATCTGACCATCTTAATTCATCAATTGATTTAACTCTTGGCTCTCTTTTTCTCTTTTTATTTAAGATTTCTACAATAATAAATGCAATACCAATAACAATTAATGCAATTGATACACAAGTTGTGTTATAGAATAATTCTTCTGCTTTTTCATCAAGTTTTAATAAGGCAATTACAATTGCAGGTATGCAAGCAACAATTATTTTGCCCCACAATTTTAATATGTTCATATCAAATCCAAGATGTCTTTTTGCAAAACGCTTTCCTTCGCTATCTTCTAATTTTTCTGACTCATTTGTTTTATATTTTAAAGGCCACAATTTTTTAAAGAACAATATAACAACTGCTAAAATTGCACCTAATTGGATAACAACTTCAAATAGTGACCAAAAATCTGGTGACACATCTGTAAATTTTATAAAATCTTGGGCAATTATTAAATGTCCTGTACTACTAATTGGTAACCACTCTGTAATACCTTCAATGATTCCAAATATTACTGCAAATAAATAATTCACTTTCTTTTCCTCCGCAAAACTAAATTGACTAAATTATTTTACCATTATTATATTTTAATGTAAAGAAACGATTTTCTAGTTTTCTAATATAAAAATGCTTTCTTATTTTTTAATATTAATAATGATTTTTTTATTTTTCCTAAAAACAAAAGATGCCTAACTATGCTGTCCTTTTATTGAACAACATAATTAGGCATCCTTTAATTATCATATATTAAAATAATATACAATTTTTTGTTAAAGCTTATTCAGCTGGTGTTTCTTCAGCTTTAGCTTCTGGCTCTGGTGTATTATTGTATACTTCTAAGATTGCATTTTGGATCTTTTCTCTAGCAGCTGGGTTAATTGGATGAGCTACATCTCTGTGTTCTCCAGTTGTTCCAATTTTTCTGCTAGGCATAGCAATAAATAATACTCCTTCAGGATTTTCGATAACTTTGATTTCGTGTACAACGAATTCGTTGTCGAATGTTACAGATGCAACAGCTTTAAGCTTGTTGTCTGTGCTTAATTTTCTTAATCTTACGTCTGTGATTTCCATTTAAAAAGTCTCCTTCCAAAGTTTTAATTGTACTTACGTACTATATACGCGATAAAACTTTACCTGTATAATTTTTATAATAAATAAATAAAATTTTCAATAGTTTTTTACAATTATTTGCATTTTTTTACATGTTTTTTCATATTTTTTTGATTAATATTTTGCTCAAAATTTCTACTCGCTTTTTTATGTTTTTTTCTGTGTCTTTTTGTTCCTTTTAAGACAAAATTTTTGTCTTTACTCTACCTCTCTATTTTACTTAATTTGTTGTTTTTTTGCCCGTTTTGTAGTATAATAGAGTTTGTAACTTGACTATATGTAAAGGAGATTTTTGTTTTATGCCAAATTTACAAGAACTAAAACAATATAAAAATATACATATGATAGGTATCGGTGGTTCATCTATGAGTGGTATTGCCGAAATTTTAAAAAAGTGGGATTTTAATGTAACTGGCTCTGATTCAACCGAATCTGACATTACAAATCAATTAATTGAAAATGATATCCCAGTTTATATAGGTCATAATCCTATGAATGTTGATAGATCTGATTTAGTTATTTATTCTGCAGCTATAAAACCAGAAGATCCTGAATTAGTTAGAGCTAAAGAATTAGGTATTCCTACAATTGAAAGAAAAGAAATCATGGGTGAACTTACTAGAGTTTTCAGAAATTCTATTTGTGTTTCTGGAACTCATGGAAAATCGACTACTACTTCAATGATTGCTCAATGTTTCTTAGATGCCAAAAAAGATCCAACAATTCAAATTGGCGCTGTTTTAGATTCAATTGGTGGAAATTATAGAGTTGGTGAAAGTGAATATTTTATCATTGAAGCTTGCGAATATTCTGCAAGTTTCCTAGATTTCTTCCCTAAAGTTGAAGTTATCTTAAATATTGATAATGATCACTTAGATTACTATAAAACAATGGACAATATTAAAGCAGCTTTCGTAGAATACGTTAAATTATTACCTGATGATGGAATATTGGTTTACAATGCTGATGATGAGAATTGTCATGGACTATCTTCTCATACTAAAGCAAAGAGTATTTCATTTAGTATAAAATCAAATAATGCAAACTTTGTAGCAAAAAATATTTCTTATGATGTAAACGGATGTGCTTCATTTGATGTTTATCATAACAATACTTTTTATAAAACATTCAAACTAGGTGTTCCTGGAGAACATAATATTTATGATGCATTAGCTTGTATCGCTGTTTGTAGTCAATTTGAAGTTGATAAAAACTCAGTAAAAAATACATTAAAAACATATGGTGGTGCTGAAAGACGTTTTCAATATTTAGGAAAAGTTAATGGTGCAAATGTTTTTGATGATTATGGACATCATCCTACAGAAATTTTAGCTGTTGCAAATGCAGTTAAAAAGAGAAAATATAATCATTCATGGATTCTTTTCCAACCACATACATTTAGTAGAACAAAAGCATTGCTAGATGACTTTGCTAATGTTTTAACAAACTTTGATAACATTATTGTTACTGATATATATGCTGCTAGAGAAATTGATAATAACGAAGTATCTTCAAAAGATATTATTGATAAAATCGAAGCTCTTGGTAGAAAAGCATACTATATTAAAGATTTAGAAAACATTGTTGATTTTGTTAGAAGAAATGCAAAACCAGATGATATCATCATTACACAAGGTGCTGGTTCAATCACTAAAGTTGGACATGAACTTGTTAAAAGTGAACAAGACTCTGCTGAATGCTCTTCTACTTTTGAATGTCATTGTGAAGATCACTGCGAAAATGAATGTGAAGATCATTGTGAAAACGAATGTGCAAATGGATGTACAAATAAATGTGCTTGTACTCAAGAAAATGACTGTGAAACATGTTCATCAATTGAAGAAACAAAAATAGAGAACTTTGATTCATTAGAACAATTTAGCTCTACTCCATCAAACAATGTAACTGAATCTCAATCAGAAGAATCAGTTGAAAATAATAATAATAACAATAATAACAATAATACTAAGAATAGTAATTATCATTATCACAATAATTATAATAACTACCATGGCCATAACAATTATAAAAATAATTATTATAATCATAATAATCATGGATATAACAATTATAACCATAACAACCATGGCTATAACAACTATAATAATAGCAATAATAACAATAACAGCGATAACAAATAAACAACATAAAAATAGGAGCAATTTAGATTGCTCCTATTTTTTTATTATTCTCTATACTTAATACTTTTTATTTTTTAAGAATATTGTTTTTATTTACTATAGTTACTAAAACTTAACTCAGGATATTTAAAATTTTGACCTGTTCCTGAGATATCTGATTCTAAAGTATGATTAGAATTAATTTCTGTTCCAACTAAAAAATATTTATACTTAATTGCTGTTGTTACTTTTCCTCCGCCAACTACAATAGGATCATCCCATGTAACATCAACAGCATACCATTTATCATCTTCCATTTTCACATAGTTCCAAGAATGATATTCTTGTTTTCCCTCTGAGTTGGTTCCGTTTCCAAAAACAATAATACATGGTATTTCTAATTTATCTAATAAATATTTGAATGATTTTGCATATCCTTCGCAAACACAAACTTTATTAATCAATGCTCCATATATTGTATCAGCACTAGCTTCATTTTCATCTTTTGAATAAGAAATGTTATCTACTAGATAGTCATGTATAAACTTTACTTTCTCATATCTAGTTGATTTGCTATTTGCTTGATCTATTATTGATTTAGTAATTGTTTCTAATTGTGAATTTGCAAAATCAACATCCTCTTTTGTTGGAAATTCTTTTTCAAAATATGTTTCTCCGTTCTTAGGTTGAAGCTTATATTCATATTCTTTATTATTAAAAATGTTAGTTTTAACATTAGTTAATAGTGAAAGTTTATTAGTATCTATGTAAAAATACTCTGGTCTATCTACAGAAAATGCATCCCATGCTGCTTGAAAACTATCCCCTGCACTTTCTTCATTTATATCAATTGATATGTATTCGTTTCCTGCTCTAAATTTTTCAGTGTTACTTAAAAATGTATTGTACATTTTTTGACCATTAGCATCTAATTGATTATAGTAATATCTATTTTCTATTGATTTTTTTAAGTCTTCTTGAATAATTTCTTTTGAAATACTGCTAGGATTTGAATTATTATGTAATTTATTTACATTACAAAAAACAATAACTGCAATTATTGCAACTATTGCTATATTAAGAATTATAAAATCAATTAACTTAAAAGAAATTTTTGAATCCTTCATTTATCAATTCCTTCACCTATTTTATGAAAATAATTATATACAAACAAAAAAATAAACTCAAGTTGTCTTAAGTTTATTTTTCATTTATACATTTTTATTTAATTATTAATTTCCATTAACATTAACAATTCCTGAGTGTTGTCCAGAAATATTATATGAATTATTACCTGTTACTTGGTAAAAGAAATTCTTTAACATTTGAGACATTGTTTGGCTTGTATTTCTAACTGTACAAGATACAATATCACCTTCTTTTAAAATATAAGTTCCACCATTTTTATCCATATGTTCTTGGATTTGTGATGTATACTCACTATAATAACTATTTTCACCAACTTTAGATGCTGATGCTTGAGCTGTTTTCTTTCTAGCATTATCATCTAGTATTTGAACTTCAAGCTCTATATCAAAAGAATTACCAGTTCCAGCAATAGTTGTTGCAAAACTATTATAACTATCTTGAGTTATTTTTCCAGTAGTTCTAATATTATCAACAAACTCAGTTGTTTGTGTTTGTACAGCTTGTTGTGCTATATCATCACTTCTATCTGCAGTAGACATTAGTGGAAATATAAACATTAAAATTGCTGCCAAAAAGATTGCAACGATTGACATTACTGTATCATTCATTCTCTTATCCTCCTAAAAATTTAATCAATACTAATATTATAGCATGATTTTCCCGTTTTTCCAATAGTTTTACCCAAATATAGGTAATTTTTAACAATTTTATTCCAAAAATATACTATGAAATTAGACATGTAACCCTTATATATCTATGCTTTGTCTGTTTTTTATACTCTTTACTTATATACACTTTTCATTTGGTATATAAATATACTGTATTACTTTCTTTGTTGTAGCAGTATTATTTTCTAAAACTTCATCATTCAACTCCTCGGTTGAATTTGCGACAACTCTTTTCCATTCATCATTTCTTGTATCTTCATCTTTCGCTGAAGAAATATATTCTCCATCTCTTTCAATGAATAAACAATCACTAGCTTGATTCAATGGCTTTTTTAATATTCCTTGATATTGAAATATAATATTTAATGTTCCTTTATTATCATAATATGTACGATTAATATCATTATAATTTGATTTACTTACATTGTTATTTACATATGTAGTTCCTGAAACTAAACAATCTATAAAGATTTTAGCATCTCCTGCTGTTCCCTTCCAGGCTTCATTTCTAGTTATTGTTTCATCTTGAATGTCTAATCCATAAATTGCACGTGTATCATCATCACCAAGAGTTGTATTTCTTAAGAATGATTTTCTTAAGTTTGAAAGCCTTCCTTGGTTTTTATCTGCTTGTGTTACCGTGTCTGATGTAGGAGTATAATATAAAGTCATCTTATTAATGACAGCATCTGTTGAAAAGGTTTTACTCTTTGTATTATAAGTTCCATCTTTTAAATAATAAAACAAAATTGTATTGTTGGTTTGATAATATGAATACAAATTAGCTATTATCTCATCAGATTTTACTTCTCTATATGAACCTGTATTTTTGTATAGTTCATAATCATAAAAAGTAGTTAACTGGCCATAAGTACTGACAATGCTATCAGAAGCTTGTCTTGCGGCAGTAAATGAAATTATTGTGATGGTTAAGGCCACTACAAAAATTAGCATAGCGCCTGCCATTTTTAAAGCTTCTGATGCATTCTCCATTTATATTTCTCCTAATTTTATGGATATTAGTACAATATACTAGTTAATTATTTGCTACTTCTTGAATTTTCTGTAATACAAATAACTCTTATATAACCATTTGAATAATAACTTGCTGCTGATGTATCATTTTTATCACTTGGTGCTGTGCTTTCATCTGTTACTTCTTTGTCTGTAACATCAACTGCATTTGAGTTATTAATTTCAACTGTATATGTGTAACCATTTCTTACAGCTGCAGAAATTCTTGCTGGATCATTATATCCTTCTTTAATCGCTTCTTTATCTGATGTTGATGTTGATGTTGTTGCTGATGCTGGTGTATAGTAAACATATACTTTTTGTGGTGTGTCTGCTGTTTTACCTGTTACATTATTTGTTGTAATAACATTCATTAATGTTTTAACTTGTTGAGCTGTAATTGTTTTTCCTGTGTAATTATTAAATTGTGCATTGTGTGTTTGAGCTGCTTGTGAGTTCAAAGCATCAGGACTAACCTGACTTGTTGAGTTATTTAAAATCATAACTCCAAAACCGATTAATAAAATTGCAATAAGTACGGCACCTACTATAATTAGGGCTTTTGATGCATTTTCCATAAAATTTTCCTCCTAAAAAATAAATTAATTTATGTTTAAAATTTTAAAAACTAAGTAATAAATATAATATAATTTATGTTTTTCTGCACTTTTGTTTATCTAAATCTTTTGTGTTTTATATTTTCTATCTTTTGAATCATATTATATTTCATATATATTCTTTTTGAATTATATTTCTTCTACATATATTTTCTTAACTTTCTTAGTTGAATCATGATATTCTAGTTTAGTACATTTGAATTTGATATTTCCATAATATGAAATAAAATTTTTAATTTCACCATTGTAGATTTTCTCTCCTCTGAGTGTTTTTGTTCCATCTTCATATTTGAATGTAACTTCCATTATAATTGAGTTACTATCATTTTCTTTATATAACTTTTTATCATCTAAAGAAATTTCATTTTTCTTATTTGTATCTATAACTTTATTTATAACAGATGATAATTCTGTTCCTGTTATTTCTTTATTCAATAATTGTTGATAATATCTATTTTCTTCTGAAGCTATGTTTGATCCTATTCTAGAATTAATTGCAAAATAGACTGCTAAACCAAATACTATTAACATTAATATGATAACTGTTAGTGTACTTTTTTTCATTCATCAACCCTCTAATTCAGCCATTCTAAAATATTCTCTATCCTTAACTTTGTATTCTACATTTACATCTTTTCCTTGTTTGTTAACAACTTTAAATTGATCAATGTTTGAATAATTACTTTTTGATACTGCTGTAAAATAAATTTCTTCAACTAAACCTGTTGTTGAATTTATGCCTATATCTTTATCTTTTTTAGCAATTGTTCCATGTTTAGCTCCAAATTGTCCATTTAAAACGTAATAATTATTTTCTTTCTTTTTTAAAATATCAATTGCCTTAACATTTACAGCATAATAATAATCAGAATAATTTGAATCATTTAGCATTTTGTTTAAAATGTTTTTTATTTTTTGATTATCTTTATAATTTGCTTCATTAATTAAACTATTAGCATTTTTTCCAAAAACTTGGATTACATTGCCTTTAGCATCAATAATGTTAACATTTACAACATATTGGCCTTTTTTATCGTTGTTAGAATTCGTAACTTGATCAAATGAATAATCATTTTGATCATTCCAATCTTTTGCATAATTTATTGTAGAAACAATTTCTTGAAATGTAATGTTATATCTGCTTTCATATTTTTGAAAATTTTGATTATGTTTCTGTATTTCACTTTCTCCGATTTGAGCATTCATATTACTTGCAAATCCACCGAATGATGCCATTGCATATACGAAGAAACTTAATACTGAAATTGCTAATAATATTCCCCCAACCATTAATAGAGATTGAGAAGCGTTTTCATCCATGCTTTACTTCTCCTTTATTAATCTTTTACATATTCTTTGAAATACATTTCATATACTCTTCCTACTCCATCTACATTACCAAGACTTTTTCCTTCTGTATCTTTTGCATTTGGACTAACATGTTCTGTTTTTTCCCATTTAAAATACATATTTTTAAATTCATTCTTTGTTTCTGTAGATGCTGAAGAATAATATTTTTTATAATAATCATTTAAATCTATATAATTATTTTTGTTTGCATTTTTATTATCATTTTTAGTCTTTTGACCAGGAAGCTTTACACTTCCACCATTGGCTTCAGACTCTAAAATAACATATATATGAATTGGTGTATAGTAAGTTGCTGAATCTGCATATTTAGATTCTTTTGACATACGCTCATTATAATCAATTGCTTTATTAGTTAATGAAATCATTTGATATCCAGTAACAATTCTATTTTCATAAGATTTATAGGATTCGTTAAATTGTTCAACTTGTCGCAAATCTTCTTCGTCTTGTTGCTTTTGTTGATTGTTATTAATAACTACCATAACTGATACAAAAACACCAATTATTAATAATGCAATTAATACACCACCAGCCATACGTAAGGCCAAAGAAGCATTTTCCATTTAACAAATCCTTTCCTCTTAATTTATATCAATGCTATTTAGTTCATTGATGACATTTCATCGAACGTACTGTTCATTGATTCCATACCAATTAATACTAATGGAACAATTAAGTATCCAACGAATGCAACAACCATCGGTGCGAAACCAATAATCTTTCCAATTCTTCCTTTTCTAGCTATTAATCTTTCGTTTGTTTCTTTACGTTTATCCTTATAATAATCTTTGTCTGCATCAAGTTCTTCAAATGCTTCTTTTATTGGAACTTGTTCAACTGCTGTTTGTAAACTTTCAACAATTCTTATTAAAGGTTCATAAGTAATTTCATCTTTCATTTCATCAAGTGCTTCCCAGGCACCTGATTCATAGTTATTCAAACATTTGCTAATTTGTGGTTTAAATATATCTGAATATCTTTCAAGCCATTCAAGAATCATCTCAACATCAACTCTCTCAATTCTCATTAACATCATGATAATTGTTTGATATGACATAACTTCATCTTCCATTTGCATTTGTCTCATTTTAGTTTGGAACTTAAGCATAATATTAGGGAAAACATATCCTAATGCTGCTATTGCAAATGCTAGTAAAACTTCATAAGCTTTTAAATATTCACCATTTAATGTAGTTAATTTACTTCTAATCTGAGCAATTTCTCTGTATATATCATCATCTTGCATACTTTCATAGTCAGCTTGTTTTTTCATGTAGTCATATATTTCAGTATCTTTTAATTTGTCTTTTCCTTTGAAGTGATCAAGAATTTTGTTTTGGCGTAATGTAGTAGCCATTGCTTTTTTCTCTTGACTAGAATTCATGTTACTTATTAAGTTGTAATCTGCTGTAGGATCAGTATAAACAAAATTTGTTTGCATGATATGCATACCAAAGCATACTAATAATGTGATAATAAATGCCCCTAAACAAATTACTAATTTATTAACAAAGAACCATCTGGTTTTAATTTTATAACCAGCATCCTTCATCTTTCTTTCAAGCTTAATATAATCTTTTGTTCCCCTTGCTGGCATAACTAAATCAACAATTTTTTTCACTATAGGAAATTTATATAATTTTTCTTGCCATGGGTTTTGTGTGTTCTGAACTAATTTTGTAGAACCGCTATCTCTAACTTTTCTAACAAATATATAGCAAACATAAGTTAGTATCATAACTAATATTTGCATTAACAATCCACCACTTCCACTATAAAATGGTTTAGTAAAACCAAAGTTGCTTGTTGCCCATGCTTTTAATGGTTCAAGCATTAGTATTGGTGCAATTGCTATAAATGATAAAGATTGAAAAACATAATTTAATTTATCTCTCTTTAAAATTTCAAGTTGCATTTCTTGTGAAATGTTATTTAAGTTTGTTAAATATAATGATGCATTATTATCCATTCTTCTATCACCAAATTCTTGGGTTAAGTATGATAATCCTGCAAACTCTCTTAAATAGTTATTAGGTGCAACATCATAATATTTTTCAAGTTCTATTTCTGGATCTGCTGAGTTTAAAATTTCATATATTTTTTCAGCTTGTCTTGCAACTTCAACATTATCTGTTTCTTGTGCTGTTAAGTATATTGCTTCTCCAACCATATTACATTGGTGATATGAATGTCTCATTTCAGCAAAGAAATTAACTTGTTGAGTTAGTAATTCATTATCTAATTTTGTAACTGCATTTTCAGTAAATGCATCTATTATAAATAATTCAAATATTAATATAATAGCCATTAACAAGAAATTTTCATGTGTTATTATAATAACTACAATTGTTAATGGAATTATAATTGCAAATGCTTTAGTAATAATTTTTGCTGCTTGTAATCTAACAGAAAACTCATCATCAGCATTATTAATTTCTAGTCTTCTACGAATTTTTAGTAAGTAAAATCTTGTTAAGATAAATCTTAAATAGAAAACATATAATTTTTGATACAAAATTTCAGAAGAAAATTTCTTAGTATCTGTACCTTTTCTCAACTTTTGTATTCTTGCAACATCGGAATTTTTACTTTTCTTTTGTAGATAAATGAAAAGCACTATTATTCCAATTATAAGAACAGCCATTATTCCAATAAAAAATATAAAACCTGATGGCATTCGAAAATTCTTCCTCCATTTCTATAGTCTACTTATTATACATAGCTCTCATTAAATTATATTTTAGAAAGCTACATTATTTTATAATTTCTCCTCTATCATTTAGTTTAATGCCCCAATATTTATATGCAAATTCTCTAAATCCTTCAGAGTCATTGTCGTCCATGTTTGTAACCATTCCACGTAAGTTTGCATCTGTAATTCTATTAGTTAAAACATATCCTCCATCTTGATATTCCATAATATTTCTATATGTAAATATTTCTTTGTTTGTTTGTTTTGTAAAGAATCTTGTAGCATTGTCAGCAAATTTTTCAAATTTACCTTCAATTGTTTTTTCTTTATCTTGATCGAATGTATAGTTGTTGAAGTCTTCAACAGGTACACATTCTGTAACTCTCTCA
The DNA here is from genome assembly GCA_045643205.1 of Clostridia bacterium. GTDB lineage: Bacteria > Bacillota > Clostridia > TANB77 > CAG-508 > CAG-793. The sequence continues at coordinate 12,121 of JAZUKI010000004.1, read as the reverse complement.
ATATAACGATTTCCTCTGAAATCCTTAACTAAGTGAATATCAAAGTTTAATACTGAAACAACTTGTTTTTCAGCAACTAATTCGTTGTTGAAAACACCAGTTCTTAACATTGAGTTACGAAGAGCTGTAATTAAGTCTGGGAATGTTTTAGCATGGTGAGTAAATAATGTAAATTTAGATGCAACTTGTGCAGCTTGAATCATCCAAGAAGCAACCTCGTCAGTTGCAACCTCACCGATAATATTAACAGAACCGTCAGTCTTCTTTTGAACGTCCAAACCTTCTTGTCCAGAAATTGTTTCTGTTTCACGGAAAGATAAAATGTTACGTGTTGGGTAAATTTTTCTTAAGTGTAACTCGAATGCAACTTCCTGAACACGAATGTTCATTGTTTCATAAATATTTTCAATCATTGCCATTAACATAGTTGTTTTACCACAACCCTGCTCACCAGTAAGTGATATAATTCTGGCACCTTTTACTAAGTATGTTAATAAAGCAATAGCTTCATCTTTTCCATCACATTTGATTAATTGATCAAGAGTAGCTCTCTTAACATCGAATTTTCTTACGAAGAATCCCCATGATTCTGAGAAACTTGGTCTTACAACAACGACACGGGAACCATCTTTCATTTCATTAATCTTATAACCATTGGCATCAGATAACTGGCCTGGGTTATTATATTTATAAATATTTTGGCAAACTCTCTTTAATTCTGATTCATTTCCAAATGATAAGAATGCCATACGGATTGAAATACCATGATACATGATCCAAATAGAATCACAAGAACGTGGTACTTTATGATCCATAACTTTTGTTAAATAGTTTGCGTCAGTTTGAGCAACCTGACTTAAGAATGATTCTGGTAAACCAGATACACCACCTGAAATACCATCAATATTTTGATCTCTTAGTTCGTCGATTGAACTATATCCTTTATATAATTGATATATTCTTTGAACTACAACCATTAATTTATCTTGGAATGATAACGTGTAGTTTTCTTTTATATAAATATCACTAATTTCTTCTGGAGTAACAACATAACAAGGTTTTGTATCACCATCTACGAATTTTAAAGTGGCTAAGTTGTATTTCTTCATTATAGTATTCCATGCTTCATAGCCAAATTCTTTTTGATACATATAAATAATGATGTCATATTTATCTTGTGGTGTTAATAATGAAGGAATATCAAATGGTATTGCCTTTGATACATTAGTTTCATCAACTCCATACTCTTTAGATAAAATATCAAAAATTAATTCCTTTACATATTTCTTGTCATTAACATCGCCATATGTACAGCCTTTTAAAGCTTTCTTTAATTCATACTTTTTATCTTTTCTTCTCTTAAGTTCTTCTTCAGATAAACCAAGGTCATATAAGTTAACCTTTGTTATTTCGTCAATTCTTTTCTTAACGAATTTAATCATCATATCTAAAGTATATGTTTTATCATCAACTTGAACGTCGTTAATTTTACCTTCGTTTTCTGCTTTTAATTGATTCGATTTTATCTTTCTTTGTATAAGATAAAAAGCTACACCAACTATAGCAATTATAAGTATTGCATTAATTAACATATGTCGATTGCTCCTTTCGCTTTTGTAATTAAGCTACTATCTTTTTTATCTTTGCCTATTTTAATTTTTTCTTTTATAAATATTAAAGTCTTTCTATTATATATATAATTCTTTCTATATTTATATAATTCTATTTTATATAAATATGAATATTCAGTTCCATATAATTATGTACGTAATCCATAATCAACTTGTTTTCTTAAGTAATCAATTCTATCAACTGTCTCTTTAACAGTACTATAGAAATATCCATCTGGTCTATCTGTAAAGTGTAAACTGTGTGCCTTCAATAAATAATCTAATATTCTTCCTCCACTACATTCATCTGTAAAATGAATATTATAAGGAACTAATAATGGTATGTCTTTTTCTTTTAATTCTCTTGCCATGTTCTTAGCATTAAACATTGAAGCATCATCGTATTTCATCAATGCTGTAATAACATTGTTTTTTCTATATTTTTCATCTTTTTCTTTAAGTTTAATATACTCTTTTATTGAATTAGAATTTTGATTTAATCCAACAACTACTAAACTTGATAAATTCATTATTGTCTCTCTAGTTTCTGGTAATACATCTTTACACATATCAACTAAAACTAAATCATAATACTTATTTGCTGCATCAATTATTGGTGAATAAAACTTAGATGAATTTTGAAATTCTTCAATACTTCTTGATTTTAATGGTAGTAATACATCAAGTCTATCTTTTAATACTGGACGAGCATAACTTGCGATAGCATCAGCATCAACTCTATTACTTGAGAACATTCTCATTAATCCTTCAATACCATTTGTAGCATCTGTTGCAGCTGTGTTTTGTCCCATGAACAAACTAGTTAAGTTAATTCTTGAAGGTCTAAAAAATGCATCTTCCATTTTATAATCTTCACGTTCAACTGATATAAGTAAAATTTTATAGTTACGTTCAATTCCAAAAACTGATGCAATTGCGGCAGCACCCAATGTTTGTCCAGCTTCGTTTTTGTCTTCATTGTAAAATGTGATTACTGACATACTCTTTCCTTTCTCTTTTGTTTTCTATATTATCTTCCTCTGTTTTTTATGCTATTTTCTTTAGCTTTATGATTGTCTTATTATTCTTTTTATAAAAGTTTGATCTACATTACCTTCTGCAATAGTAGCAGTTAAGTATTCTAAATCATCTTTATAACCAGTTGTATAATGTTTATATGATATTGATTTTGTTAATTGATTTTCTAATGTAAATTCTCTATCTTGGTTAGTATCTGCAAAAACAATATCTTGATTTTCAAATTTTATATTTGGAATTTCATCATATTCTCTATTTAATGCTTCTTGTTGTTCTTTAGATGTATCTGAAGAAATAATGATTCTTTTCATTGTTATTGGTTGTTGAAAGAAACTAAATACTTCCTTCGCTTTACCAACTTCATATCTATCGTATGACGTTACAAAAAACAATTTTTTCATAAACGCCAAACCATATGAATTAAAGGTTTGAATATTATCTGTATCTACAAATATATAATCATATGGTAAATCATTGCTACCTAGATATTGCATGATTCCACGAGCATTCATAAAACCAACTGCAACATCTATTCCGCAATATTCACTAATATAAGTAGCAGATTGTCCTCCGCCGATTTTTGGAACAACATATCTTAGTCTCTGTAAATATGTTCCATCAACTATTAGAACTTTCTTTCCAAATTCAGTTAGTATCCTACCTATATTAAGCATTAAATCTTTTTTATCTATTGGTCCGAAAAAACCTACTTGTTCCAAAATCCTCATTCCTTTCTTTTGTACGTTCTATTAATTAAAATTTACTATGTAATAAATTAATTGTTTTGTTTAAAATAAATTTTAATTATTCCATATCTGATAAATTCTCTAAATATTCTTCTCTATTATCTTTTGTAGCAGTAATTTCTTGTCTTGTATTTGCACTGATTCCATCAGTTCTTTCATCAGCTTCAACCATATTTAGTCCAGCTTGAATTCCTGTGTTAGCATTGTTTCTATACATATCTGCATTCTTGATATAGTATTGATAAATCTTAACTTTAGCATCTTGAACAATATTAGGATTTGTACTAATTAATTGCATTACAGCACCAGATGGTAAATATGTAGCTGTAGCTGTTTCTTGTAATCCTGGATCTGTGTATTTAACTGCATATAATTTTGCACCAGCTTCTAACATTTGATATGTATCAACAATAGCAGCACTCATTGTCATTGTTTCTGCTTCAGAACATTTTAAGATAATTGTATCTGTCATATATCCATCAGCATTCTTAGGAATAGTTACATTTTTCTTTGTTAAAACAATATAATCAGCTCCATTAGGTAATCTTAATCTGATATCGATTGTATCTTTATCTTCTAGATTAACTGGTAATGTAATCATATTGTATTCTTGTTCTCTTAAATCATTTGATATTTGTTCTTCAGCTTTTGTAAACATACTTGCTGAAACAACTGTATTTGCTTTTATATCAATTTTAGGAACTAAAACATTTTCATCAAGTTCAACTTTTTCATTAGTTGTTTTTCCATCAGCACCAACTGTTGCTTTTTCATATATAACATTTCCATATTCATCTTGGCCTAATATTAACTTATCCCATATAATTCTTCTCTTAGGGAACAAATCTAACATTGCAGCTGTTACTTGATTTTCTGCTAAAACATTTCCTTTATAGTGAATAGCATAAATTTCTTTTCCTGCTCCTTCATTATCGTTAGTTGTTTCAATTTGACTAACAGTAATGTTAGAATTGCCAGCGATTCTATCTGTTGGAATATCTTCTGTTGGATAATAAAATTCTTCTTTACCTTGATCACTTGTTATAGTAATCTTAGAAACTTTCTTAATTTCATTTCCATTTTTATCTTGTAATTTTCCCAAATCTAAATCTACTGTGCTTGAATAGTAATTAATTGGAAGTGTTGACTTTAAAGCAGAAATAGTTGTGAAATCTTCTTCAGATAATAATTGACCTGAAGAAACATCATGAGCTAAAACTAATACTCCTGATGTAATCTTTCCTTGTTCTGTCTTAATCTTTTTATCTCTTTCAGTTAATTGCCAAACTAATATACCTACTCCAATTGCGCCAATTAAGCCAGCAATAAGTAGTCCTTTAATAAAAGAAATACGTGCTTTCTGTTCTAATGGATTTAATGTTGCCATATATAATTTCCTCCTAAAATTTGTATGAAAATTTGCTATTTTTTACACATTTTTATATATAAAAATAAAAACGTATATTTCTTACTAAAGTCTATATTAAATAAGTATAAAACTCAATAAAATTAATGGTTATTTCGCTTTTTTAATTTTACTGTAATATTTCTGTAATATGCTTTATTTTTAGCGAATAATATGTTATAATATTAGTGGTTGTTTATGTTAATTTTTAACAATTTCATTTTACAAAAATAACCATTTATTATAGAATTAATATATTTTAGGAGGATTTAATTATGCCTTGGGTTTTAATTATAATTATTGCAATTGCTATCTTATTCTTAGCAATGAGTATCAAGATTGTAAGACAATCAGAAGTATTTCTAATTGAGCGTTTAGGTAAATTTCACAAAGCTGCTAGCGCTGGATTAACTATTATTATTCCTTTTGTAGATCATGTTAGAAGCGTTGTTTCATTAAAACAACAAACTTTAGACATCGCTCCACAAAAAGTTATTACTCGTGATAACGTTACTATCACAATCAATACAGTTGTATTTTACAAAATCATTGATCCAAAGAAAGCTGTATATGAAGTTCAAAATCTTAAAAAAGGTATTGAATATTTATCAGTAACATCTATCAGAGATTTAATTGGTAAAATGGACTTAGATTCAACATTCAGTTCAAGAGACTCACTTAATGATAAATTAAAGAGCATTCTAGATGAAGCATCTTCTCCTTGGGGATGTTCAATTGATAGAGTTGAAATTCAAGATATTACTCTACCACCTGACATCCAAGATGCAATGGAGAAACAAATGAACGCAGAGCGTAATAAAAGAGCTGCCATCCTTCAAGCAGAAGGTGAAAGACAAGCTGCAGTTCTTAAAGCTCAAGGTGAAAAAGATGCTGCTATATTACATGCTGATGCAAATAGAGAATCTCAAATCAGAAGAGCAACTGGTGAAGCTGAAGCTATAAGAAGAGTTGCTGAAGCTAAAGCTGATGAAGTAAAATTAGTTTATGGTGCTATGATGAAAGCTCATCCAAGTGATAAATTAGTACAATTAAAATCACTTGAAACTTTAGGTAAAGTTGCTGATGGTAAAGGAAACAAAGTATTCATCCCATTTGAAGCTACTAAATCTTTAGCAAGTTTAGGTGCTATGAAAGAAGTTATCAAAGATGATGATGAAATTGATAACTCTACACCCAGTAAATCTAGTGACACAGACTATGATGATTAATGAAGTAGATAAAGAAATTAATAACAATAATGATTAATTTTAATCATTAACAATAACTAATTAAAAACCAATAAAATATAAAATATAAAAAGAAGTAGATTTTACATCTACTTCTTCTTTTTTATTCTTATTTGTTTTTAACTTTTTATTTTCATTTTTAGCTTTTACATTATTGGTTTTACTTTTTCTTTTTCGTTGTTTTCTTTTCTGTTATTTTCTTTTCCTCTTTTTCTTGAGTATTAGTTAAATCAATATTTTCATCTGGGATAAAATATTTTGTTCCTAACATTTCATCTGGTAAGTATTGTTGTTCTACCCAATGTTTTGGAAAATCATGTGGATATTTATAACCAACATGATATCCTTGTTCTGCCATTCCCTCAGCTGGTGCATTTCTAATATGCATCGGAATAGTTCCTGTATCCTTTGTTTTATTATCTTCTATTGCAGCATCTATTGCTAAATATGATGCATTCGATTTTTTTGACAAAGCACAGTAGACTGCAGCCTCAGCCAATATTATTCTAGCTTCAGGCATACCAATCATATGAACCGCTTGCATTGCTGAATTAGCTACAACTAATGCTTGTGGATTTGCAAGACCTACATCTTCTGCTGCAAGTATACAAATTCTTCTTGCCATAAACACAGGATCTTCTCCTGCATTTAAAGCTCTAGCAAGATAAAAAACTGTAGCATCTGGATCAGAACCTCTCATTGATTTGATAAAAGCACTGATATTATCATAATGAGAATCTCCACTTTTATCAAACACTGCTTTTCTTGTTCTTACACATTCTTTAGCAACTTCATCTGTTATATGTATAAAACCATCTTCACTCATATTAGTTGTTAAAGCTGCAACTTCTAAGCTATTAAGCGCTGTTCTAACATCTCCATTTGCACTATCAGCTAATTTCTTAATAGTGCTATCCTCTATTTTGATGTCAAAACTTCCTAATCCTTCTTCCGATGTTAATGCTTTCTTTAAAATATTAGCTATATCATCAGCAGTTAATTGATGAAGCATAAAAACCATACTTCTACTAATTAAAGCTTTATTAACTTCAAAATATGGATTTTCTGTTGTTGCTCCAATTAAAATAACTGTTCCTTTTTCTACATAAGGAAGTAAAGCATCTTGTTGAAGTTTGTTAAATCTATGAATTTCATCAATAAATAAAATACATTTTCCTGATGGATTCATTAATAAATTTTCAGCTTCAGCAACTGCATTTTTTATATCTGCAACACCAGCTGTGACTGCATTAAGTTTTATAAACTTATATTTAGTTGTATTACTAATTACCTTAGCTAATGATGTTTTGCCACAACCTGGAGGTCCCCAAAGAATAATACTTGATAATCTATCTGCCTTAATTGTACGATAAAGAATTTTATCTTTTCCAAGAATATCTTCTTGTCCAACATAATCATCAAGTGTTTTTGGCATCATTCGATAAGCTAAAGGTTGATTCATATCAATCATAAAGTTACCTACCTAACTGTTTTAATCCTTCTTTAATAATTTCTTCAACTGACATGTCGATAGTATTAATTTTTGCAATTGTATCTTCAATATCTTTTCTGTTGTATCCTAGTACTAATAATGCATCGATAGCATCTTGTGCATTTTGGCTAATCTTGATTTTTTCCTTAATTTCAGCTTGTTTCTCTTCTGCTTGTTCAGTTTTTATTTTATCTCTAAGTTCTAATACAATTCTTTGTGCTGTTTTTGGTCCAATTCCAGGAAGTTTCTTTAAAGTATTAATATCATCTGTAATAACTGCCAATGCGAAAGCAGATGGCTCAATGTTAGATAAAATACTTATTGCTGATTTTGCACCAATGCCACCAACACTTATTAAAAGTTCAAACATATTTAATTCTTCGTTTGCAAGAAAACCATAAAGTGAAATATCTTGTTCTGTCATTCTCAAGTAGGTATATACTTTAATATCATCTTTTACATTAATTTCTTCAATTTCATTTATTGGCATATAAACTTTATACCCGACGTCATTTACATTAATTGCAACGAAATTATTTGATTTATATTCTACTTTTCCTTTTAAAAATGCTAACATATCTTTCTCCTAAGTATATTATTCTTCCCTACATTATCATTATTTAATAGTTTTTTCAATACAAAACAAAAGTTTTGTATTATTTTTAGTAATAAATATCCCCGCTTAGCTGGAAGTTTATAAACAATAAAAAATAAGAGTTTAAATTTTTCAATTTAAAACTCTTATTTTACTTTTTAAATATTATTCAGCTTTTGGTGCATCTGCAGCAGCTTCTTCAGCTGGTGCTTCTGCAGGAGCTTCAGCAACTTCTGCTGTTTCAGCTGTTTCAGCAACTTCTGCTTCTCCAGGAACTTCTTCCTTAATAACAATAGCATCTCTCTTAAGATTTGCTCCAACTAATTCCTTAGTCTTAGCTGCTTTTCCAACTCTGTCTCTTAGGTAATAAAGCTTAGCTCTATTAACGTCTCCTACTCTAATAACCTCTACTTTTTCTACTAATGGTGAATGCATTAAGAATGTTTTTTCAACACCAACACCATATGAAATTCTTCTAACTGTAAATGTTTCATTTAATCCACCGTTTTGTTTTTTGATTACAACACCTTCAAAAACTTGGATTCTTTGTCTATTTCCTTCTTTAATTCTTTGATGAACTCTAACTGTATCACCAACTTTAATATCAGGAATAGATGCTTTTAATTGTTCATGTTCGATTGAATTAATAATATCCATTTTCTCTTCCTTTCTTGTCAAATTTTAGTTTTGACTATTTTTTAATAATTCTTCTGCCTGTTTACTTTGTTCTTCTGTAAGTAAATCAGGTCTTTTTTTATAAGTTATAATTAATGATTGTTCAAATCTCCATTTTGCAATCTCTTGATGATTGCCTGAAGTAAGAACTTCTGGAACTGTTCTTCCATTAAAGTTTTCTGGACGTGTATATTGTGGATACTCTAGCAAGTTATTGCTAAATGACTCTTCGTTAGTTGAGCCATCTGATAAAACTCCGTTGACATATCTGCTAACACTATCTACAACTACCATTGCTGGAAGTTCTCCTCCTGTTAGCACATAATCACCAACAGAAATTTCTTCATCCACAATTTCGTCTAATACTCTTTGGTCAATTCCTTCATAATGTCCACATAATAAAATTAAATGATCTTCTTTTGAAAGTTCTCTAACTTTATCTTGATTTAATGTTTTGCCTTTTGGTGTAAGATAAATTACCTTTGCATTTTCTTTGCCTTCAATTGAATTGTAAGCATCATAAACTACATTAGCTTGCATAACCATTCCTGCCCCTCCACCATATGGAGTATCATCAACATGATTATGCTTTTCCTTAGAAAAATTTCTAATATTTATTAAATTAATATCAATAACATTTTTCTCAACTGCTCTATTTATTATACTATGTTTGATTGGTTCAAACATTTCTGGAAATAGAGTTAGTACATCAAACTTCATCAATTAAACCTTTCAATAAGTGAACAATAATTTTTTTGTTTTCCATATCAATTTGTTTAATAACTTCATCTGTTGCAGGTAATAAAATTTCTCCAACTTCGTATATGTCGTTAGCCCCTGTATTATATATACCATCGAGTTTTCCTAAAACTTTGCCATCTTCTGTGATAACTTCAAGTCCTAGTAAATCACCAACATAATGTTTTCCTTCTGGTAATTCAGGTCTGTCTTCAAGTTTTATCATAACATCAACATTTTTAAGTTCCTCTACTTGATTAATATCATCGATTCCCTCAAACTTTGCTATGATAATTCCTTTTTGTTCTCTAACTTTTTCTATTCTATATTCTGTTTCATTAATGAAAACTCTTTCAAGTTTATCAAAATAATCAATATCAGGATATATTTTAGCTTCACCTTTAACTCCAAAGGTATTTACAATTACTCCAACTCTTATTAAGTCTTCCAATTTTTACTCCTAACAAAATTAGTCTACAAATTCTACTTCAACTTTCTTTTGCTCTTTGCCACCAACAGCTCTCATAAGAGATTTTATTGATTGTGCAACTTTTCCTTGTTTTCCAATAACTTTTCCCATTTCATCTTGAGAAACAGTAACTTTGAATTTTATAAATCCATCATCCTTTTCTTCTCTAACAATTTTAATGGCTTCCTTATTTTCAACTAGGTTTTCAATAATAACTTTTAAAACTTCTTCCATGTGCTCCTCCTAACTATTTTGATGCTTTGCTAATTAAAGCTTTAACTGTGTCTGTTGGTTGAGCGCCATTCTTAATCCATTGATTTGTTTTATCCATATCTAAAACAATTGCTTCTGGATTAACCATTGGATCGAAAGTTCCAATCTTTTCAATAATCTTTCCACTGTTAGCTCTTTTTGAATCTGCAACAACAATGTGGTAGAAAGGTGCTTTCTTGCCTCCAACTCTTTGTAATCTTATTTTTACCATATGTTTCACCTCCTAAAACTGAATAATATTTATCTATAAAGTAATTATAAAAATATAATTTATAATTCTTAAATAGCCTTTTAATATTTTAACTTTTAATTTTTTAACTTTTAAATTTCATATTAAGAATTTTATATTTTAATACTTAATATTTATTTAATGTTTTTACATTCCAAATTTCTTTAAATCTTCTTCTGATATATCATCCATGTTCATGTTCTTCATTAATTTTTTCATGCCAGGATTCATTTTTCCGCCACGTACTTTCTTCATCATGTCTTGAGTCATTTCAAATGATTGCATAAATTTATTTATATGTTGAACTTCTGTTCCGCTTCCTCTAGCAATTCTTTGACGTCTTGATGCATTTAATATTTTTGGATTTTGTCTTTCTTCTTTTGTCATAGAAGAAATAATTGCTTCAATTCTAACTAATTCTTTATCATCAACTTGGTCTGCAAATTTTCCCATTCCAGGTAATTTTTTTAGTAATGCTGAAAAACTTCCCATACGTTTGATTTGTCTTAACTGACTTAAATAATCATCTAAATCAAATTCTTTGTTTTTAGCTAATTTCTTTTGAAGTCTTTCTGCTTCTTCTTTATCAAATTGATCTTCTGCTTGTTCAATTAAACTTAGTACATCTCCCATTCCTAAAATTCTTGATGCCATTCTATCTGGATGAAAATCTTCAAACTCATTTAGCTTTTCACCAGTACCTATAAATTTAATTGGTTTTCCTGTAACTTTTTTAACTGATATTGCTGCACCACCACGAGTATCACCATCAAGTTTTGTTAAAACAACTCCATCAATTCCTAAATCTTCATTAAATTTTTGAGCTATATTAACAGCTTCTTGACCAGTCATTGAATCAACTACTAATAGTATCTCATGTGGTTTTACATTTGATTTTATATTCTTTAATTCGGTCATTAAAACTTCATCAATTTGAAGTCTACCTGCAGTATCAATAATTAAAACATCATTTAATTTACTGATAGCAATTTCTTTTGCTTGACGAGCAATTTTAACAACATCTTTTTCTCCTTCATTTGCATATACTGGAATGTTTAATTGTGCACCTACAACTTGAAGTTGTTTGATAGCTGCTGGTCTATAAACATCACATGCTACTAATAAAGGTTTCTTTCCTTGTTTTCTAAGTAAGTTGGCAAGCTTACCTGCTGTAGTTGTTTTACCAGAACCTTGTAAACCAACTAGCATTATTACTGTTGGTGGATTTGGTGTAAAGTTTATTTTACTTTCTTCACCACCAAGTAATTCTACTAATTCATCCTTTACTATTTTTACAACCTGTTGACCAGGTGTAAGAGATTTAAGTACATCTTGACCTAAAGATTTTTCTTCTACAACTTTTATAAAATCTTTAACAATTTTATAGTTAACATCAGCTTCTAGTAAAGCCAATTTTACCTCTCTTAAAACTTCTTTTAAGTCGCTTTCAGTAATTCTAGCCTTACCTTTTAACTTTCTTGTAATTTCTTGTAATCTTGAAGATAAACCTTCAAATGCCATATATTCGTACCCCTCTCTCTTCTTTTTCTTAGACTAAACAATTTAATTTGTTTTTTACATCCTCAAGAACTTCTGCTATTTCT
>JAZUKI010000003.1:0-254731 GCA_045643205.1 Clostridia bacterium | reverse complement strand
GATTTCCAGATACTCAGTTGCCTTTGCGCTTTCCTTTTCCAGGTTTCCGATTCTTCCTTCAATTTCATAAACGATATCATTTACTCTGGTAAGGTTATCGTTGGCTCTTTCAAGCTTTCTTTCTGCTTCGAGCTTCTTGGTTCTGTATTTTGTGATTCCTGCAGCTTCTTCAAAAATTTCACGACGGGAATCCATCTTGTTATCAATAATGTCTGCAATCTTTCCCTGTCCGATAATGGAATAGCCCTCTACACCAATACCGGTATCCATAATCAGTTCTCTGATATCCTTAAGTCTGCATACATTATGATTGATGAGGTATTCACTTTCGCCGGAACGGTACATTCTTCTTGAAATTGCAACCTCGGCATAATCTATCGGAAGAGTGTGATCCTCATTGTCAATTACAAGAGTAACCTCAGCCATGCCCTTTGGCTTTCTATTTTGTGTACCAGCAAAAATGACTTCTTCCATTTTGCCACCACGGAGCATCTTAGGAGATTGTTCACCAAGAACCCATCTAATAGCATCAGAAAGATTACTCTTGCCTGAACCATTAGGTCCAATAACAACAGTAATACCTGGTTTAAAATCCAATTCAGTTTTGTTTGCAAATGACTTGAAGCCTTGTAGTTCTAATCTCTTTAAGTACATTTTTTGTCTCCTTTTTAGCTTGTATCATATTATCATAAAACAATATTGTTGTCTATCAAAAACTTCTTATTTTCCTATTGTTTTATTAGTTTTTTAATGTTAAAATTATCGTGTACAAAGGAGAAAAATATGCTAGAGGAAAAATTTGACTTTTATAGTCCAAGTAACGTAAGTTTAAAAGATATTGATAAAAATCTTAAAGACAGTTTGAGCGTTATGTCTCGTCTAGATGACGTGACTCAAAAGCACTCTCAAAACGTAGCAAACTTGGTCACTAGAATTTGTCAATACATGAGAGAAAATAACCAGTTCACTATACACTGTATGATTGCTGGTTATGTTCATGATGTAGGAAAATTGTTTATTCCTCCAGAAATAATATCAAAAAATGGTCCCCTAACTGAGCAAGAATATGCAGTTGTTAAATCTCATACTACTATGGGTTATGAATATTGTATGAAGGATATGTACTTACGTCCTTATTCTGATGGTCCTTGGTATCATCATGAATCTCTTAATGGAACTGGTTATCCTCGTGGTTTAAAAAAATCTGATATTCCATACTCTGCTCAAGTAATTAGAGTTGCAGATGAATATGATGCTTTAGTTACTAAAAGAAGTTATAAAACTCATGTTAACATTTCAGAAACTTTAAAAGATTTAATTAAAGATACAAAACCAGCTAAATCATTAGTTGCGCTTGATCAATTAAAACAAAATGAACGTTTAGGAAAATTAAATCCAAAGCCCCTTAAGGCTATGTTCAAATGTGTTATTGATGACATTCTTTATGAAATTAGTTGTGTTATGAATTATACAGATTACTTATCTTCTCAAATTAAGAGATTAGAACAAATAAGCACATATAGACGAAAAAGAGATGCAGCTAAAAGACCTGAGCAAAAAGATTATTTTCAAGCTGGAATGACTATGTTATTTCAAAATGGAGAAAATGAATTTAACTATCTAACTGTTTTAGAAGAATATAAAGGTGCTTTAGTTGTTAGAGAACAAAGAATTAAAGATTTATATAATGAAATAAAAATCATTAAAAAATTAAAAGTTTAATAACTATTCTTCGGTTTAGTATAAAATTTATAAATAACAAAAAAGTCAGGAAATTAATCCTGACTTTTTATTTTGAACTACTCTGGTTCACTTCAACTGATTTTGACTTTTTTATTATTTAATTTAATTTATTTTTCGCTTTTTAATTCTTCAAAATACTTTGTTAATCTTTCAATGACTTCTTCTTTACTTTCAAGATGATTAATTTCATTTCTAATTTCTGATGCATTAGGCATTCCTTTTAAGTAATAGCAAATGTGTTTTCTCATTTCTCTTACTCCTGTATATTCGCCTTTTTCTTCTATCTCTAAATTAATATGTTCTATTATAGTTTGAAGCTTTTCTTGATTGCTTGGATTTTTGTATTTTCCTTTTTCTAAATAATCTTTTGTTTGAGAAAATATCCATGGATTTCCTAAAGTTGCACGTGATATCATTACTCCATCACAGCCTGTCTCTTTCAACATTTTTTCTGCATCTTGTGGAAAACTTATATCGCCATTTCCTATAACCGGAATATTTACATTTTCTTTAATCTGCTTTATGATGTCCCAATCAGCTTTTCCTGTATAAAATTCACTTCTTGTTCTTCCGTGAATAGTTATCGCTGAAGCCCCTGCTTTTTCTATTTGTTTTGCCGCTTCAACTGCAACAATATGATCATTATCCCAACCTTTTCTTATTTTAACTGTAACAGGTAATGTAGAATTATCAACTACTGCTTTTGTTATTGAATAAACTTTATCTAAATCTAATAAAAGTTTACTTCCATCACCATTTTTTACAACCTTTGGTGCCGGGCAACCCATATTAATATCAATGATATCTGCATCTGTGTTTTCACAAACATACTTTGCTGCAAAACTCATTGACTCTTCATCGCTTCCAAAAATTTGAATTGCAATTGGATGTTTTTCATCCTTAGTTACCATTAATGTTTTTGTGTTTTCATCATTATAAAAAATTGCTTTAGCACTTACCATTTCAGTAACTACTAATCCCGGTTCAAATTTTTCGCAAATCAATCTAAAGGGCCTATCTGTTAATCCAGCCATAGGTCCTAAAATAACATTACTATTCAATTCAATGTTTCCGATTTTTAGTTTGCTCAAATTCTCTCCTAATTTTTATTCTTCTTCAAATAAATTTTTCTGTCTTCTTCCACTAATATTTAATAGCATTCCAATCATAATAAAATTACTAATTAGTGAGCTTCCACCATAACTTACAAATGGTAATGGTACACCTGTAATAGGAAGTAAACCAATTGTCATTCCAATGTTTTCAATCATATGAAACAAAAATACACCTGCTATACCCGATGCTATTGCCGTACCTAGACTATCTTTTGCAGTCTTAGCAACCATCAATGCTTTGGTTATTAATATAACATATAAAATAATTATTCCACCTGCAACAACAAATCCCATTTCTTCTCCTATAACAGAGAATATAAAATCTGATGTTTTTGGATATAGGTATCCTAGTTGTGTTTGATTTCCTTTCATATAACCCATTCCAAATAATTGGCCAGAACCAATTGCTAATTTTGATTGAGCAATATTATATCCTGCTCCTCTTGGATCACTTTCAGGGTGCATGAAAGTTTCAATTCTTGCTTTTGCGTGATCTGGTAAAACATATGTATATAGTAATGGAACTGCTACTACTACAATAACTGCAGTAATTATTATCCATCTCTTTTTTATCCCACTATTAAATAATATTAAAGCAAATGCAATTATAAAAGCTGCAGCTGTGCCATAGTCTGGTTGTAAAATAATTAATGCAGTTGGTATTGCAAAAACAACAAGTAATAATAAAATTCTTGTTGGTCTACTCATTTCATCTTCACTACGTTTTTTCATTCTTGAAATCAGTAATGAAATAAACATTATAACTATTATCTTTGCTATCTCAGAAGGTTGTATTAAAATATCTCCAATTTGAAACCAGCTACTAGCACCATTTCTTGCAGTTGTAAAAAGTACAGCTCCTAATGCTATAAGTATCAGTCCATAAAAAATTGGTGATAGCTTTGCCCAAACATTATAATCAACAATCATGATTACTATTGTTACTGGTATTGCTACTGTTATCCACATTAACTGTCTTTGAAATTCATATTCATTTGTACTAGCAGCAGCCGAATATATAGCAAACAATCCTATTATTACTAATAGGATTGTTACAATTACTATTGACCATTCTAAGTTTTTTAAAAATTTCTTTCTCATTTTTCTCCCCAAAAGTATGGTCTATTTAGTTTTATTTCTCTTAGATGATTTTGAAAGTCTTGATGTTTCTTTTTCAGCAGACTTTTCTTTCTTTGCTTTGCTTGCCTCTTTTATTTTATTTTTCAAACTAGGCTTGCTCTTCTTTTCATCTTCTTTTTTACTAGCTTCTTCAATGTCAGCAAGTTTTAAAGTTCCAGTTTGTTCAAGTATTGCTCTATCAACTTCTTCTATACTGTTTCCTTCTGTTAAAGCTTCTTTAACTTCTTTAACACCTGCTACTATTGGATTATCTTCGATTGTTATTTCTGTATTGTCTTTTGCTTCTTCTAATGCTGCTTTAACTTTTTGATCAGCAATTTTGTTATCGCTTGCTTTTACTTCACCTGATAAAACTTTTGCATTAGTTAACTTTCTTGCTTCGCCTTTAATACTCTTAATTGGAATATTTGCATATAATGCAGGAACTCCGTTTGTTCCATCAGCTTTTGGTTGATTTGTTAATTTAACATCTATTTCATCTTCGTTTACGTCGACATATTTTTTAATAACATCTATGATTTCTGTTCTCATCATATCAAGGAAATCTGCAGAAACGTTTGCACGGTCTTGTAATAAAACTAAGTGAAGTCTTTCCTTAGCTTCATCTTTGTTTTTATTAACTTTCTTATCATCATTCTGTGGTTCAACTTTTTTGTTAAACCTTTCCTTAAAATTATTAAACATTTATTGCTCCAATATTTATATTATTTATCTTTTTTGAATATCTTACTAAATAATCCACCTTTGTTTCTTCCAGGAATAGTTACTTCAACATTTTCTCCTAAAATTCTTCTAGCTATTTCGATATAAGCTTTTCCTGAAGGTGCTTTTTTATTTGAAACTGCAGGTTCACCTTTATTTGTTTGAGTAATAATGTGTTCATCTTCTGGAACAACACCAATC
Organism: Clostridia bacterium; assembly: GCA_045643205.1. GTDB lineage: Bacteria > Bacillota > Clostridia > TANB77 > CAG-508 > CAG-793. The sequence continues at coordinate 249,830 of JAZUKI010000003.1, read as the reverse complement.
AAATCAATAGAAAGTAAATCTAGGATATCTTCGACATCCATCATTTCACCTTTTTTAACCATCTCAGGTCTTAATCTATTAATAATTAATTCTGGATTCTTAATTTCAGATGCTTCTAATAAACCGATAATTCTATCAGCGTCTCTAATAGAAGAAATTTCGGCATTTGTTACAACTAAAGCTCTATCAGCTCCAGCAATAGCATTCTTAAAACCTTGCTCAATTCCAGCTGGACAATCAACAATAATAAAATCAAATTCTTCTTTTAATTTTGTTGTTAATTCTCTCATTTGGCTTTCATTTACAGCACTCTTATCTCTTGTTTGTGCGGCTGGTAATAAAAATAAATCTGTATATCTCTTGTCTTTGATTAAGGCTTGTCTTAATTTACATTTACCTTCAACAACGTCGACGATATCATAGACTATTCTATTTTCTAAGCCCATAACAACATCTAGGTTTCTTAATCCAATATCTGTGTCTACTAAAACAACTTTCTTTCCTCGCATAGCGAGAGCAGCACCTACATTGGCACTTGTAGTTGTTTTACCTACTCCACCTTTACCTGATGTTACGACTATAACTTCACCCATAGTTTCCTCCTGGCAATAATCTTCGCTTATTATATTTTTTTTTAGCTTAAAAGTCAATATATGTTACAATATTGTTACATGCTATTCATTGAAAAAGTGCCCATATAATAGGCACTTTAGTATTTTTTATATATAATAAATTTATTTTGTAAATCTATTGTAACTATTCTTCAACTGAAGGTTCAGAAACTTCTTCTGCTGCTTCAGATGTTTCTCCATTTATTACTTCTAAGTTAGATACTGAAACTTCATAAGCAACTCTTTGTTCTACTGTTCCATCTTCATATTTCTTTTCATAATTTCTAGATTGAACTCTACCTATTACTTTAACTTCTGTTCCAACAGGCATTTTTGAACAGAATCTTGCATTTCTACCCCAAGCTATGCAAGGAATATAGTCTGATTTATTATATGCTCTATTTACTGCTATTAAAATATCTGTGATTTCTCTTCCAAATGGTGTTTGTCTATAAATTGGTGTTTTGCAAATGAATCCTGTTAAATCTACTTCATTTGAAACAGCATCTTTATCTGCTAATACTTCTTCCCCATCTGGTAAAAACTCAATATCTTTAACGAATACTGTTAAAACTAATCTGTTCTTATTGTTTTCATATCCATTGTATGATCTAAATTGTCCGTTAACTTTAACATTTTTTCCAATAGCAATATCTTCATCTTTGAATAATCTTTCTGAAATTGTAATTGGAATATTGTCTGCATTTCCGCTTAAACGTGGTACGCTTAAACTAAATTGATAAAATTTTTCACCATATATCTCATGACTAAATGTTTTTTCATTTGCAACTTTTCCCATTAGAACTAAGCTATTGTTCTCTAAAAAATTTGTTTCCATTAATATTTCTCCTTATATCTTTTTCCTATTGTGCTTTAATCTCTTTGTCCATACTCATTATTATACCATGGTTCAGAGCTTTTGTCTACATAATTCGTTTAAATTATTGTTATTTTTTGACATTTTTTAGAAGAATGATTTGCTGTCTTTTTCAAATGTATGATTGCAATGTGTACACTTTCCTGTACTTCTTCTTATATTTTCAAACTTCTCTTTTGTCTTGCTTTTTCCTAATATACTTACTTTCTTAATATTAGTTGCCTTTTTTATTTTTTTATACCCTACCCAAGAAACAGAATTCCATTTCTTACATTTTGGGCAAGTTCTATTTGTTGTATCCCATCCAAAAACTACAACAGCAGCAACAATTGAAAACAATATTAATAGAAGAATTCCCCTTAACAATATATATGCAATAGCTAGTGCTATGTCTATTCCTAAAGGAATTAAATAAAGCATATATAGTTTTTTCTTTGCATCCTTTTGATTAGCTGCATATTCTTCACTTGAAATTGGAATTTCCTTATCGCTTTTGTTCTCATTAGGATTTTGATCTACTTCTAAACTTTTATCATTCTTAATGTCTTTATTCTTATTAATTTTTTTGTTTTTCTTTTTAACTTTCTTTGACATACTCTTCGAATTTTTCTCCTCTTTCTTCGAAATTCTTAAAATATCCATAGCTTGCTGCAGCTGGTGAAAGTAAACAAATACTTCCTTTTGGAGTTACTTTTTTTGCTATTTCAACAGCTTCTTTTAAATCTTCAACCTTATATATTTTTATATCTTTATTAGCTATTTTATCTGCAATTTTGTGGCCTGAAGTTGGCATACAAATAATATTCTTAACTATACCTTTATTTAAAAAATCTACTAAACCTTCATAATTAATTCCTCTATCCATTCCACCAATCAAAAGTGAGCCAACATTTTTTAGTGCATTTACAGCACTTTCACATGATTCTGGAATAGTTGAAATTGAATCATTATAATATGTGATTTCATTATATGTTCCGATATTTTCTAATCTATGGTGCAATCCTTTGAAGTTTGCTATTGTTTCTGCAACCTTCGCTAAATCTAATTTAAGTATCTTTGCTACTGTTAAAACAAACATAATATCATTTAAATAATGTTCGCCAATTAGCTGTCTTTTTGCATTAATATCATACATTTTCTTTCCATTGTGTTTAACAAAATTATCACTAATATTTATAATATTTTCAGAAACTTTTATATTCGTGTAATTATTATATGTTATTGCATTTTTCTTTGAAGAAACTTTAAATTCTTCATTCTTGTTTCTAATAATTTCCGAATCACAATTATAAATATAATGATCTGATCTTTTTTGATTTCTAAAAATTTGGCATTTTGCATTTATATATTCATCATAACTATTATAGTGATCTAAATGTTCCTCAAATATATTTAAAAATATTGCTATGTTTGGACTATGCTTCATAAATTCTAATTGATGACTTGAAAATTCAAAAACAATGTATTGATGTTTCTTAATTTCATCAAGATGATCAAAAGCAGGAATTCCAATGTTTCCTAAAAACGAAACTTTCTTTTCTTGATCTAATAACATTTGATAAATTAATGATGAAGTTGTGCTCTTACCTTTTGTTCCTGTAATGCCAATAGTTTTAACTTCAAAAAATCTAAGCATTAACTCTTGTTGAGATTCTATTTTGTCTTTAATTTTTTCTACATTAACATCTTTAAATGAAACTCCAGGAGCTTTCATTATTACATCATAATTATCTAAATTATTTAAATAAGTTTTTCCTAAAACAAATTTTAGATTTGTATCTTCCTTTAAAACTTCATCTGATACTAGCTCTTCATTCATATCAGCAATAGTTAAAGGCATAGTTGGAAAGTGTTTTCTCAAAAAGTTATATGTTGACTTTCCTTCTCTTCCATAACCTAAAATCAATATATTTTTATTTTCAAAAAACTTAATTAATTTATTAATCATAAAATAGCCTTTCTTAATATTTCATCTAAATCTTTTGGTAGATTATTTTGCTCATTATATCTTTTAGTAATATCATTTATTGTATCAACACGTTCGTGATTATCTTTATAATATTGAAGTAAATAAGGAAGTTCAATCCCTTGATTTTCGTAGTTTTGAATCGTTAATGATATTGCAAAATTTACTTCTTCGAAAGTTCCGACACAATCGAATGGTTTAACTTTTTTGTAACCTGCAAGTTCTTCAAATGTTTCTAATAAACTTTCGTCTGCAAATAAATCTTTCTTGAAAATGTTTTTCATTTCTTCTTGTGTTAAAAATGCGCTTAACATGGTGTAAACAAATAAACACTTTGCACAATTGCCGCACCATTCCCAAGGAATTGATTTTGAGCCTACGTTGCATGATTTAAATATAGAATGATACTTTTCACTTTTTGCAAACAATTTTGCTATTTGTAGTTCGTTTAAAGGTCTTAAAAAGCTAAAGTATTTTACTGGTGTTGGTAAAAATTCACTAACATAATTATTAAAGTCGTTTTCATATTCAAATGATTTTGAATATTGATGGTTAATTATATCTCCTACGCTATCTTTTATGTTTGATTCATTTGCACTTGATTCATTTGAAAGTGCAATATATTTTTTGTTTGCGTGATATGCAATAAAATATGTTACGAATGAAACCATTGCAGAAAATGGTGTATGTCCGTTGATGTAGCCTTCTTTACCCATTTCAACAATTTTTGAATCTATTGTTCTTTTAACTTCTATTATATTGTCATCTTTGAAACCTCTAGCATAGCAGCAATCTAAACTAACTTGCTTTGGATTAATTATTAAACAATAATCTCTTTCTAAATCAATAGGTAAATTTTCTAGAGTAACATTTGAATCTTTTCCTCCGCCTATTGGTATAATAAAACCTGAATAATCTGATTCTGTAAATTCACTTGATTCTATTTGTTTATTAGTAAACTCATCTGTATTTATTTGCATAAAATCATCAAATGAAATCCCTATATTATTTCTATATCTAAGTTCTCCAAGTCCGTTAAAATATAGTTTTTTCCAAAATTCTTTTTGTTTTTCAGTTAGGTTTCCACATTTTATATACACATTTGGTGAAAAAGTTGCTTTCCAATAAGAAATTAATTCAACTAAACCTATATTAAATGCCATAGCCTCAGAAAATTTATTTAATGGTTTCTTTATATAATCTTTTTTAGCTATAACTATGCTTGGTTTAAATTCAGTTAACCCTTCAATCACAAAATTATAGTCTAAATAAATATATTCATTATCTTCTTTTAAAGAAAAAGAATTATATATAAAATTAGGGTATTTTGATCTTAATTCAATTACTTTTTTTGAATTATCTACGTCGAATTCGTTCATAACTCTCCTTTCTCAAAACATGTATATTATATCAAAATTACTAAAAAAGGTCTATATAATAGAAAAAATGTCGAGATTTTCGCATTTTGTTTTGCGATAATTCTCGACATTTTTATTTGAATTATTGTTTAATTTTTTATTTATATAATTTTATTTATTCTGCATTAGTGTCACTATAATTTTTATTATATATTGATGACTTAAATTCCATTAATCTTCCTTCAGCATTTCTTTGTTTGAACATTTTAACATTTAAGTTAATTTCTTGTGCTCCCATAAATGTTAAATTAACTTTTACTTCATAACTATCATCTAGTTCTTTAATAGAATCTAATTTAATTTCATAATTATAAAAATCATCTGTTATTAAATTTTCATCATTAAAAGCTCTTACTAAGTTCATAAAATCATTTTCTGAAACAATTCCAATTTTCTTGAATTCTTCAATATTCTGTTTATAATATTCTTTTTTGAAATTATTTGATTCTAATGTTGTTTTTGTTTGTATTTTTGGAATGTAATCTGTCATTGTTTTTAATATCTCTGTAAAATCATTAGGTGTCATTTCACCTTGATATTTTTCAAACAATTTCTTTAATTCAGAGTTTGATCTAAATTTAATAGTTGGTGTAACGCCTTCTCTCTCTGCTAAAAATGCTGTCATATTAATAGTTGCATTGCCACTATATATTACTTTAAAATTAACTGTCATATAACCATTTTGATTAGTTTTTATTGAATCATAATCAATATCTACATATTTAAATGTATTAGTTCCTCTATATATTTGGCTAACTAACTCTTTTGCTGTATATAAATAGTTTTCTTCATCCATTATTCCACAACTATTTATTTTTGCATAATCTGTTTTATAGAAATTAGATACTTCATCTCTATTTTTATCTTTTACTGCATTATATATTGTTGGAAAACCTTCATTAACCAATTTATATAAACTCTTTTGAAAATCAGTAATGCTTACTATACATTTGAATTTATCATTATAATAATAATTTAAATTTTCAGCATTAATAATTTCTTTTTCTTTATCAGCATATGCAATATCTAGATTTTTATAATGTTCTCTTTTTTCTTCTTTAGAAACAACTATGTTAGAATTTTGATTTGTTTCTTTTTCATTGCTTTTAGATATTACAGCATTTGTAATTGCATATACTATTATCTGAATTACTAATAAAACAACTAAGATTATTACTACTTTTTTATAATTAAATTCTTTCATGTTTTATCTAGTGGCTCCTCCTTTGTAATTGTATTTGTTAATCCATATCTCCATTTTTAATATGTTCATAATATCCTAAAGCAGTACTAATTCTGGTTTGCATTCCATCTACCGATATTGCTGGTCTCTCGAATCCTTTACAAAACGCTACTGTTGAATACATTACTCCATCTTCATCTTCACTTGCACCATTAAATGTATTCATTGCATTTTGCCATCCAGCCCATGTTGATGGACTATCTAATTCTTCTTTTAATAATGCTATTTGTACATCAACATCTGATACACTTGCACTTTTGCTATCAGCTATTGCTTTAAGTCTTGCCTTTCTACCAGATGATGTCCATTGACAAAGTCCATAACCAGCATGATCATTTGCAAAAGTAGTTCCTGCATCAGAATGATAATGAACATCTCCAACTTGTGCATCATATCCTGGAGATCTCCATGTTCCATTATCTACTTGTTCTGTGTATTTTGCATTGGTTGTTCCAAATCCTTTTCTATATTGACCTTCAAGAACATTTGATTGTACTCCACTTTCTTGATACATATTTCCTAATACACCTGCAATTTGCTCATCTCTATAACCAGCTTCTTTCATTGATTTGTATACTGATTTAACTGTACTTGTAATAGTAACTGATGCTGCGGTTCTATCATATGCATCTATAGATAATCCAACACTACCATTACTGCTTCCTCCACCAAATACATCTCTTAATGGAATTGCAGGAAGATTTCCATTTTTAGACTCTCTCTTTCTTTGCATTATTTCTTCATATTTATTATTATGATCTTCACGCATGTATTCAGTTATATCTTCAACAACAGTCTTGTCTTTAAGTCTAAGTGTTACTGTTAATTTTCCTGTATCATTAACTGTTCCTATTTTTTGTCCTCTCTTAACTTCAGTCCAATTATTAACAGATCTTATTACTCCAGATAATCTTATTGTCATATTCTTTACAGCATCTTTATCAATCTTATAAAAATCATCCTTAAATATAAATGCTAATAAACTTGCTGCTTCATCATTCAATGTACCTGCCGTAATTTCAATTCCACCATCAACTGATGTAATCTTACCGTCCATAGGAGCTAAAACTTCTGCGCCTTTATAAGCAACTATTGCTTTTCCAAATTTGTCATGTGTTTCTACTAATTCAAATTTTTCGTTTTTATTTTCAACTTTAATTGGCCATAACATCATTAATTTTAATGCCTCAGTCATTTCTTCTTTTGAATAGTATTCTAATTTGACATATAATTCTTTCAAATCTCTATATATGTAATCACTTGCTACTGAATGCATATTTTTAAGAATTGCTAATGACTGCAATGTTTTTTCTGGTGAATCTGGCATTGATACATATTCTTTTTCAACTTTTTTGTTTTTATCTGCATCTTCAATGTCATGCTCTGTTCCATTATAATAATATTCATCTTCTTTATCATCTATAGCCCTACTCATAGCTATTAATTTTGCTCTTTCTTCTGTACCATCGTATCTATAATACTTATCTGAGAAGACCTTCTTTATATTATCATTACATCCTACTGTAAGAGGTTCTGCAACTTGGTATACTATGAAATCCCAACTTTTATCTTTATCCGCATAAAATGCAGATGGTATTTCAAATGATTCACCATTGTTTGAATATTGTACTGTCTTATATCCAACTTTACCTAATCTATATGTAGCATTATCATCAGATGTTCCTAAAAAGTCTATATCTTTGTAATACCAATGATTTTTTACTTCTCCAACAAATGGCCATAGCATTCCTTCAATTCCATCATGTCCTGCTTCTACTCTGTCTTGTATTCCAAATTTATATATTAGCGCTGCCATCGTTATTGTCTCTTGTGCTTTTTCGTCATTATCTATTCCAGATTTAAGTTTTAATTTAACACCTTCATCTATATATGCAATGTCCCAGTCTGGATCGCCTTCTAAGCCACCTCCTGTATTCCAATCTCGATCTAAACTTAAAAAATTGTCATCCCCTTCTTCATAACCTTTTTCATCATTCCATATTTTTATCATATTTTTTAGATCACGTAATTTAAATTTACCTTCTCCATCAAATGTATTACTACTTGCTAGAGTATCATATTTACATCCAAACATAGTATAAAAATCACTAAATTCTGGGTGACCATCTGCAAAATTTACTTCATCATCAAATTTAATATCTCTATCTACTAAAACTTGTCTTACATTCTTTAAACTAATTTTTTTCCAATCTTTAAACCAATTACATATATTTTGTATAAAATTTGCATCTGGTGAATATTTTTTCATTAATGTTTCGAAAACATTCCAAATTTCTTCTGGGTTATTTTGTTCAACTAGCCAATCATTCCATGTTTCCTCTTTTTCCTTTACTTCTTCATCAGAGTCAAACCATCCCTTTTTAACTTCAAAAAGTTTAAAATAATCTTTTATTATGTCTAGTACGTATATCTTTTGACCATTATGTATTAAATAAGCAGAGTTAGTATTATCACTATTAGTTAAATTTCCTTTTATACATGCTTTCATAGGTTCAAAATAAACATCTACTTGTGTGTTAAATGCTTGATCCGTTGCTATTTTATAAGTTAAATCTGGCATCATCGTTGATAAATGTACTGCTAAAAATAATTCTATTGGTCTTTTATATCTTCCTATCCAAGTATTTAAATCATATCTGAACATTTGTCCCCACTGAAATGCTCTAGTTCCAGTAAACAGTTTTTTAAAAAAACCTACTATTGGAAGATCTAGTGATTTATTATAAATTACTAAACATTCAGCATTTCGGTCTATGTTTAATTTATCCTCATCACCATTAAATACTAATCCTCCTGTTGTAATTGGATTTATCATTCCTCGCTGTACATCAAGATTTAATAATTTTCCTAAGAAATTTGTTTTTCTAAAATGATATGTACATTCATCAGCTGCGAGATATACTTTTAGATATTTACTCTTTACTTTAAGTTCACTATCTTCTCCATCATCTTCAACCTCTTTATCAACTCTGTTTTCATCATATGAATCTTTTTTAACTTTAATATCTCCAAATCCATAAGTTTGAATGTCATATCCCATATCGTTTATATATTTTGCTAAATCATTTACTTCTTCTTTGCTTATTCTACCTGTATTATCATCAATACCGATAGACTCTTTTACTTCAGTCCATAAATTTAAAGCCCATTCTTTAACTGTACGTTTTAAATTTTCAAGTACTGAACCTGGTAATGTTTGAAAGAATGAAACAATAATTATAATTAAGATTATTACAATTATTATTGCTATAATAATCAAACTCCATGGCATTGTTGCTGCAATTGCTGCTCCTAAACCGCCACCACCGGCTGCTCCTGCACCGGCTCCTGCTCCGGCTCCAGCTGCACCAGCTCCTGCACCGGCTCCTGCACCAGCTGCTCCGGCTCCTGCACCGGCTCCTGCTCCAGCTGCTCCGGCTCCTGCTCCGGCTCCTGCACCAGCTGCACCGGCTCCTGCACCGGCTTCTGCTCCGGCTCCTGCACCAGCTGCTCCGGCTCCTGCTCCGGCTTCTGCACTTGCACCAGCTCCTGTTGCAGCGGTGCTGCTACCTGCTTCTGTTGCTGCAGCATCTTTTCCTGCTTCTGCTGCAGCTTCACTACCACCTTTTATTCCTTCTCCAGCAGCTTTTCCAGCTTCTTCGCTAGCTTTGCCAGCATCTTCACTTGCTTTACCAGCTTTTTCAACTTCTTCGCCAGCTTTACCTGCCTCTTCTCTTGCTTTTTCAGCTGCATCATCACTAGCTTTTTCTGCTCCACTTTCTTTAGGTGAATCTACTTCAGAATCATTAACTTCTTCTTTTGGATTATTAGAACCAGCTTCTTTAGCATTTTTTTCTGCATTATCATAATTATTGTTATCTAAATTATCTTTTATATCTTTAGAGTCTACATTATTATCTACATTTTCGCTTTCTTTATTTCCATTGCTTTGATTTTCATTTTTATCTGAAGATGATTTTTCATCAGAGTCTTCTTTATCTCTTTTATCTCTTTTGTTTTTGCTGTCATCACTGTCATTACCATCATTGTCATTATCGTCGTTATCATCGTCGTTATCATCATTATTGTCATCATCATCATCATCGTCGTCTTCAGCATCATCATAACTATTATCGTCTATTTCATCATCTTCATCATCTTCTTCATTTTCATCATCATCTCCAGGTCTAAATAACTCATCTTCGTCTGGTTCAAAATCATTAAATAAATCTTCAAATTTCATTCTATTCACCTCCATCCATTCCTATTCTATATCTCTCGTGGTTTTACCATTTTTACTTTTGCAGAAAGTTCATTTTCTTCATTCCATCTCATTACTCGTATATCCTTATATTTGTCTAGTACTTCATCATATTTATCTTGTTCTTCTTCCCACACACTTCGAGGAATTTTATCAAAAGCTTCAAACATTCTCTCCGCTTCTGCTAAATATATAATTTGCTGTTGTGGGGACATTCTTTCATATCTCTTTGCAAATTCATATAAATCATCTAAACTTTGACTTGCTCTTATAAATCCCATGAAGTCTTTAACTTTAATTCCTGCATTACGCATTTGCATAACTATAGAAAAAATTAATATTATAATGAAAACAACAAGTATAAAAATTATTGCTAAAAGCTTCATTGATTTTTCCTTTCTCTAATTGTTATATTTCTTATTCTTTTAAATCCATATTGAAACTATATTTTTTATTTGAAGTTCCATTTTCACTATAACAATCTTCTTCTTTTTCATTTAATCTTACTAAATTAAATTTTAATTTGCTTGTACTTTTTTCTGAATCATATAAATTTTCAAATATTAGAGGTTGAATAATTGTACTGTCTGGTTCTAAAACTAAAGCAATACCTGTATTTACTAAGCCTCTTTCTTCACCACCAACAACTAATGTGATTTCTTGATAACTTGTTCCAGTACATAATGCTATGTAATAATCTGTTTTATTAGTAATTTTTACATTATATCCAACTTTAGAATATGATTGATCTCTTGATGTTATTTCAACTCTTATATTTTCATCTTCTGCAACATATGAAAGTTCTTTTTTGCCAATATATCCATGTGGTGATAAGCAATAACCATCAACACCTTCGTCTTTTCCTTCTTTAGCTTTTCTTACAACCCATTTATCTTCTATTCCTTGATATCCACCTGTTGCACCTGTCACTTCAATATTGTCTGTTATCTTTATAGTGTATATATAATTTCCATCTTTATTTGAGTAATTTTGTAATTCATATATTTTCTTAGTACCAAAAAATGAATCAACATATCCTTTAAATAATTCAACATTATTATAAAAATAATAATCTTTTGAATCACTCATTAAATATTTATATGCATTTTCATAATCTTTATTATTACAATAATTAAAGAAATCATCTATAGTTTTCTTTACTATATCTCTTTCTCCTGAAGGAACTTTTCCTCCTTCATCCATAATTGGTTTATCTGGATTATATGAAGAAATATTACCATTATTATCTTGCTTGTTTTTCATCATATTATTAAGTAATAGTAAAATTATTATAACTATAATAGCAACTGCAACAATTCTTCCATTTTTCCTAAAGAATTTATTTACTGCTAATAGAAATCTAGCGTTTAAATTCATCTTTTCTCCTTTTCTTTATCTTCATTAGTAAACTTTATTTTACAACATTACCTTCACTAACTTCATCTTTTACATATGAATAATCCATTTGTAATGATACTCTAAAATCATTATAATTATTTTCTCTAATTACAAAATTTTGTTTGATAGGTTTATATGTTTCTGTATCTAGTTGATTAATTGTAACTGTAATAACATATAATGAAGATCCTATTCTATCAAAATCATCGTATTTGCATATTCCATCTTTTTCAGGATAAATCTTACAAAATTCTTGGAATTTTTCTATTGTATCAAAATTATTTTTCTTAAAATCTTCATTTAATAAATCATATGCTTTTTGATAATCTTTATCTTCTATAAGTTCTAAGAACTTTGCTACATAATATTGAACTCTTATATTTTCTTCTTGTTCTTCAATATGTTTTTCTAAATCAGTTTTTACCTCATTATTCTCTCCTGTAGTAACCTCATTAGAAATTTTATTCTTATCTTCACTATTGATTAAATTTATTTCATTTATTAACATTGCTACATTTAAAAGTATTAATATTAATATTATTAAAATAAACATCCATTTTTTTTGATCTTTATCCATCATTTACTCCATTGATTATTTTTTACCTTTTTTCTTTTTCTCAACTTCTGCATCTAATGCTGCGAAATTTATATCTTCTCCGCTTTTAAACTTTCTTTGTTCATTATCTTTTTTAATAACTCCTCTTGTTGCACTTGCTCCTGATTTTTTTGTTCCTGCCTTTTCTACTCCAAATCTTTCTACTATATCTTCTGGTGATGCTTTATTTGTCTTTGGATTTCTTGGTGCACCTTCTATTGTTTCTTTTATAATTGTTTTATGTGATCTTCCTGCACCTCTATTAATCTCACCTAATTGGTATGTTGGTATTACTCCAAATCCTGCTGCATCATCACCTGACCATAATTCTCCGATATTTCCTGAATCAATTCCATCAATAATTTTTTCTAGTTCATCAAATTGGTCATCTCTTCCTTTTCCTTGAACTGCTAAGAAGTTTCCGTAATCTTTCATACTTGATAATAATTTATTTTGTTTTGCTGTTACAGCTGTTTCTGCACCTGTAAATAAATCCATAACTTTATCATTAAATATCTTATCAATTTCTTCTGCTTGTTGAGCTTCTGTTTTTCCTGCATTCTTTCCGCTTGCAAGATAATCTTGTGTAATTTGTGCTAATTCCTCATCTTTCATATCATTGTAAGCTCTTGCAATTTTATGTTTTTGTGCTCCTGAATAATATGCTTTTTCTTTAGCTATGTTTTCTTTTCCTGCTTTAAATCCTTGTCCTATTGCTGATCCTACTGCTACTTCATCCTGTCCCATAGCTCCAGCTATTGCAAATCCCATTCCTGCTTTAACAATTATATTATTAGCCTTTGAAGTTAATCTATATGCACCTCTTCCAATACTTCTTCCTAATTTTAGAACTCTATTATTATTAATCTTGCTGTCAATAGCTTTAATTCCTTTTCCAATTTTCTTTTGTGCTTGAAGTCTCTTTCTATATAAAGCTGCTCTCTTATTATGATTTCCTTCTTTTAACTTCATGTATTTTTTGCTTTGTTGTTCTTTCTTGAATTCTGGTCTTACCTTGCTACTAGCAGCAATTCTACTCTCAGCTTTGCCTTTAACTTGTTCAGCAAATGCCATACTTTTTTGTGCAACTGATGCTGCAAGTACTGCAGAAGTTATTGCATCTCCTAATGAACTTGATTGGAAATGGAAAATATGCTTAACTAATTTTTCTGCTTCAAATATAAATATTAATAAAAACAATGCCATAAAACCTGATGTCACTGTCGCTGTGTTTGCTAATACACTCGCTATTGATGCTAACGCTGCAAATATAATACATTGGAATGGTTGAATTAATACATTGTATGAAAATTCTCTAAACCATGTATTCATTCCTTGCGCTTTTCCATCGCTGATTTTATCTATTGAATATGTAATTGTAACTAATGGTGCTATTACAATTAAGAATCCTATTGTTACCATACGTTTTATGTATGTTATTAAAAATACTAATGTCATTATTTTTAATACTAAGTATAAAATTGCATTTATTGTTCCTGCTATAAATGACCATTGGAATCCACCTTCAGGTGTAACCCAAGTAAATACAAAGAATTGATCTGATAATTCACTTATTGATTCTGCTCCTATACCATTAACTATACCAGATTCTATTCCTTTTACAATTACATTATTCAACGTTATAATAAACAGCATTAAATAATGTAAAATAAATAGTAATGCTACACTAGTAACCCAATCTATTAGCATTTGTTTGTACTTTGCTTTTTCTTCTCCTGTTAATGCTAATGCGAGTCTAATTCCTACATAAATACAAACAATTACTAATAATGCTGCTGCCACATTTCTAATGCCTATATACCATCCTGAAATTGATGTTCTTAGTGTTTTTATTACATTACTAGAAGCACCATTTATGTTAAAAAAGTTAACATCTGTTAATTCAACATGATTAAATAAAATAGTACTAATATCTAGTTTTTCAAAATTATTAAACGATGTTAATACTAAGTCCATTGCCTCGCCTATAGCAGACAAATGTATTCTCCCTCCTATTAATAGAATACCTAATATTCCATCTACTGATTTACCTAAAGAAAATGTTTCTTTTGATTCTTTCTCCATTTCCTCTGTTTTGTCAGCATTGGCAAAAGGACATAAGAAATTAAACACTGTTATAATAACTAACATTGCTACTAATACTTTTATTAATTTCTTATGTCTTGTCATAAAATTCATATTTTTTCCTTTTAACTATTTTTTGTATCACCCGGATTTAATGATTCAGGTCCTTGATCTGTCCGAAATTTATTTTTTCCTGTAAATTTATCATAATCATATTTTAAGTCTGCTATTTCACGACTTGTATTTCTAGTATGAGATTTGTCACCTAAGAAATATGTTGGAATTGCTCCAGCTCCTTCTCCGCTCCAAACTTCACTAACTTCTCCTGCTTCTATCTCTTTTAATAATGACAAACATTCATCAATTGCAGCATTAGATTTTTGTCCATCCATTATTAATGAGCCTTTCATTTCATTTAATAGTTTTGCTAAATCTTTTTCTTCATCACTTGCTGTTTCTATTTTTGTTTTACCTGTTAATAAGCCTTTCATTCTGTCATCAAATATTTTTTCAATTTCTTTTTGTTGTTCTATTTGATTCTTTCCTTTATCTTTTCCTAAACCGTAATATTGTTCTTTTACTTGGTCCATTACTCCTTCTCTAGCAGTATTATATGATTTAGCTATCTCATGTTTTAATCTTCCTTTTGAAAATTCTTTTCCTTTTCTCATTGTATCTACTGTAGAATTAGTAAAATCTTGAAATCCTTTTGTAAAGACTGCTTGATCACTTCCTGTTGAAGCACCAAGTCCTACTCCCATAGCTGTAGAAAATCCAATTTTATTTGCTCCCAAGAAAGCTCTAAGTGCTAATTCTTTTTTAGTAGCACCAGTTTGTAATCTTAACTTTTGATTTTTTAGTTCTCTTAATTTTGCTTTTCTTTCTATGTCAGTTAAATTATTATAATCTATTGGTTTTTCTTTCTTCTTTTCAGGTTTCTTCTCTGGTTTTGGTAATGGTTTACTTTCTCCACCATCACCATTATTATTTTTTATTCTTTCTTTAAATACTGGCATACTGCCTTTTAGCTCTTTTGCAGCATTTGCTGCTCCAGCTGTTGCTTTTGCAAATCCTCTTCCTTTATCTAATAATGTAGATGCTATAGCAGCAGAAGCTAATACATCTTGTACTGATGATGATTCAAAGTGGAATATCTTTTTAACAATTTTTTCTGATTGTAAAATAAAAGTTATTAATAATATAACAAATACGCATGCCATAAGATCATGTACTCCATTGGCATTAACTATTTGTTTCGCTACTCCTCCTAAAGCTGCAAAAGCCAAACAGTGAAATGGTTGAATTAATATTGTATACGCAAATTCTTTTAACCATGTATTTAATGCTTGTGCTTTTCCATCACCCATTTTATCTATTGAATAAGTAATTGTTACTAATGGTGCTATCATCATTAAAAATGCTACTGTAATCATACGCTTTATATACATTAATAAAACTGTTAATGTCATTAATTCTAATATAAAATATGTTATTGCACTTGTTGTTCCTTTAATAAACATTATTGAAAATGCACTTGATCTAAATTCATCTGTTAGTCCTACAATTGATACTCCATCAACTGATGCTCCTTCAATTGCTTTTATTAATATTTTATTTAATTGAACAATTCCTATCATTATGTAATGTATTACAAATACTAATGCTAAGCTTGCAACCCAATCTACCAGCATTCGCTTATATTGTGCTTTTTCATCTGCAACAGTAGACGTTGCCATTCTAATTCCAACATAAATGCAAATTATTATTAAGAATGCAATTGCAATATTTCTCATTGCTATATACCAAGCTGCTACATTTTCTTTTAAAGCTTTGACAACAGTATTTTTTGATGTATTGTTAAAAAAGTCTACTGAGGTTAAATCTATTTTATTAAATAAAATTGCTTCAACATCAACATCTTGTCCCGGTTCAATAAATAAATCTGCCAGTAAATCTATTGCTCCACCTGCTAAAACTATTAGCATTCTCATTGGTAGTGTTAAGAAACCTATAATTCCATCTGCTATTCCACCTAATATACTATTGCTTGTATCATATGTGACTTCTCCATCTGCTGCATAAACATTTATTCCTGATGTGCATAGGAAATTAAATACTGTTATAATTAACAATATTAATGCAATCATTTTTATTAACTTTTTTGAGTTTTTAAATAATTCCATTTATAATTCCTTTGCTTTTAATCTTTTTTAATTTTAATTTTTATTTTTATTTTATTTTTTGTTTTTACTATTTTTAGATTTTGCATTATTTTTTGCAGCTGGCATTTCTTTTATGCTTCTTTCTATTATTTCAGTATTTGTTTCTTGTCCGCCTACATCCATATCACCAAATTCATAATCTGATATTGTTCCTAGAGGTACATTAATTTCTCTTTCACCTACTCTAAATGATATATCTCTATTAGTTGTTTCACCTATTTCGCCTCGTCCAATTTTTGCAACAACACCTTGAACTTGTTTCATTGCGTTATCTCCGCTCATTCCTTGTCTTTCTAATTCGTGTTGTAATTCATCCATTGCATGGACTAAACTAATTTCTTCTTTATTGTTTTCAAAATCAGTATTAATAACTGTACCTTTATTCATTAAATCTTGAACTTTTCTATCAAATGTTCTTTCAATTAATTCTGTTTGATCCTTCTCTTTCATCTTTATAAAGTTTGGATCTTTCTTCAAACCATTTGTTATATTAGTAATTTCATTATTTCTATAATCATTATATGCCTTTGCCATTTTATGTTGTAATGCAGATTGTTTAAATTCTTGACTTTGTTTTTTTCTTTCCTTATGTGCAGCTTCTCCTTGTTTTAATCCAACCATGATAGCTGCATTTTCATCACCTTGTGAAAGTCCAATAGAAAATGCTGTTGCTCCATTAAACAATGTTGCATTTAAATCGCCTTGGAATGCAAGTAAATCTCTTGAGAATCCAGAAATCTTTGGATGTTTATCTTGAAATTCTTTCTTCTTATCTGCTCTTGATTTTTGTGCTGCTTTTCTCTTTTCATTTTTAGCATTAACTTCTGCTCTTGTTGTTTTGCCTTTGGCAATTCTAATTTCATCTTTAACTTTTCTAATTTCTTCACTATTAGCTTTATTTGCTTTAATTCCTTGTTTAACGCTTCCTGTAACTTGTTTACTGAATTGCATTGCTCTATTTGATATATTAGCTGCAATTGCTGCAGAACTTATTGCATCCATCATAGAATCTGACTGCATATGGAAAATTGTTTTTAATATTTTTTCTGATTTTAATATAAATCCAATTATTATAATACATGCTACGCCTTCTGCTAGTCCTGCTCCTTTTGATGATGCAAGAGTTGTTGCCATTCCTCCTAATGCTGCATATGCAATACAATGAAAAGGTTGAATTATTATATTATAAGTAAATTCTTTAAACCAGTTGTTTAATCCTTGTGCTTTTCCATCACCCATTTTATCTATTGAATAAGTTATCGTTACTAATGGTGATATAATCATCAAAAATGCAATAGTTATCAAACGTTTCATATACATTATTATAAATGTAAATGTCATAAATACTAATGTTAAATAACATACTGAATATGCCGTTGTTTCAGCAAAACTAATCCGCCATAATGCATTATCGAAAAAATTATCTGATAAAATATTTATAGCACTACTTCCATCTGCTTTTGCAATACCACTTCCAATAGCTTTTACTACAATATTATTAAGTGTTATTACTCCTGCCATAACATAATGCAATACAAACAATAATGCGACACTGCTTATCCAGTTAATAAGCATCTCTTTATACTTTGCCTTATCAGATGCTGTAGCTAAAGCCATTCTAATTCCTGTATATATGCAAATTATAACTAAAACTGCTGCTGATAAATTTCTAATACCTATATACCATGCTGCAACATTTTGTCTCAATACTTTAGCTGGCATATATGCAGTTCCATCAATATTCATAAAATCTATAGATAAAACATCTACTTTGTTAAATAAAATGCCTTCTATAGTTACTTTTCCTGATCCTGGTACAAAAGCAGCTAATACTGCTTCTATGCCTTTTCCCATTAAAAGTATCAACAATCTAAAAGGCCATGTTAATAATCCTAGAAGACCATCTAAAATATTATTAACAATCTTTACAGCTGATGTTGCCAATGATTCATCTACTTTAGCTTCACTAACTAAAGGGCAAACAAAGTTTATTAATGTCACAATAACTAATATTATTGAAACAATTTTTATTATTTTTTTGATTGTTTTTTTATTGCTTTTAATTGCCACTTAATATACCTTGTTTACCTTTCTTTTATTTTATAAAATATCTCTCATATGTCTTAATTGTCTATCTAAATCTGTTATTGTTCCAATTGATCTCTTCTTTGTTTTTTCATGTTTAACATTATTTTTAATTGCGTCAATCGCATCTCTAACATCTTTTGATAAAACATCTGTATCATCTAATTGATTTAATTCTTCTTCTACTAATTTCTTTTCATTTAAAGCAAATGCAGAAACAGCAGAATTTCTATCTATTCTTTCTTTGTCTCTTTCTCTGTAATTTTCATTTATAGCTTCAGCAATCTTTTCTTCAACTTTTTCTTTAATTTCAGCTCTTTGCTCTGATGTTATTGATTCTTTTGAATCAAGTTGATTAAGAATTATATTTACATACTTATCTTTATCAGCTTCATTCTCTATTGCCAATGCTTTAATTAAATCTTCTGCCATATCTTCTATTTCTTTTATTGCATCTTCAGATGAATTATTTTTTACAATGTTTTGTATCTTCTTAGTAAATTTGCTTTCTTTTTGTTCATTTGCTAATTTTAATATTTCATCATGTGCTTTTCTAGAAACATCATCTGCATTCTCAATATTCGCTCTATCAATAGCATCATCTATCATTCTTACTAATTGCTTTTCTGTTAATTCAGATAAATCTTCACCTTTTACAGCATCTTTAGCTAAATTTACTACTTCACCTTCTGTAAATTTATTTTTAGTCTTTCCTTCTTCAAGTCCTGCATTTAAGGCATCTCCAAATTTTGCATTAACTCTATTATTAACTTGTGAATTAAGCATCTCTGCCATTAATGATGATTTAATTCTATCTGCATTTATACCTAAATCTTTTACTCCACTATCAGTTAATACTCTATCTATTAACTCTTCTAATCTTGCTTGATCTAATGTTTTTTCTCCACTTTTCATTATATAAGCATTTAACATTACTCTTAATGTATGCTCATCTAATTTTAATTCACTGTATGCTGACATCTTTATGTATGTGTCTCTACGTGCATCTCTGTCATGTGCTTCAATGGCATCAAATTTTGCTTGAAGTGTTCCTAAATCCGTATTAGCATTCCTTAATGATTGTAATGTATCTTCAAAACTACGTTGTGCAAATAATTCATCTTTAGCATTTCTTCTATAATAATAATGCTTAGCTACTGCTGATGTTGTATTTCCCATTGTTGCTGTTATTCCCATTAATGCCATGTCAGATTCATCTGCAGCAACTAATCCTGGTGCTGCAAATAATGCAAGTGCTTGACCGGCTACACCAGCAACTGATCCTGCAACATACTTAAATTTCTTTATTTCATGTTCTTTCTTCATTTTAAGAAGTTTTCTTGTGATTCTTCCTGTCTCATCATTTCTCTTTGAAAGTCTTCTTAATTCAGCCATTTGAGATATAAAATTCTTGTCTCCATTACTTGGTTTTCTAGCATTTCCTAAAGACTTTATTGCTTTGTCAGTTTTAGCATCTGTTATATAATTTCTAAGAGTTGTTGGCATATGTCCAGCAATTCCATTTCCTTCTTCAATTTGTTCAAGATTTTGTATTTGTCTTTCAGCTCTATCAGCACTCTTTTCTCTTTTATGTTTATTTTTCTTTTCAGTAATAGCATTTAAAGTATCTAAGAATCCGCTTGGTGTTTTTTCATCCAATCTCTTCTCTTTTTCTTTATCTGCTTTTCTTAGACTTTTATCTGTTCTCTTCGTTCTAATCTTTTCACCAAGTCCATTATCCATACTTGCTATTTTGTTTGAAACATTTTTAGCTGTTCCACCAACAACTCTACCTGTACGTTTAACAACTTCAGCTGTTCCTTTAACTGTTTTGCCATATAACTTAGCACCTTCTTTAGCAGCTTGAACACCCGCATACATCTTTACACCTTCAGTTAAAGCATCTGCTGCTCCTGATGAGCCTGGTCCCTTTGTAAATCTCATGTTAAATATTTTAAAGAAAATTTTATCTGCAGTAATCATGAAATTTAAAATTAATACTGCTACTAAAAAACTCATAACATCATTTGTTGCATTATCTAATGCTACATAAACTAATGATGTATAGATTAAAGCATGAGCTGGTTGCAATGCTACATTTAATGTAAACTCTTGAAGCCATGCAGAAAATGTTTTTCCTTGTTTTCCGCTTGTACCTTCATATGCATCTTTTGCAACTAATACTGGTGCAATAATTATTAATAAATAAACATTTAACATTCTTTTTACATATCTATAGCAAAATTTAAAGAATGTTAATGTTAATCCAAAGAACAATATAGCTGCTGGAAGTTTTGCTTTAAAACTTATACTTCCTAAAGCTCTTGTTA
The DNA here is from genome assembly GCA_045643205.1 of Clostridia bacterium. GTDB lineage: Bacteria > Bacillota > Clostridia > TANB77 > CAG-508 > CAG-793. The sequence goes on along the minus strand of JAZUKI010000003.1, from coordinate 228,739 downwards.
CCATTGTTACATATAAATTTCTACCGCCTACAATTGAATCAGGATCTGGACCTTTTTCAGCAAATAAACTTGTTAAATATTGTGATATATTCATTATTAAAGCCATAATTGCAGCCAACATAAATATCTTAGCTATGGCTTTAACAAAATTAAATAACATTTCTTTGTACTCAGCCTGTTTCTCAGCAATAGTACTCAAAGCCATTCTAATACCTGTATATATAATGATTATTATCATTACTGCTAATGACAAATTCATTCCTAGCACAAACCAATTTGCTACTAATGTTCTCAAAAAGAATAATGGACTATTCTTATCTATATTTTTTCCACCTGGTTTATCATTAAAAACATTAACATCAAATAATGGAACTCTATTGTAAACAATATCATCTATTCCAATTCTATATTTGTTTTTTGGTTCATCTGCATTTACTTTTTCATCTGCTTCCATGTCACCATTATAACCTGGAATACTCCAATCAGTTGTATCTGCATATGATTTATTAGTCATAAAAAAGAAAGAAATTATAGCTACACTTATAAAACTAACAACTAATAATATATGCATTTTATTTTTCAAATGTATTTTGTTAAGCATAAAAATTCCTTTCTTTATATTTTTTACTTACTTTTTTTATTTATGTTCCTGTTTCAAGTCCTGAAATTCTATTTATAAAATTTGTAAGAAAATTAACAATAGCATTCAAAGCTTGCATTATAGGATTTACTAATAAACTTACTAATAATCCTGTTATATAATCTAAAAATTGACTAAGTAATTTGAATAACCATAATCCAATAGATTCTGCTTCATCATATATAACGCTTTGTGGGTTACCTTGAAATTCAAATACTTGCTCATCCAACTTTGCTTCTTTATCAACAGGTCCTATATAATAATTGCCTGATCCTAAATAGCCTTCTTCATCATCTGCACCTGCTGCATCTATATAACCTCTAGGTTCATAATCTGATGTTGTTCCATATCTAAAATATGCTTCCCATTTTTCTACACCTTGAAATTTGTATTCTTTAATAGATTCTGTTGGTTCACATGTACCATAATCGCCTCCATATTTTGCAGCTTTATGGAATTCCTTTGAAGTTTGACATGCTCCAACTTGCATTGCCTCACTACCTTTTCTAAAGAATATCTCTGTATGACTTTTTCGCCATAATATATCTCCAGGTTCTAATTCACTCTCACTTGTTAATTTATGACATCCAAAAAGGTTTTGTATATCATGATATTGTGTTGATGTAGAACCTATATATAAATTTTTAAGATTATCACTTAAATTGTTTTCTTTTGCAGCATATCTAATTGAAGCTGAAACCAAACCTCTACAATCATATACTGTGTAATATGTTCCACTCTTGCCTTGATTTCTATATCCATCTCCGCCCCATTGATAAGTATAAGGTTTACTTATTTGATTGTTAGGATTAGAAAATCTAGGTACATATGTATCAGCAGCAATCTCTCTTGCAATTCTAACTATTTCAGCTTTAAACTCATCATCACTAATAGTAGTTTGTTCTTCATCATCTTCATATGGACTATCGGCATAAACTTTTGGCACAACAAATCCTGCAAAGATTTTATTTCCAATAAAACTATGATCTACTATGCAAAAATATGTTACTAATATTATTAATACTACTAAACATCTTTTTAATTTTGTTTTCATGTTTTTTCCTTTCTTTGCTATTATTTACTGCCTTCTACTCTTTCAGCCTCTTGATATTCTAAAGAACTTTCATGAAATCTTGTTTCTACTAACAATGAAGACTTCAATCCTAATTTAAGTTCATCAACATTTAAATTATTATCTATTTTTCCTTGATAATTGTTGTAAATAATTATTTTGTTATATTCATCGCTTAAAACAATAGTGAATCCATATAATGTATAATCAATTTTAGTATAGTTCTTGTTTTCTATTGTATTTGTATTAAGTTCATTATAGTTAGGATAAATTTCTGTAACTTTTTTCATAAAATCAGTTTTTGATCCACTTTTTTCAAACTCTGAAACAGCTTCAGCAAATTGATTATTTTTATCTGCATCAAATTCACTAACTGGATAAACAGATATTACATCTGAGAAAAATACATAACATGAACTTAATTTGTATCCAATATATTCACAATTATTAATATCTGAAACTTCTTTATAAGTAGGTTCACCTAGAATTGAAACAACTTCATTAATTGACATTCCAGGCTTAATACTTTCTATAACATCCTTTTTATAATTACTATTAAATATTATGTTATATATCTTTGTTCCAATAACTTTTGTACTATAACCTTCATCTATATATTTATCATAACTAGAATCATTACTTATGGATTCATCTATTGATCCTAATGAAGCATTTCTTCTTACCCAATTAACATTTATTATTGAATTTAATTCAGGTGAAGTTATTTTAAAATTAGAAATTTTTTCTTTGTTTTTTTCAACTTGAAGTGTTGCTATTTTCTTTTCAAAATACCCAGTGTTTCCATTAATTGTATAACTAACACTTTGTTTATCTTTATTTCCAGTTGTTCTAATAACTAATTTTCTAGATTCATCTATAATTCTTATGTTTTTGTATTTTAGATATTCTTCCATTGATAATATAATGTTTTCATATCTTGCTTTATTAGATACAAGCATATCTTCATTAACTGGATCTACTGGAAATTTTATATAATAATCTCCTTCAAATCCATCTTCCTCAGAACTTGTAGTTTTATAATAAGTACCGCCTACGTATTCTACTAATTCTTTCAAATTTACAAAATCATCTATCTTCGTATGCTTTGAATTCTTTTTTCTAATAAAATTAATTAAAGCAATTACTATCAAGACCACTAAAATAATTCCAACAATTTTAAAAACTTTCTTCCACTTTTTTTTATTCATACTATGCACCTACAGCTTTCTTAACCGTTTTCATAGGTTTAATATCATTTAACTTCTTACCCTTTGGTGAAACATTAAACATTCTCTTTATTAATTTTTCACTTTGATCAAGTAATAATAAGAACATTACACCTAAAACAGGAAATTCTATTGCTATAAAACCTGCTGTATATACAAATACAACATAAATTATTAAATGAATTGGTTGAATAAAAATTGTCATCATAAATTCTTTAAACCAATTGTTGAAACCTTGAGCTTTTCCATCACCTGCTTTATCTATTGCATAAGTCATACAAACTAATGGAGAAATAATAATATATAAAGCAACTCTTAATACTCTTTGAAAATAAAATACAAAGAACTTAATTTGAATCATAGTTAATGCAATTAGTAGTATAGAATAAACTATTCTTTCACCCATGCTACTCCACATTAATGTTCCACAATTTGCTTGTGTCATAAACTCAAAAATCCAAACAGTCCGATCTTTTACTTCGCCAGCTTCAGTAATTATATTAACTATTAAATTGTTAACTTGAATAGCAGCAAATATTATATATTGCATTACAAACATCAATATAATTCCTTCGATCCAACCGATGAACATTTTTTTGTATTTTGCTTTTTCATCTGCCACTACAGAAACAGCCGTTCTTATTCCGATATAAATTAAAGCAACAATACTTAATGCTAATGCTAAATTTCTTACTCCAACATACCAACCTGGTATTTCTTTTTGAAAGCCATCAACCATCATTGTTTTAACTTCAGATTTTGTAGGTTCTCCACCAATCAAATATGAAATATTAAATAATTCATATTGGTTTGTAAGTACCTTTCCTACATTAAAAAACCAATCACCATTTGCTACATTTGCATTCCAGAATTCCACTCCATTTCCATTAGCTATAGCTGCTAAAAATGGACTAATTACTCCAATTGTTATTACATAAACAAAGAAACCAACGATAGCAGTAGTTGCTTCTGTGAAAATTTGGGTTGTTCCTATATTAGGTTGATTTGTTCTGCCACCATCTGGATAAGTTGTTGCAGTTCCATTTTCCATCATTGAATTAGCTTGTTGCTCATTTGTATGTTTTTGTAATTCTTCTATACTTTCACTACTCTCATTATCTTCGGCTACTTTTACAACACCTATATCATTAAAACTAACTTCTTTATATTTTTGAAAGTTGGCAGCATCTGTTTTTTGAGAACATACATATAGTATTAATAAAATCATTACTATTGTCGTGAATATTTTCTTAAGCATACTGCCTCCTTTCTTTAATTCATGTTTTTTCATTTTTTCTTTTGTCTCGTTTTTTTTATTTTTAATTGATTACTCATCATATTCAATTGATTCTTCATCAGAATCTTCTCGTTCTTGAATTTCTCTAGCTTTAATATTATTTATGTTTGTATCAATAAATTCAAATTCTTTCTTAGTTGGTCTAATTTCAATAATAGCTGTTTGATCTCCTACTTTGAATAATCCTTGACCTCTACCACAAGTAGTTAAGAAATTTGCTTCACCACTACTTAATTTAAATACTTCTTTAATATATTGAATTTCTGATCTATCTTGAGCTAAGAACAATTTTGTATCTGATGATGTTAAAACAGCTTGAACTTCTGATTTTTCATAAAAATCTTGGAATCTTTGTGAAACAACTGCTAGAGAAACATTTCTCTTTCTAGCACGTCTAGCCATTTTATTTAAGAAATCTACAGCTTCAGGGAAAGGTAATAACATCCAAGCTTCATCAACTAAAACTCTCTTCTTTCCTGCTTTAGATTTATCTTCTGAATTTTTCTTAACATATTTTTCCCAAATCCAAGAAAGTAAAATTTGTTGTGCAAGTGGTCTTGCAAATCTTTCTTCTAGTTGAGAAATATCTAAGTTAATAAATGTTGTTCCTTCTAATAAATCAAAAGTTGATTGACCATCAAAATATGCCATTTGTCCATTATATTCCTTAACATACTGTCTCATAACTTTTGTTAAGTAACTGTAATGAATTCTATAATCAGGGTTTTGATTTTGATTTGCATTAAGAAGAATTCTTCTGTACCAAGAGCCAATTGTAGGCATTGGTTTTCTCTTTCTTCCTAAATTTGTATTTACTGCTCCTTCTCTTGTTTTATTGTTAGTGTACAAACTATTTACATCATTTGTAATACCTAATGAAGCATATTCTTCAGCTGCTGCTTCAGCAATAATTTGTTTTGTAACTTCATTAACATCTGCAGTTCTTGTTGATCCTCTAGCCATTGTTAACAATACTTGAGTAACATCCTCGATTTTATTTTCAACATTTAATGTTGCAGATTCTCTACCTGTAATTTCATCCTTTGTTATTTCTGGTTCAACATCAAATGGATTAATAATTGTATTTGAAGATGGTGAAATTTGAACATTTAATCCTCCTAATGCATCAGCAACAACCCCATATTCGCCTTCAGCATCAAGTGCTAATGTTTCAATTCCCATTAAAACTGCACTTCTTGCAATTAATGTTTTAATAGTAACACCTTTACCAGCACCAGACTTACCGAATACAACCATGTTATAATTACTTAATGTTGGACTAAAGTTATCATATAAAATTGGTAATCCTGTTTGTCTATTAAATCCTAAAGGAATACCATTTTCATGTCCTACATCTGCATTAATGAATGGGAAAACAGTTCCCATAGATTTACGATCAAATAAATGTTTTTTACCAATCTTATCTTCATTGAATGGTAAATTAGATTTAAATGCATCTTCTTGTAATGCCCATGCTGTTTTTACTCCTGTTAATGTTTTTGCCATTTCTGAAGAAAGTAATTCTGATTGTCTGTCTAGTTCATCCATGTTATATGCAAAAATTGTACACATAACAGATGCTTCAAATAATTTATCAAGACCACTAGCAATAGCATCTCTTAATTCTTCTGCTTCTGCTCTCTTTTGTGCTAACAAACTTTCTCTGTTAATATTTCCTCTATCAGCTGCAACAATTCTTTCAGATTCAAGTTCATTGATAGTTTTATTTAAATCATTTTGTGATTTTGATTCACTTACTGGATTAATAAAAACTGAAACATTGATATCACCAAAGTCATACATTGATCTTAATAAAAGAGGGAATGTACACATTCTTGGTAAAGTAGAAATCATCATTGTTCTTGCATACTTATTTGTGTTTGCAAAAATTTCTATGTGATTTGTACTTGTGGCATCAATTCCTGAAGGTGCAATTAAGTCTTTTAAATCTTTTTGATTACTTTTAATTTTGTTAGTTTCTGTATTTGCTTTTATTTGTGTTGTTGCTGAGTTTTTTGTTACGCTATTATTTTTCATCTACTTAATTCCTCCTCTTTAGTTATTTCCTTGAGATTCAGCTATCTCTTCTGTTTCTCTTAAAATTTTCTCTGCGTCTGAATCATCTATTGCCTTTTGTGTTCTTTCATATAATGGCTTACTAATATCATCTCTATATTCATCTACCATTTCTTTTGCTTTTTCTTTAATTTGTTTTACTCTATTTGCTCTTTCAGTTCTAATATCATTATCTGCTTTAATTAAACTTTGTGATGCAAGTTGTGCAGCAGCTTGTTCAACTTGAGCTTCTATTCTCTTCTTCTTCTCTTTTAAAACATCTCTTGCTGTAGAATATAATCTTGTATAATCTGAATTGATTGCATCTCTTAATGTGAAACTTTCTGCAGCATCTCTGTTATATGCAACATACAATAATTCAGCTAGCTCTTCAGAACTCATAACTTTTCCAACAACATCAGCTGATGATAAAGCTCCAATTAATGTTTGAGCTCTTGTATATAATTCATTAAAAGCAATATCCACTAATTCTTCTGCTGAATATTTACTAATATCACCTTGTTCAGAAGGATAATATGAAATAATTAAATATGTTTTTTGTTGAAGAATATTTTTATTTTCATTAATTCTTGCTGTGTAATCTTCAAGTGATTCACCATATTCAAGAATATTTTGTTTTCTCTTTATTTCAAAAGTTATTCTGTCATAAACTTTCGCATTACCTTGATCTCTTGCTTGTCTTGCTTGTGAAATTAATCTAGTAATTTGATTTGATAAATCATCAGTTTTCTTTTTATATTCATTTAAAATATTATTTAAATTTAATGTTCTTGTTTGAACATATAATTGAACTGGGAATCTTAATGTGTTAAGCATCTCAATGAAAGCTGCTTCAACACCTTCTTTTTCAACTTCAGAAAGTAAATCATAGTTGATACCTCTGCAATCAATTACCATTACGTATTGTTTATGATTTTTTCTAACAATCATTCCATCTTTAACTTCATCAAATTCCATGAAATCATAAATAGATTTTATTCCTATTCCATTTCTTGTCATTGCTGTAGGAGGAATTTTTTTAGAACCACCATCTTTTGCTGATATTTGTTCTTCTTGTTCTTTTTTCTCAGCATTTTCTTTATTTTTCATTCTATAAATTAATAGTAATGCTATTGCTCCTAGTGCTACTAAAACGACAATAACAATGATTAAAATTAAGTTTAATAGTTGAATATTATCCATTTTATCTTATTCCTCCTTTGTTCTTTTCTCCCATTCCCAAATTAACATTAAATCCTGCAATCTTTTTCTCTTGTGTTGCTTCTTCTTTCTTTTCTTTTCTTGGAATAGCGTATGAATAAACTTTTTTATTTTGGCTAAAAAGAAAATAATTTTTTATTATTTCATCAATATTATCTCCACCAACATTCTTAGAGATTTTTGAATTTCCTACGTTTGGAACTTTGAATGTTGCAATTGAAAATCCTATCAAAGCTAAAAGAGCCATAATAATGATTCCAACAGTTGACATTCCGATTGCTCCAAATATTAGATAAAATATTCCGCCTATTAATCCGCCTGCTGCTGTATATATTAAAGATTTTCCGGTAAAGATATATAGTATTCTTGATTCACCTTTTAACTTGTTACTAGGAATATAATAACTTCCCATATTTCCTCCTTCGTTAACCATTAACTTCTTCTTATTGTGTTTTTATAATTATTTTTATCATTGTTTTATTATTGTAATTGGCTTGCTACATTAACTACAATGTTGAATACTCCTGTTGCCCCAACTATAAGTGCAGCTGCTACGCAAAACCATACTAATCTTTGTTTTACTTTTGCTTTATCGTCAGCTCCAGCCATCATGTATTTCACGCCTAATATAGATCCTACAGAAACTAAAACTACAAGTCCTATTCCCATAAGAATTCTTGCAATTGGTTTTAATTCTTCCCATACTTTTGGAAAGGTTATTTTACTATCACTCGTTCCTTGTTTTATAAAGTTACTGCCTTGTCCCCAAATATCTGTATCTACAGGGTCAGTTGCAAAAATAGATGTAGAAAAAACAACGCTTATGATTCCTATAATCGCTAATACTATTAATATTTTTTTACTAATTGATTTACTCATTTTATTCCTCCATATTTGTGCTCGCAATTCCTCTTTGTGCTCGCATTTAAAATTTATTTGCTTTACTTGATTTTTAATTTAATTTGTTTTGTTTTTTGCTTTTTTGTTTTACTCTATTTGCTATACTTTAAAGTTGTGTAGCTATATCTGCGACAATTCTGATTATTGTTCCTACGCCAAACAATATACATCCTCCTATAAAAGCTGCCATCATTTGTTTCTTTACTTCAGCTTTTCCATCTGGTGCTGCTGACATGTATCTTATTCCCATAATCATTATCCAAATTACAGCTGCTGTATAACAGCAAAATTGAACTACTGTTATTACTATTCCTGCAAAAGGTACACTTGTTGGTTCTATATTGTCTACATGGTATGTATTTGCAAATGTTGTAGTACCGCATAATACAAGCATTAACATTAATGCTAATGCTATTAAAATTTTTATTATTTTTTTATTACTTTTTTTCATGACAATTCTCCTATTTTTCTATCATTACCATTTTAATATAAAACCCCTATTCTTTCAACAATTTTAAGCCTTTTTTATAAGTCATTTTTGTTACATTTTTATATGATTTTTGGCTATATTTTTACTACTTTTTATTGCTTTTTTAGTTTCTTATTTTTTTATCTTTTTTATGTTGTTTTTATACGTTTTTTATATTATTTTAATTCATTTTTGCATTTGTTTTTTATTATTTTAAGCACAAAAAAACTTTTGCCTGTAGCAAAAGTTTTTTATTTTTTATTTTCTATTTTCTTCTTATCTATCTCCCAAATCTTTTTTATCTTGTTTGTTTGGTGTTTCAACTTTGGTATTTGCATCATTTCCAGCAATAGGATCCTTTGCTTCTGGAACCGGAACTCCTCCAGCAACAGCATTTTCTGTTTCTTGATCTTGAACTTCATTTTCCTTTTCTGAACTTCTTAGTTCTGCCATTTGTTGAGTCTTTGTTTGATAACTATCTGTTAATTTTGCATATAATGCATTTATTCTTTCACGTCTATTGATTTTGTTACGTATATACGCGTCTTTAACTTTTTCTTTAGCATTATTAGCTCTAAAAACAATGCCCATTCCAACATTTTTGCTAAATGCCTTGAAATCTTCAATTCTTTCTTCTGTCTTTGCCTTTATCTCGGTTTTAGCCTTTTCCATCCTTTTACCTTGGCCTGTAAAGAAATTTGATAATCTTTGTGCTAATGTTGGTTTTACTAAATCTTTATTTTTTGTTTCTATTAAGGCTTGTTTTTTATTAATATCTAATTCATCCCAAACCTTTTCAAAATTTGTTTCTAAAGCCTTTAATTCGCTATCTATTTCTTTATTTTCTTTGTTGATTTGTTTTTTACGTTCTTCAATTTTCTTTAATTCTTCAACATGAACATTTAAAGGATTTTGATTTTTTATTTCCTCTAATTTTTTTAACATTTCACTAGCAACTTCAGGTTTAATAAACTTGTTGTTTTTGTAGAATTCTTCGTCTTTTTCAATTTTTTTATTTAATTCTAAATATTCTTTATATTCTTTTGATTTCTTTGTTTCTTTATATGCTTTTCTAGTTTCTGCTTCTTTAACTACTAAATCTTCATATTCATTTTCATTTTTACTACGTTCTTCTGACTTTGATGTTGCTACTTGATCATATTCTTCTTGAATTTTTTTAAGTTCTTCATCATATTTTTCAGTAACTGCTTTTATTGCTTCTGCTTCTGCTTCTTTTCCAAGTTTATATTTTGCACAAATAACAACTGCATCAGCTTTTGCTTGCTCATGCAATTCTTTTTTTGCTTGTATTTTTTGTTTAGTATGAAGTGCTATTGATGTTGTTTTATATGTTAAATTAATACTTGAAAGTTGATTTAATAATTTAATTACTTCACCAAGACTATGTTGAACTTTTTCTTCATTTTCTTGTTCTTTATTATCTTGTATTTCAGCCATCTTTTACACTCCTTTTTGAATTTTTTTGAGCATTGCATAATATGGAAAATCTTCAAGTCTAACTGGGTTTAGATTTGGATCTCTAGCTAAAATCATGTTTAACTTTGCAATTACTTCTTCTCTATCTTTTTCTAGTTTGTCTCTGAATTTTTTTGTTTCTTCAATTGACATTGATTCTAAATCAACTATTTGACCTTCATATTCTATTTTTAAATCTTTTAATTCATCTTCTTCAATTTGATTTTGTGCATTTTCTTGTATTGGTTGTTGATTTTGTTGTACTTGCTGTTGTGGTATTGGTTGTACTGTTTGAGCTACTTGTTGTACAGGTTGTTGCACTGGTTGAGCCATTTGTTGTACAGGTTGTTGCATTGGTTGAGCCATTTGTTGCATATGTTGTTGTGCTGATTGTTGTGGTTCTACTTTTGTACCTTCATCAAATTTCCATTGAATCTTTACTTGACTTTTGTTTGCAAAATCATCTTGTTTTATTGGTTGTTGATTTTGATTAAATTTATAAAAATTATATTCTGGAGAATTATTAATTGGTTGATTAACAGGTCCTATGTTTCTATTTTGCATAGGATTTACACTTTTATTACTCATTTGATTTGCAACTTGTTGTGGGCTTTGCATTGTTTGTTTAATAAAACCTTGTTGAGATGGTGTAGCCATTCTTTGTTGCATCATCTTTTGTTGATATAAATATTGTTGTCTCATTCTTTGCATATATGCTTGTTTTTGAGCCATCATATATTGTTCTGGAGTTGATTTGTTTCCAAATTGTTGATTATTATTTTGCATTCCTTCCATTAATTTTTTCTCCTTAAAATAATCTAATTAATTACATATATAAATATACTATAACAGTAATTTGCTATTCAATTTTATTACTTAAATGTAGTTTATTTGTAATCTTTTTGAAATATAAAAAGTAAAAAAATCTTAATGCTATCTCTAACATTAAGATTTTTTAATTAATTTACATTTTCAAATTTTTTCTTATTATTTACCTGAAGCTGAAGTAAAGTTTATATCTTTAATCCAGCCTAAGATTAATCCTGCAAAGAATACTAATAATGCACCTATTACATAGATAACTGCAGATTTTTTAATTTCAGCTTTTCCATCTGGAGATGCAGAAATAAATTTAACACCTAATATCATAAGCATTACTACTGCTGCTGCATAGCATATAAATTGTACTACAGTAATAACTACTCCTGCTGCATTACTTAATCCTGAAGGAACATCTCCTGATGCTGTTGGAATATTCATGTCAGCAAATACTACTGTGCTCATTGTAGCAATCATAGCTATCATCATAACAACTGTTAATATTTTCATGATTGTTTTTGTTTTCATAATTATTCTCCTTTTAATAATAAATTTATTATAAAATATTTACATCTTTGATTATAGAAAGTTTTTTTTCAATTTGCAATACATTTAAAATTACAATTTTGAAATATAAAGCCTTTCTAATTAATCATCGCACTTTTATTTTACCACATTTTGGGTAAAAAATCAATTTTTATCTGTTTTTTCCTATAAGTCTTTTTTCTTCAACTCTTGTTTTTTCAGTTTCTTAGCCCATTTTAGCTTCTATCAATATATATTAACAAGCTATTTTTGACCTAATAAGATAGTTTTTAGCTTGGTTTTACTACTGATAAAACAGCTTTTTCTTTTACAAACACTTCTTTTCTTACTGCTTGAACATATTTAAAATCAATTTTATTTAATGCTTCTATATAATCTAATGCATCAATTCCTTGAATTGATGTGTTTATATATGTTCTGCCAATTGCAACAACATCATCATAATCATATATATTTTCACCATAAGCTTTCTTTTTTGTTCGCTCAAAGTCCGCTTCTGTAAATTGATTATCTTGCAATGCAGTTACAAGTTGTTCGTAAACATTTTCAGGTTCCTTTGATTCTCCTTCTATAATGATATGAGCAAATTCATTTGATGTTTCATTAGCATATTGAAACGCAGTTTTTACCAAACCTTCATTGTACAATTTTTGATAAACGTCAGAACATTCACCAACAAGCATATCTAAAATCATTTTTATAGCAATGTCTCTTTTAGCTTTTTCGAAACTATTCCCATTTATCTCAGTCTTTGAAAAATCTCTGTATCCTGCCATAAAAATTGGCATATTAACATCTTTTTTAGCTTCAATATGTTTTTGATAAATGTTATTTTCATATTCAGGATAAATTCTTTTTATCTCATTTTGTTTTTCGCGAGGAATCATTCTTTTCTTAATTTCTTCTAGTAAATTTTCAGGTTCAAAGTCTCCGCATACACACATTATAGTGTTTGATGGATGATAAAAAGTATTGTAACAACTATATAAAGTTTCTTTTGTTATATGACTAATTGTTTCTATAGTTCCTGCAGTATCAAGTCTTACAGGATTGTTTTTATACAAGCATCTCAATGTATTAATATATAAACTCCATTCAGGATCATCATCATACATTTGAATTTCTTGTCCAATAATTCCTCTCTCTTTTTCAACATTCTCATCTGTAAAATAAGGATGTTGAAAATAATCCATCAATTCATCCAATCCTTCATAAAAATTTTCAGAACAAGAAAACAAATATGCTGTGTGATCAGTTGTTGTATAAGCATTTGCATTTAATCCTAAACTCATCATTTTATACAAACTATCAACGCCATTCTCTTGTTCAAACATTTTATGCTCAAGATAATGTGCAACGCCATCTGGAACATGTATTTCTTGGTTTGTAACAGGATCAATAAAATTGCTATCAATTGATCCATACTTTGTTGCCCAAATAATATATTTCTTTTTTCTGTCTTTTCTTGGAATAATAATAACTTGGCAACCATTATCTAATGTTTCTTTATAAACTTTAACATCAAGTTTTTTATTCTCAATTACTTCCATCTTTTCTCCTTATTTAGTATCTCTATGCAATAATCTATTTTATATAACGCTTAATTTTATTAATTAATTTTAGCTAATAAATATAACGCTCAATTTTATTAATTAATTTTAGCTAATAAATGTAACACTCAATTTTATTAAGCATTTTTTAAGTAATAAATAAGATTCATCGAAACACCATTTGCAACTCTAACAACATCATCAATTGTTACGTTTTCGATTTTCTTTTTCTTCTCATCAACCGAATCATCATCTGCTAAAGTTTCTCTCGCATACTCATAATTAATTGTCGAAAGTTGGCTCTCATCAATAGCTCTAAGCGCCGCATATAAGCACTCTTTCGCATCAGTTAATTCCTTATCAGTAATCTTTCCATTCTTCATATCATCAAGTTGCTCTTCAATTACTTTCAAACACTTATCATAGTTTTCCAACTGAATTCCTGTTCTAATCATAATGTAGTTATTGTTTTTTGCATACGTTGATTTTACAGTATATGCTAAGCCATTTTTTTCTCTTACATTTTGAAATAATTTTGAATTTGCATCTCCGCCTAGCACTTCATTGTATACTAAAATTGCATACTTATCTTCTGCAGGAACTCTTAACCCAATGTCTAATTTTCCTTGTGTTACATCTAGTATATCTACAACCTTTTTAGGTTCTTCATATTGTTTTAAAAGTTTATTTTTAACTTCATCACTTAATTTTGCAAATTCGGCATTTCCATATTTTTCAATGTCTTCAGGTAAAGTAATATCGTTCGCATCAAAGCCATTTACAAAAATATCTATTTTACATTCACTCAATAATTTTTGATAATATTCATATAAATTTTTGCTATCAATTTTTTCTAGATGTTCCAAATCGCCATAAATAAAAGCACCATAAGGATCGTCCTCTAATAGTTCCTCCAAAGCTCTAGAATATGCATATGCATCCTTATCATCTTTTCTTGACTCAATTTCTTTCTTCATATTTTCTTTTTCTTGCTCTACGTAAGTCGCATTAAAAGCTCCATTCTCTTTCAATGGATTAAAAATAATATCAGCTAATAAATTAATTCCTTCTTGTGCTAAATTTATTTTTTCAGGCAAATACTTATTTTCAAGAGTATTTATAAAGAACTTCATAACATAGAAGTTTCCAACTTTTTCTCTTGAAAAATTCAAAGTAGCACCATACATATCTTCTAATTTTTTAGCAATATCTAATTGTGTCTTACAATTTTCTGAACCCCTTATTAAAATTTCTGGAATTAAAGAATTCATTGTCATTGTTTCTTTATCAAGTGCAGTTGTTAAATAAATAGCAATTGCATTAGTAACATATTTTTTTGATTCAATTCTATTTATATTCATACGTTTTCCTTTCGCTTGAGTATATAATTATTGTTATAAAAATAATATTAATATTAACATGAAAAATAGATTAAAAGTAAATTGAAATAACAGTAAAAATTAAAATAAAAAAGAGAGTGCTGAGATAGCACCCTCTAGTATTTTTAACTTGTCAATAACTATTCGTTATTCGATTTACTTAAAAGCTTTCAAGGGCTTAGAACTTTCTTTTTCTTGCAGCCTCTGATTTTTTCTTTCTTTTTACGCTAGGTTTTTCATAGCATTCTCTTTTTCTAACCTCTTGTAATAAGTTATTTCTAGCGTTTTCTCTTTTAAGTTTTCTTAAAGCATCTTCTATATTTCCATTAACTACTTTTATTTCTGGCATCTTTTATCCCCTCCTTCCACAGTTACAAACTATTGTATGGGATTTTCGAGCTATTAACTAGTCAAAATCTTTCAAATACTGTGCCATTATAACATCTTAAAGTTTCTCTTGTCAATAGATTACTTGTATATGTAATTTTGTGGATCTGTTTGAGCTCCATTGATTTGAACCTCAAAGTGTAAGTGTGGTCCAGTAGAAATACCTGTTGAACCAACTGCTGCAATAACTTGTCCTTGTTCTACATGTTGTCCTGGTTTAACATATAGTTTACTGCAGTGACCATATCTTGTAGAAACACTTGAATTTACATCACTCTTAATATCAACGCAATTACCATAGCCATAATACCAAGAAGCTAAAGTAACTGTACCTGAGTGAGCTGCCTTAATTGCAGTTCCTGTAGGTGTACCAATATCTAATCCTTTATGATTATCTCTTGATCTCCATCCAAATCTTGATGTGATAACACCACTAACTGGTTGAATTAAAGAAAATCCTAAATTTGTAGAATATTGTGTTGAAGCATAAATTTGAGTTCCAATATATTGATAAGATGTGTAATTTTGAGTAACTTTCTTTACATATGTTTTATCAACAGCCTCATCAACTGTAGCAAGTTTAACTTCTGTAGAACCTGTTTTGTCCTCATCAGTTAACTCATCTTGATTTACATCATTAACTTTTCCTTCATCATTAACAGCAATACGTGTTTCTGTAACTGGCTTTGAATTATATTTTTCAACAATTCCAAGCTTATCTTTGTTAGAACTATTCTTATCTTTCAATTTTTTTACAACTTCTTCAGCCTCATCAAAACTTGAAACATAAGCCTTCTCAGTTCCATCAGCAACAATTGCATAGTATCTGTAATATGCTGTTCCCTTTGAAGCTATCTTTTTAAATATCTCGTCATCATTAGTTTCAACGTTTTTCTTAAGTAATACCGCTTCATAAGTAGGCATTGTAGGTAATTCAACAAAAGCGATATCCTTTCCATTACCTGAATTTAGATAATCATTGATTCTCTTTTGAAGTGCAACTCTATCGTTTGTATAACCAATAATTTCTCCATCAAGTGAAACTGAATATGTTTGACGGTATGAAATCTCAATTAAACCTAATATTAATATAGCGGCTACAGCTATTACGCCTAAGAACTTAATGCCCTTTCTCGCTTTAACTGCTACTTTCTTTTTAATATTAACCAATTTTTCCTCCTAAAATTAGAGTAAATATCAATCTTTTTTTATTTTATCAATAAATGTATAAACTTTTCAAGATGAAACCCTCAAATGTAATATTACATTTATTCAAAAGTCTTATTTGCGTAAAACTTTAGTGTGTTTCATAAAATTAATACAACACCTTCTATTTTACCTTTTTATCACCAATTTGTCAAATTTCTTGTTGATATAATCGGTCAATTTATTCATAAAAACATCAGGCTGAATCTCCTTTTTAGCAACCATATCTAGGCCTTTTTCCCAGCTTGCTGTCAACTCTGGATTTAGAAGATCTGGCATAGCAATTTTAACAATATCATATATATACTCACCTTTTTGTGTAGGAGTTATGATTTGAGTCTTACCATTTATCGCAATATATTGAATTTTATCCAATTTTGCTATAATTCCACCTCTTGTAGCACTAGTTCCAATACCAGCAGACTTAATTTGCTCCCTAAGTTCCTCATCTTCTATTAATTTACCCGCATTTTCCATAGCAAGTATCATTGATCCTGAATTATATCGATTTGGAGGGGTTGTTTCAGACTGTTTTATTTCATAATTGCACACAGAGTACTTTTGTCCCTTCTTCAAGTTAATATTTAAAATATTATTTTGATTTTCCTCATCATATTCAGAATTTGAATTTTGTTCATCAGAATCTTGATTTTGAGTTCCAGAATCCACTGTTTTCTCATTTTTTTCCTCTGACTCATCTTTTTTTGGCTTAGCAGACTTTTTCCAAGCCTCCATGTAACCCTCATCTGTGCATTCTCTTGCATTAGCAAAGAACTTTTTCCCATCAATATCCATAGTAATATTAAGTTTATTAAATGCTGCAGGTGGGAAAAATATAGCTAAAAATCTATGAACAATCAAATCATACACATCTTTGTGAAGTTGAGGTAACTTTTCAAAGTTTTCAAAACCTTGTCCTGTTGGAATAATTGCATAGTGGTCTGTTATTTTCTTATCATCAACATACTTTGTTTTAACTATATCTAAAGAATATTTTCTTTCTGACATATGCTTAATTAGAGTCTGAACTTCTTCATTTTTATATCCCTTAGCAATACCATTCAAATTATTCTTAATTACTTTAGCTACAGCTGTTGATAGAACTCTAGCATCTGTTCTTGGATAGGTTACAAGTTTCTTCTCATATAAATTTTGAATAACTTCAAGAGTTTCATCTGGAGAAATCTTAAACCTTCTAGAACACTCATTTTGAATTTCAGCCAAGTTGAACAATAAAGGCGCTTTCTCTTTTTGACTGCTTTTCTTTATTTCTTCAACAATTGCCTCTTTACCTTTTAATGATAAAATAAATTCTTTCACATCATCTTCAGACTTGAATCCATTATCATTATATAACTTTGGTGATTCGTGAAAACGTGATTTTTCGCTATCTCTCCACTCTGCTTTAAATCCGTCGAAACAAGCCTCAAGTTTGAAATAAGGAGTCTTTTTAAAGTTTCTTATTTCTCTTTCGCGTTCAACAACCATTCCTAAAACACATGTCATAACACGACCTACAGAAATAGATGCCTTCTCTTGATTTATTTCTTGAGCAAGTTTTCTACCATAAATGATAGAAAGCATTCTACTAAAATTAATTCCAATTAAGTAATCTTCTTTTGCACGCAAATAAGCGCTGTCGGCAAGACTATCATATTCTGAATTATCTTTCGCCTCAGCGATTCCACGCTTTATTTCTTCCTCAGTTTGAGAATCAATCCAAACTCTCTTACGTTCAGCCTTAGGATTTGGCTTTGCCATCATTTGAACCAAACGTTGAATATATTCTCCTTCTCTTCCAGAGTCCCCTGCATTATATATAACATCAAGGTCTTCTCTTTGCATAAGTTTTTGAACAACATTAAATTGATTTTGAACATTCTCAATAACTTCATATTTCCACTCAGTAGGAATAAAAGGTAATGTATCTAATCGCCAAAACTTAAGTTTTTCATCATACTTTTCTGGGTAACTCATTGTAACCAAATGACCTACGCACCAAGTAATAATCCAGTTTTGAGATTCTAAGTATCCATTACTTCTATTAAAGTTTTCACCTATGACCTTCGAAAATTCCATTGCAACTGAAGGTTTTTCTGTAATTAATAATTTCTTACCCATGGTAATGTGTTTATAACACAGAGTTGTTTAAATTTCAAACTAATTCCCAAATTAATTATTGAATTTTTAGCCTAAATATCTTATAATTATATCATTATTAATAAGGGAGGAAAATCAAATGGATTTATTAACTTTATATTCAACATACTCAACATACTCATCATTTCCATCATATTCATCTGCTTTTGTAGGAAATATATTAGCAGCATTTTGGGGACTAATTATTTTTATAATGATTTTTGCATTAATTTCAATCGTACTTTTATACGCTTCTTATTGGTCAATTTTAAAAAAGGCTGGAAAAGAAGGTATAGATGGACTTATACCTGTACACAATGAAATTTGTTTACTAGAAATTTGCGGTATTCCAAAAGCTATGTGGTTTATAAACTTAATTCCTTTCGGTGTAATTGTATTTCTTATCATCTTAGGAATTTACATGGCTAGATCATATGGAAAATCAGGTGGTTTTGCAGTTGGTTTAATCTTATTACCACTTATATTCTATCCAATGTTAGCATGGGGAAATGCAAGATATGTTGGAAAATCATGGGGTATTTCTTACCAACCACAATATCAAGCACCATATCAACCACCATACCAACCACAACAAAACTATCAACAACCTGCACAACCAGTTAACCCACAAGGTACATTCCAACAATATCAAGCACCACAACCACAACAACCACAAAATCCAGGAAACGTACCACCACAACAATAATTGTTGATGATATAAACAAAGAAAGAGTCTGCTTTAAATGAACTAAATGAAGTTCACTTCAAAAGCAGGCTCTTTTCATAGTATTTAGTGCGTAAATAGTGTTGACAAATACAACGAATGAGTGTATACTAGTGCTTGTCGATTGAAGAGATTGACTTAATCATTTATATATCGCGGGGTGGAGCAGTTGGCAGCTCGCAGGGCTCATAACCCTGAGGTCGTAAGTTCGAGTCTTACCCCCGCAACCAAACAACAAAAAAGACTTTCAAAAATGAAAGTCTTTTTTGTTTTGGTTTGAGATTACTTTTTATAATTATTAATCTTAGAAAGAATCTCTACCGGGCTGTTTTTTGAAGTATCTAAAACTAAATTTGCTTTTTGAGGTATGTTTCTTGAATCACCAGTATTCATTCTTCTACTAGCTTCTTCTTGAGAAATACCTCTGTTAATTAATCTTTCATACCGGATTTCATTAGGACAATATAAATGTACCCAACATAAATTAGTACAAAGACTAACAATCTTCTCTGCAATGACAATAGAAACTGGTGAAGCACAATATCCATCTTCTTTAAGTTTTTCAATCCACATAGATGGTGAACCATAGTAGTTTCTTAAACTATGAACAAATGCAAAATCCAAAGAATCTTCTAAATACATACCTTCATTAAAGTTTTTAATAAATTGTTCCTCATTAATGAAAATTGCATCAATCCCATTTACTTCATTTTTTCTTAAATCACGAGTCATGTGAGTTGGAAGATAAATATAATTTTTTCTAGCTTCATTAATTAAAGTTGATTTTCCTGAAGCTGATGCTCCAGTAACAATAAATGATTGTAACATGATATTTCCTCCTTTGTTGTGATTATTAAATGTATAACATATTATTCTCATTAATACTTCAATCAGCCTAACTCAAAAATATAGTCATAAATTTTGAGTAAATATATAATTAATATAATTAATATATTTCACATATTATTTTGATAATTTTTCTTTTAATTCTTTAATTAAATTTTTATCAAATTCTTTTTTCTCTTCATCCGTCATTTCATCCCAATTTTTATTTCTATTTAAAGATTCAAAAACTGCTCCTAGTGGATAACCTGTTCCATTATATTCTTTTTTTAGATTCTCTTTATTTAAAATACCTTGATTAATTGATTTTATCAATTCAACATTTCCACTTGGATAAGCAATTGCTATATTTTGTTCAAAATGACAAGTATAATCTTTTAAATTCTTTGTCTTTATTTTTAAGAATTGCCAAAAATCTTCATTTGTTGCATTTTCTGGAAGTTGTCCTCCCCATCTTCTTGTTGCAACTCCTGGCTCTCCATTTAGTTCATGTATAAAGAATCCTGTATCATCTCCAATTGTTATTTTTCCAGTAACTTTACACCATGCTCTTGCTTTTGCAATTGCATTTTCTTCTGCTGAAGTTGTTCCTTCTACTATATCTATATCGTAATCATAATCTTTTGTTGTTTTAATATTATATTCATCACCTAGATATAATTTATAATCCGCAATTTTTGATTCATTTTTAGTTGCAAGAACTATTTCCTTTTTATCAACTTCATTAATAATTGGACAAAATCTTTTTCTAATATACTCTGTATATTGTTTTAATTCATCAAAGTATGGAATTGAAACTAATAATTTTAAATTAAAATTAAAGTTTTCAATAATTTTGTTCATTATAATTCTTTCATTCTCTATTCTTTGAGATGTAGATATTTCTCCCATATCTTTTGCATCTCTTACAAATACTATCCAAGGCTCAATTCTTCTTTCTAAGAATTTATTTACCCCTTCTTGGACTATTTTAGATTTAATATATTCTCCATTATATGATGATTCAGTAAGTAATATTACTTTTGCTAAACCTTCAGAAGTTAATCTTTGTATTATTGGAGTAATTATAGGATCAACTTCAGGATCTGAAATTAGTCCTCCTACTTCTATAAATAATTTCTTAGGCTTTCCTATATCATTCCACATTTTATGTATCACATATTCAACATATAAAGACATATGAGGATTTATTTGAAGATTTTCATTTTCTCCATAACTATTAATAAAATCTCTATAAAGTTCTCCCCCTAATAAATAATGTTCTCTTCCCCATCTTTTTCCTTCATTAAATTTTTCGTATACTCCGAAATCATCATGTCCTACTGCTGTATGTCTTCCATTTTCATTTGTATTTAATAGCCCATCATATTTTATTGCATCTGAATCTTTTACATTTGCTAATAATTGAGCTACTAAAGTTCCTTTTCCTATATCAGATCTTGGATATCCTAAAACAAAATAATATTCAACATCTTTTAATGGCTTATACATTCTAATTAAATTGTTTAAATCTCGAATTGTCTTTCTATTTTCATAAACACCACTCATAAATTTATACCTCTCTAAATTAATATTTTTCCTATGATGTATGCCATTTGAATAAATTAATTATATTATATTTATGTAATTTTTTCAATTTTAATCCTTGTTATAATAATCACTTTCTTCTGTTGCATCTGTTTCTTCAAAGTCCCACGGATCATGATTTCCGTTTTTTATCTCTCTTACTTCTTCATCATCTAAACCGTAAATTTTTTTATATTTTTCTATTTCTTCATCTGAATATTCTGACTTATTATCCTTTGATTTATATTTTTTTCTTTTTGATCCATATTTCGATTCATCATTTCCTTTATTCCATTTTGCCATAAATCCTATAATAATTATACACCAAATAAAAGATTCAAATGTACTCATTGCAAACTCCTAACTATTAATTAAATAATATGTTTGTTTATTCTATCTTAATTAACTCGTATTCTTTATTTCCAGTGCCTAATTCATATGCTGTATCTATAGTATGTTTACCATTTAATGAATTTACTCTCTCCATAAAATGCTCTTTGCCTAGATCATCTGAATTCTCTATCATATCTATACATGCTTGATCTATTGCCACTGGATCAGTTGATGCCATTATTCCAATATCTCTTATACATGGATCTTCAGCATTTTCACAACAATCACAATCAACACTCATGTTAATCATAATATTTATAAATACTATTCCTTTTCTTTCTCTGAAAAGTTTAGTAACACATGATGCAGAGTCAGCCATTGATTCTAGAAACAAATCTTGCTCAGGTAGATTACTCCATACTTCAAATTGATCTTCTGTTACCCCTGCTGAATGTATATATGCTTTTCCAGCAGTTGATGCACAACCAATTGATAATTGCTTTAATGCTCCACCATAACCACCCATTGGATGTCCTTTAAAATGTGATAATACAAGCATTGAATCATAATTTAATAAATGAGCTCCAACTATATCTTTTTTTATAACTTTTCCATTTGGTATTTCTAATTCAATATCCTCTTCTGGATTCTCATCCATCAAATCTACCGTAAAATATTTTGTCCATCCATGTTCATCTAATAATTCTTTGTGCTTTTTAGTTGAATTTCTAGCTCCATCGTATGCTGTGTTACATTCAACAACTGTACCATTAACATGTTCAACTATTTTCTTTACCATCTCAGGATGAATATAATTTTGATTTCCTTTTTCTCCAGAGTGTAACTTTACTGCTACATTTCCCTCTAATTGGATATTTTCATTTTTCATCATCTCATCATAAATTCTTACAATTGCATCATCGCTAATTATTTTTGTAAAATATACTTTAGACTTTTCCATATGGCTCCTTTCACTATCACTCTATTTGGCTGTAATTATATGTCAATTAATCGATTTTTACAAACCTTTAGAAAAAAAGAACGCTATTGTTAGTCAGTAAAAGGGTGAGTAAATTAAATATTACTTACCCTTTACTTTAATTTACATTTATTACTAAAATATCTTAGTGTCTTTTAAATATTTTTTTTATATAATTTATAAATTTTATAAAAAAATTTTCTTTATCTTTAACCAATTGTGTAGTATTATCAACTATTAAATTCTCTTTTTTTTCGGTTTTATCCTTAAAAAGCTTATTATAATCATATTGTTTTCTTAATTCATCTTGGAATTTCTTTTCATTATGGTTTAAAGTTAGTAAATATAACTTTCTTTCCTCATCGGAATTACATAAGTAGCTATAATAAATTAAACTTAAAAAGCCTTTAGTTTCATCCATTATTTTAAGATCTTCAAAATTCTGATTCGGCTTTATAGTAAAGATATAATTTGGATCTTTCTGTTCTTCTAAAAAGGTAATAATTTTTTGAGGTATTTTATTATATTCATCAATTTCAACATTTTTTAAAATTTCTAGTACTTCTGTAATAGCCCTTCTATAATAATTACTTAATGTCATAATTTCTATCATCTTTCCTTATCATTTGAGTTTCTTTGCTTTATAAAATCTCTAATTGCTTTAAATGGATTATTACCTATTCTATATGCATTATCTCTTGATGATGCAATAGGAATAAGTTTTCTAAGGCTAATTTTTTTGTTAGAAATATTTTCTTGAGAATTTATTTTTTCTAGTCTTTTAATCCTATAATTATTCTTTTCTTGTCTGAATTCTTCGAAATCAAACAATTTAATATCTTCTATTGTTTTATCAGTCAATTCAAAGTCAGAAACATTATCTTCAATTTTATCAAATTTCCCAATTTCTTCTTCTGAAAATTCAATTGGTAATTTATAATGCTTATAAGAATTAAAATTTTTAATTCTTTTTATTAATTTTCTTTTGTTTTCTTCACTTGGATTAATTTTATACTCTTCTCTTAATTGACCTATTATCTTTTCTTCATTTCTATATACTTTGCCTAAATCTACGAACACAACAGGTAATTTTTTTCCTGTTGCTCTTTCAAAATCAGATATTGCTTTTTTTATATTTTGAGCTCTTTCTTTTTTAGAAACAGATACATCAGGTAATTTATTACCATCCATAAGCATTTGTCCACTTTGATTCTCATCAATATTACCATAGCTTCCAAAAACAACAATATAATCAGGTTGCTTTCTCTCTCCATCTTGAATTCTCTTATAGTCCATTTCGTTATAAGCACTGATAATTTGACCATTAGAATACTTTTTTCTACCTGTTTGACCAATTTGAGTATCAGGAGTATAGAATGCTAATGCCCTCACCGCCTTAGATTGAATACTATCTGATTTTGAAAACAAATCTGCACTTCCAGATAAATCAAGTGCACTTGCACTCATATTATTAAATCCAAAATATAGTCTTGGGCAATTTGCTCTTCCCATCATATCATTTCTAATAAATGATGTACTAATAATATCAGAACTTAAAGAAGGCCTATTCCAACTATCATAATAGTTTTCATCTTCATTTACTCTGTATGCTCCAACACTAGAAATAATCATAGAAAAATCCACTCCTGCATCAAGTACTTCAATTCCTTCTAAGCCTTTAACTTTACATGACCTTAAGGAATTAAAATCTACATTTGCCACATCATATTTTTTCCCATATGTAAATTTTAGCATGCTTTCAATCGTATATGAATCTTTAATTTTTTCTTTTGGTGTAATTCCATAATCAAGTAATTTAGCTAATTTTTCACTTTTATCTTCATTTATAATTGCTTTCAATGCATTAACATAATTTTTTAAAAATAATTCGCTATATTCATTTCCAATATTATCTATATCTTCTCCATATTTTAATACTAGGTTTTTAGCCTCATCTAATGATAATCCAAGAATATTTTCACAAGCCATTAATTTCATTTGTTCTATTAATTCTAATCTAGCAATTTCCGGGTATTTTTCTAAAAGAAGTTTTTGATTTCCATTTTTTATTAATAAAGTTGCCTCTTTCTTTTTGTTATCTATACTATCTAAATCTTCTTTTCTGTAAATTTCAAAATAATTCTTATTTGATAAAACACTAACTAATTCATTATCATAACTTAATTCATTGCCTTTTAATAAATCTCCAAACTTTTTATCTTTAACATTTTGTAATATTTTATTTAATGGTTCCTTCCATTCTTCATTTTCGGGATATATTTCATTTACTAACTTCATCATATTTCCTAGTTCATTACTATCTAATTTTACCAAGTCTTTTTGGAACTCAGGAAATGAAACTATATATATTAATTGTTCAACAGAAAAGCTATTAATATAATTTGCATCTAAAAATTTAGGAGTTATCATATATAAGAAATCTTTGTTAACCTGTATTGTTTGTTGTATTTTACTCATTGTCTCAGGACTGTTTGCTATACCTGTATATGCTAAAACTTCATTTAACTTGTCTAATTTTAATTCATCACTACATATTGATTTCCACATTCTACACAAATTTTCTTTAGAGTTTTTTGTATCTTTAGCTAATTCAAATAATTTATCTATATATTTATCTTGAAACTCTTTGTATTTTTCAACAATAGTAGTATTGGGAGAAATCAAGGAAAATATTGTTACAGCTGTTTCAGGTATGTCTGATATTTTTTCAAAAAGTTCCTCTAATGGTATTTTGCTACTTAATCCATACATAAAGCCATCTTTACTAACATCATTAATTAATTCAGAAAATTCTTTAAATAAAGTAACGTCATCTCTATTTTCAATTACAAAACTAGGAGAACAATAATATTTTAAAATAATTTTTTTCCAAAGTATTTCTATTAATCTAGGATTGTCTCCTGCTTCAACTCTTAATTGTTTATAAATTCTAAAATCTTTATCTTCACTAAATGTATAACGTGAAATTTTTTTATCAAATTCAATCTCATCTTCTTTTAATTCAGAATCATTATCCATTGTATTCCTCACTTAATTCTTAATTTTGATTGTTTTAGCTTTTAATCTTCAAATTCTTTTGTTTTCATTTTGTTGCTGAGTATTTAACAAAGTGACAATATTTAAAAAGAAAAGCTAACCGCTTTCTTCTCCCGAAAGGGTTTCTTTTTTTATGATTGATTTCATATAAAAAATGATTCTATTAGCAACTACTTTAATTTATTTTGCTTCCTTTTCTGCCTCTTCTTGAGCTTTCATTCTTCCTTTTTCAAATTTATATCCAGCATCTTCAGCATTGTCTATTGTAACTGAGTGTATTTCATCTGATTCATCTATTGCCCAATTTGAACGACAATATTTACATGTTGAAAATTTTTCTCCATTTTTAAATTGTATTGGTTGACCACAGTTTTTACAATTAACTTCAATTATTCTCATAATGATTCACCCTATTTAATATTGCTTATAATTATATGCCAGCCAATCCTATTTTTCAACAAAAAAGCAAGAGAAGCGAATCTCATTTTTTTCACATCTCCTGCCCCATTTTTTATTTTCTTACTAATTATTTTCTTCCTCTTCTTCAAATTCTTTTGTTCTCATTCCAATTCCATTTACTATTTTGTACTCTCTTTTTTCATTTTTATATATTTTGTGTATTATTTCTTTTTCTAAATCTATTCCTAAAATTTCTGAAATTCCTAGTGTGAAGATTGCTACGTCTGCTAGTTCTTCTCCTACGTCTTCTTTACCTTTTAACCATGCTTCATAAGCTTCGCCAACTTCTCCATATAAGTATAAAAATTCTTCTTTTAAATCAGTAACATTAAATCCTTTGTTTACTTTGTTTTGATAAACTTGCTTTTGTAATTCATTTAAATCTACCATTTTTATTACCTCCGAATTTTATTTCAAAAACATAATAACACCCTTATTTTTTCATGTCAATACATTTCTACAAAATCACTACAATTTTACTACATTTTGTTTTTAGTTGAATTTTAATTATTCGTTTTGTATAATTCCTTTGATTTTTAATTTTACAAAGGAGATTTTATGGCTAGAAAGCGTACAACACGAAGTTTAATAACTCAATTTTTTGAATGTGTTATTGCAATCTTAGTAATGTTTATTTGTTTGAAATTTTTCCCATCTTCCATGACTTCTGAAGCAGATAATGCTTTCGATGAAGCTACTAAAGTTAACTATGCAACAACTCTTGATTTAAAATTAATACCAGCATATACTGATAAACCTTATGTTATATTAAATAATAATGTTCCAAATTTTGATTCTTCGATGATGACTACTGAATCTTTTGAAAAATATAGTGAACTTGATTCTCTTGGAAGATGTGGCGTTGCTTTTGCTAATATTGGCAAGAACTTAATGCCGACTGCTGAACGTGAATCTATTGGTATGATTAAGCCTTCTGGTTGGAGAATTTCAAAGTATGATTTTATTGATGGAAAGTATTTGTTTAATCGTTGTCATTTAATTGGATATCAGTTGACTGGTGAAAATGCAAATGAGAAAAATTTAATTACTGGCACTCGCTACTTAAATACAGAGGGAATGTTGCCTTTTGAAAACAAAGTTGCCAACTATGTTAGATCAAGTAATAATCATGTGCTATATCGTGTTACTCCTCATTATGAGGGAAACAATCCCATAGCATCTGGGGTGCAGATTGAGGCTAAGTCTGTTGAAGATAATGGTAAGGCAATTTGTTTTAATGTATACTGCTACAATGTGCAACCTAGAGTAAAAATAGATTATAAGACTGGAGAAAATTCATTGATTGAATAACAATCATACAAAAAAGCGTGGAGCTAATCCACGCTTTTAAATTTCTATTTTTATTTACTTTTGATTTGCTATATTCTATTTGTCTTTTATCAATATTTAAATTTCTATTCGCCTTTGCCCGCTTCCAAAAAGTAATTGTTCTTCTTAAATGGAGCTTTCATAAATCTTCCAAATGCTCTTCCCTTTGTTAGCCATGTAAGCTTTGCATTGTTCTTTTTATTTTTTTCTATCCTTTCAACCATAAATTTTGCAATTGTTTCTGGTCTATCTCCTAGAATGTTATAAACCATTTTTACTTTTTCACTTAATTCAATCTCTTTCTTATCTCCTAAAGAATGATTAATAAAATTTGTAATCATTATACCCGGAGTAATTTTTCCAACTTGAATATTTAATTTTTTCTCATCAACTTCAAAAGCAAGTGCTTCCGTAAAATATGTTACTGCACGTTTTGCAGTTCCATAAATTGAAAGTCCAAATTGTTTTGCATCATCAGATCCAAATCCTTCAACATTATAAATTTGTCCTGCATTTTGCTTTTCCATTTGTTTCATAACTAAATTTGAGCAATTAATTGTTCCTTTTAAATCGATATCTATCAATCTATTTATGTCGGCAACATCAAGTTCCCATATTGAAACCATTTCTTGATTTACTCCTGCATTGTTAATCCAAATGTCGATGCTGCCTAATGTTTCTACAACATTATCAATTAAAACTTTTACTTCATCAGCATTTGTGATGTCGCACTTGTAAGCTAAAACTTTCCCTTCGCCTTCGCTTGATTTAATTTTCGCCTTTGATTTTTCAAGTGCCTCCTCGTTCATATCAATCATAACTACATTGTAACCATCTTGATGAAACAATTTTAACATTGCGTAACCAAAACCTCTTGCACTACCTGTTATTACAACATTTTTCATATGTGCCTCCATTTTCTTTTGTTTATATTGTTCTTTTAAATTTTGCCTAAACTAACATTATTTGAGCTAATTGCCCAAGTTTACTATTTGTTAAGATTATATCACAACAAATTTTTAATTTCTTACTTTCTTAATAATAAATGTAATGAAATAAATTATTCCAAGTATAATTACTATCATTGGGCCTGTTGGTATATTTATAAAGTATGAAATTATTAGTCCTGCAATTCCTGATACTAAACCAAATATAATTGCATAAGCATAGTAACTTCTCATATTCTTTGCAACATTTCTACTTGATGCAGCTGGAAGAATCATCATTGAATTAATTAATAAAATTCCAATCCATCTAATAGAAATCATAACCATGATTGCGATTACAACTGCAAATATATTATCTACTACCTTTGTCTTTATTCCCTTTGTTTTTGCTAGTGCTGGATTAATTGTAACTGCATTTATTTTGTTGAACATGAATATCCAGAAAACTAGTACTAGTACAAATGCTATTACTAAATATAAAATTTCACTTTGATTGATACTTAAAATATCGCCAATTAAATAACTTGAATATTTGTTAAAATCTCCGCTTTGTGCAAGTATTGCTAATCCCAAAGCAATTGCAATTGATGAAAACACACTAATAATTGTATCAGCACCATATGTTGTTTTGCTTTTTATAATATTTAATAATAGTGCAAAAACAACTGCAAAAATTATCATTGAAATGTTTATATTTGTTATTCCTAATAGCATTCCAATTGCAATTCCAGCCAATGCTGAATGTCCTAGTGCATCTGAAAAGAAAGCCATTTTTTTATTTACAATCATTGTTCCTAATATTGCGAAAATTGGAGAAACTAAAATGATTGCTAGAAATGCGTTTTTCATAAATGTGAATGTCATAAATTCAAACGGCATTATTGTTTCAAGAACATTATAAATTACATCCATTTTTTCTCTCCTTTACATGTTTCCAAAAATATTTTTAAATTCTTCGCTTTCAAAAACTTCTTCTGGTTTTCCTTCTTTTAAAACTTTTTTATCTAACAAAATTACTTTGTCAGCAAACTTTCTAACTAGATTCAAATCGTGTGAAACAAGCACAATCGACATGTCATACTCATCCTTAAGTTTAACTAGAATTTCATAGAAATCTTTTATTCCGTTTACATCTATTCCTGAAACTGGTTCATCTAAAATTAATAAGTTAGGAATTGGTGTTGTTGCAATTGCTAATAAAACTCTTTGAAGTTCTCCTCCAGATAAGTTTCCAACTCTTTTATCAATTAATTTATCAGCATCAAAGTGTGATAAGTTTTCTTTTATCTTTTCATATAATTTTTTATTTTTTCTAAAACAAACTGGACTGTTTGAAATGTATGATGCAAACATATCATAAACTGTTGTTGGCATGTCGCGTTCTACATTTAGTTGTTGTGGAACATATCCAATCTTGATGTTTTTTTGTTGTTTCTCTTTTAAATCCACAAATTCCACAGTTCCTGTGTGCTTAATTTCGTTAAGAATTGCTTTTAATAAAGTTGATTTTCCTGCTCCGTTTTTTCCAATGATCATTGTTAATTGGCCACAATGAATATGTAAGCTAACATCATCAACTATTTTCTTTCCTTCTATAACGACTGTCATGTCTTTAATTTTTGTGCAATGCAAACCGCATGCTTCTTCTTTCATTTTTATTAAACCTCACTTAAAACTTTATAATTAAATTCCATTGCTTCAATATATGCATTAATGTCTTCATAATTTTTGCTAGGATTCATTTCTGCATCTAATTTGTAAATTTTTGCTCCTGTTTCTTTTGCTAGAGTTTCAGCCACTTTTGTGTCTCCATCTTTTTCAATAAATATGCTTGTAATGTTTTCTTTCTTCATTTGATTTATTAATTCTTTTATTTGATTAGCTGAAATTGAAGATTGCTCATGATCTGTTTCTACTATTTCATATTTCATTCCAACTTCATCAAGTAAATAAACTAATGCTTCATCTAAACAAATTGCACCTTTGTTTTGTATGTTCTCCAATCCTTTATATTTTATTTTTAAAGCATTTAGTTTCTCGATATATGTATTTTTATTATTTAAATATGTTTCTTTGTTTTTGCTATCATATTCGCTTAATTTTTCATAAATCTTTTCAACTTCTGAAATATAATTTTCAATACTCAACCAAATATGTGAATTACATTCTTCATCGTGATCGTGTGATTCTTCATGATTATGAACATTTTCTTCATCGGCATTGTGTTCGTGTTGTTCCTCGTTGTCGTGTGAATCATGGTCGTGTCCTTCACAAATAAAGTTTTGCACATTTTCCGCAGCACTTATCACCTTTATATTTTGATATGAATTTAAAATTTTGTCGGTGAAATTTTCTAAGCCCGCTCCATTTTGAATAAATATGCTAGCCTTTTCAAACTTTTTCAAATCCTCTGTTGTTAAAGTATAGTCATGGATGCAACCAGTTAAATGTTCAGCCATGTTGCTAACTTCCACATTTTCTGCACCTTTTGTTATATTCAAAGTCATTACATATACTGGATAAAATGATGTAACTATTTTTGTTTTGTTACTTTCTTCTTTCGGGCCTTTATTAATATTAATTATAACCACAACAATTATGTATGCTGCTATTATTACTGTAATTATTCCAATCCCAACTTTTTTCATCTAATTCTCTCCCTTGCATTCTTTGCAAATTCCGTAAAAAACTACTTTTGAATTATCAATATCAAAATTTTTATCTTTTTTAATTTGCTTTTCAACTTCTTCAAGAACTTCGCTTTCATAGTGCAATAATTTATTACATTTTTCGCAAATCAAGTGATAGTGATTATCACACTTTTCTTCTTTATCATTAAACTTGTAGCAAGCACCTTGTTTGTTTTCAAATGGTTTTTTAATTACAAATCCTTTTTGAATCAAGTGATTTATAATTCTATATAGAGTTGTCATTGGAACTTTATTTTTTAATCCTTTTTGAATTTCAACTATAGTCATATGTTTATCACTATGCTTTTTTAAATATTCAATTACTAATTCTTTTTGTTTTGTATTTCTTTCCATATTCTTTCCTTAATGAATTTCATTTTTGTAAGCTTTATATTGTCTCAGATAAATTTCAAATAATTCTCTGACAAATTTTTTATTTTCTTAATGAAAATGATTTCCAATAAGTATTATTGTACTATGGTTTTAAAATTATGTCAAGTTGGCTGTGTTTTCTTTAAGTTCCTATTTTTTGACCCCAAATTTAACCCCAAATTTAACCTCAAATTTGACTCCGAATTTAACCCAAAATTTAATCCAAAATTTAAGCAAAAAAAGAGAACCTCCACCTCAGTGGAAGTCCCCTTTTTAAGGAAAAATATTAATTATAGTATTTACGGTGTTTTCTTTCCATAATGAACTTACCATTAGGAAGCTCTGTAATACGTGTTTCAAGCTCAACCCATCCTGCCTCTTCACTGTGTTCGGCTCTAACTGCCTCTAATTTGCGTTCAGCAGCTCCAAAAGAATCGAGTTCCTGTGAGGTAAACACTTCTTCGTAATAATTTTTTTCCTCTTTCATAGTTTTGTCCTCCTTGCCTATTCAGGCTAATATAATGTCCTCCGGATGTTGCATTGGAGTAATCAAAAAAATGTTACACTTCTATTATACCACAAATTACCTTATTTTGTTAAATTTTTACTTTTCTTTTTCATCATCATCTGATTTTTCATCCTCATCAGACTCTTCTTTTCTTGGATCTTCTATATACTTATCTATTTTGTATATTTGCTTCATTGATTGACCATGATTCAATTCTTTTTGCTCAAGAATCTTTTCAAACATCTTATCTATATTAAGTTTTGTGTAACCTTCAATTGGATGTTTCGTTGTTTTTTTGTAAAGTAGTGAACCTGATTCAAATAAAAGATTCATCTCATCTCCAACAACATCCATTGTTTCTGATAAAGATGGAGCTACTATCTGTCCTAGTTTTTCTAAAATATTTTTATCCTGATTAATTCTATATGCAACCAAAATTGAATCCATGTATCTTCCATTTGAAATTGATAACATTAATAATTTTTGGTTGTATCTATTTATGAAACAAGCTCCGTTTGAATTTTGTGGAATTGTGTATTCATTAACTTTTTCTAGCTTGTCACCATTAATTTCATAACCGCATAACTTAGTTACATAGTCCAATACATTACTATTTTTCCAAGTTCCTATCCATAATTTATTATCATCATATGTTATGTAAGATGCTAAGTTTTCGCATTTGAAAACTCCATCATAATCAATTTCATTTTTGTTTTCTTCAATACACTTTTTAAAATTTTCATAATCTATTACTGAAACTTCATAGTCATCGCTTTTAGCTATGTATAATTTTTTTCCATCAGTTGCAATACCACCAACATGATTTGCATCTGGTAATTTTAATCTTCTCTCTTCATTGTTTTCATTGTTTAGAACAATTAACATTGCGCTATCATCAGAGCTTAGTGAATCTTCTAATTTTTCTTCTTCTTCACTTCCATCTCCTAATATAATGTTTTGCAATTTGTATTTTTTGTTTCCATTATATGCAGTAATAATTGTATATTTATCAATATGGCAAATTCCTTGTGGTACAGCAATGTCTACTGAACCATCATCATTTAAGAATGTTTCTTTAAAAGTTGTTAAATTGTTTTCTGTTGAAAGAATTTCATAATAATCTCTGTATCTCTTGTTTAGATTGTTTTCTTTTTTATTGTAATAAAATTCAGTATAAGGCACACCACTTTTAGCATCAACTTTGTACTCGGGTATTCCCCCTGCACATTCTGATCCACCAATTGATATGCCTGCAATTGTTAAAAAAGTTACAGCTTTCTTTCTTATTCTTTTAGATAATTTTTCTTTTTCCTTATCCATATTTTATCCTATACTATTTTATTTTCTATAATTCGCTTTGTCTGAATTTCAATATTCTATATTTAAAAATTTCGCATATTTAATTTTACTAATAAAACCAGTAAGAGGGGTTGTATTCACAACCCCTCCTACCCACTCATCTTGCCTAACCTGTTATCCCACAAATTAGGTGCGCCGACTGCGTCTTATAGACTTGTGGCTGTTCGGCCTACCATAAAAAGAATAAAGGCCATTCTTCTTAATTTTAACTAGGAACCTATTTATTACTACAACTTGCAAACGGACACAGAAAAAAAAATAATAATAATAATAATAATAATATCCTTGGAGGTAAAAAACTTATGAAAAACTATATATATTAAATTTATGTCTTGCAGGTTCCTAGTTGCAGACCCTATCAAAGTTGATAGGCCCTTATTCTATCACCTTTGCCGGATTATGTCAACAAAATAGCGGTAAAACCATGTTTTACCGCCATTTCTGTTTTTCTTTTTTTATTTTTCTTTATTTATTTTTTGTATTTTCTTTATGCTTTAATTATTTTTCTTTTTTAAAAGAAAATTTATTTATTATCTTTCCTGCTGCATGAACAATCTTTGTAGAATTTTTCTTTGCAAATCCTTTTCCTAAAGCCTTTCCACTAACTGTTAACGCTGCAACTAATGCTCCTACTATTGTTTGAACATCTGAAGGCCATCCAAACATCTCTGTCAATCTTATTGCTATTAAAGCACCTAGCGAACCACTAAGTACTCCGCAAACGTCACCTATAACATCGGCGCATACATTTGAAACTACATTTGCATTTTTAATTAATCTAATTGATGTTTTTGAACCTTTTATTTTCTTTGATGCTTTTGCATGGAATTCATCTTCGTCTGCTACTTGCACTGCAACACCAATTATATCAAATAAAATACCAACTAATATTATTAATATTAAAATTATTATAGCTGGTACTAAATCAAGATTTGAAACTCCATTTGTTGATATATATGTAAATAATAATGACAATATAAAAGTTATAATAAATGCTTTTATAAACCACTTTGAGTTTTCGTTCTTCTTCTTTTCTTCAGTATTCTTCTTACTCAGCTCATAACTGTCTGAGTCTTTGTTTTCAATTTTGTTTTTCACAATTTCCCTTTCTAGTAAAAAATAGCGGCTGTAACTTAATCAACCGCATTTTTATATATTTACTTGTTAAAATAAATAAAATGGTTAAAGTCTAAGTAAATTTTACGGTTTAGGTCTGGTTGAATTTCTCTGCACTCTACTTAACATTACTGTTAAGCCGTTTCCATTTAAAAAGTGTATCTAAAAATAGACACCAGATCGCCACTCAAATCCGTACCTTAATCCCTAGACTTCAATGCTTTCTCTATTAAAGCAAGCATTCTAGAAGTTTTCCTTAACATACTACATATTTTATTAGTCTTTTTTGCAAATATTATTTCATGATGCAAACGCATTGGCCAAATTGTTTGCAGTAAATATCTTCAATCCCAAAATATTCACTCAAGACGGGCTACACTATATTGAAACATATAGGTTTAACTTAAATAAGTAAGCCTCCGCGAAAATAGGATTACATATATATGCCATTACATATTCTCCTAAATTCTTTACTCCACATAGACACGCAAACTTGGCAGAAATGCGCATACTATATGAAACTTCATCGATATGCCCTTTAATGGATTTTTAGGCCCATCCTCATAAAATGTGTATGACTAGAATAATGTACCATATGGAATATATTATACCATGTTTCTATTAAAAAATCAAATTATACATATTTCATTTTTATTAAATAATATGCTATAATTGTATTGTTAGGAGATTATTATGGCTGAAAATCAAGATAAAAATTTAAATGAAATTGAATATTCAAGCGAAGATATAAACGAAACTTCAAACACAAATTTAAGTGAAGATGTAGATGCAACTTTAAGTGATTTAAATGCCGATAGACTTTATGAGTTTGTTCGTGATGATTTAAAATATGTTGCTGAAACAACATCTTTATTTGATTCTATCATTGATTTAAAAAAAGCTGTTAAAGAACAATCTACTTCAACTAGTGATAAGCCTAAAGTATATAGAGGTAGAAAATACAACTTTATTTTAAATCCAGATGCAAATATTTTTTATAATGCTAATAGTAAAGATGTTGTAGACAAGTTTTCAGGTGGTCCTAGCAATCCTATTTCTAAACATATTAATACAACTGTAGCAAATGGGATTGAAAAAGGTTTAGCAAAAAATGTACTTTCAGAAAATACACCTGTTACTGTATGGCAAACAGATTATAGAAAGTTATTTAAACGATTAGTTAAGATTTATCCAACAGATGACATGCCTCAAGTTGAAGAATTCTTCACTAGATTTGCAAATGCTATTATGTTTGAGCTTAGTAGAAATACAAAATCACATATTACTGCTTCTGCAAGAATTAAATCTCAATTCAGCTTTTTAGGAAAAATTTTTTACCGTTCAGCATATAAAAATGATAAACCTGTTAATGACTTATTTGGTATGAAACTTATACTACACTCTACTGATGAGGTTCTTCCAAGTGATGATCCTTTAATGCAGAAGAAACTTGAAAATGATCAACAAATTTCTGAATTTCAAAAAACAGTACAAGAATCTTTAACTGATATTGCAGATGTTTCTTCATTAAACATAAAAACATCTGATTACTATAATCAATTTATAAAAATGTTAGATTCAATCAAAAAGGTTGTATCTCCTGAAGCCACTGCGTATATGTCTTTTATTGATTCAAAGAAAGACTTACTTCAATCAAAATTAGACAAAATAAATGCACTTGGATTAGGTGATTCAAATCTTTCAAAAGCAGAATTACAAATTGATCACGCTTTCAAAATGTTTTATGATCCAAAAAGAAAATACAAATCAGACTTTGAGGCTGTTTTAGCAAGATATAAAGAACTTAATGACGACTTAGTTTATTACCCAATTTTCTGTAATCAAGTTCGTAAGATTTTTACAGATTCTAAAGTATTACAAAGATTTAATTTCAAAGTTGTTGAAGAAAAAAACAAAGACAATGAAAATGGTTATAGAGCAAGATTTATAGTTTTAGAAACACCTGTTGGAAGAGTAGAAATTCAATTACAAACTGAAAATCAATTAAGAGATGGAATTTCTGGATTTAGTGCACACGATCAATTCAAAGCAATTCCTCCACTTCCAATACTTCCACCTAAAGGAAATACAGAAAAGTGGAATGACTTCATTGATGCAGTTGATTTTATTACACCTTTTGCATTCTCTATTGAAGAGGATTCTCGTGCAATTGATGAAACTACAATGATTACAACTTACGATAGTAGACACTTAGAATTAAAGAAAGTTATCGAAGTTTCAAAAGAAAGTCCGCTATATACATTTGTTAATAAATATTTATTTGCAACTTATCAACTATTAAGAGAACCATTAAATGTTCCAGAAAGTTTGCAACTTACTGACATTACAAACTACTTAAATAGTGATGAATTCAAAGCATTGATAAATAAAAAAGAACAAGCTGTTTCTAATATAGATACTTCAATTGAAAATAATTCAGTATCTGAAACTTCAAATGTTTCAGATAACAAAAAGCAAAACAATTTTCATGATGATGGGCACGGAGATTTATAATAAAATTTAGCATTGCTGTTTAATATGTATATCGGATATTTTATGGTTGAATACATATGTAAAAAGAGGATTGAATGA
Organism: Clostridia bacterium; assembly: GCA_045643205.1. Taxonomy (GTDB): domain Bacteria; phylum Bacillota; class Clostridia; order TANB77; family CAG-508; genus CAG-793. The sequence goes on along the minus strand of JAZUKI010000003.1, from coordinate 191,483 downwards.
ATCAATCCTCTTTTTGTTTATGTTTGTAGTAGATTAAGTTAAACCTTCGGGTTATGAGGCCGGTTGAAAGGCTTTTGAAATTTAGTGAAATTGCGGGTTTTAGCTGATTTATCAATAAAAATTTTGGAAATAAAAAATCAAACATTTGTGTAATTTTTGGTACTTTTTTGAGAAGTTTTTCCCAATTATTTTTGATGATTTTTTAACAATTTTTATAAAATGGGAAACCTAAAATTTTATTTTGGAGGTTTTAAAAATGAATAATAAAATTACTTATCGTAAAAAAGGAGATTATTTAATTCCTAATTTAGCTATAGAAAATGGCGAGAATGTTATTTTAGGCAAATATGGTAGAGCTAGGTTAAATTATGTTAAAGAAAATAAAAGAGGCTTATATAACGAATTAATGATGAATGGCTCACTAATTAGTTGTTTAAATGGTATAGATGAAAGATGTAACAAAATAGTAAGAATAACTATTAGAGAAATGGCTAAAGAAAATAACGTTGATGAAAAACTAAAAGCAAAAAATCAATTAAAATGGGTTGGCTTAATGAATAACTTTAAAAATGTTGCTGAAGAAATTGTTTTGAATGAATTAATTTATTGGTAGGAGGTATTTTAGATATGAGTAATTTTAGAGAAGTAAATGATAACGATATATTAGCCCAATTGATAGCTTATAGAGAGGAAGATTTATCTGCACTTACATGTGAAGAAGATAAAAAACATTGGATTTATTTTGAGGAAATAGCTAAAAATATTTTAAGAAATGTACCTAATGAAAATAAAAAATATGTTCAAAAGCAACTTAATAAACTTGATGATAACTTTTTAGATTATATAACTTATTGGAATGAAAAGTATTATAGGAATGGGTTTGTTGATGGAAGCCAAATTGCGATGGGGTGTTTTGAGAGTTTGAATTAAATAGTAAAAGCCGAGTTAATTCTCGGCTTTAAATACATTCATAAGAATGATATTTTTTTATTATATCATTTTTAATAATACCATATTGCTCTTTTCCTCTTCCTGTCATATCCCAAGGAGTATGTTTCTTATGTGTTAAATCTACAAGATCACCTGCTGAAAAATCACCATATTTTTCCAAAGTTTCATCTATACTCTTGATTTTTTCAATACCATCTTCAACAAAAAGAATTCTACTTCTTGATGGCATTTCCATGATACCTGTACTATCTATATCTATATCTATTTCTTCTTGTTCAATTTCTTTATATCCAGAACCTTTATATTTTTCATATACACTATCTACAACTGGCCCATACTTATATGCATAAATTTCATCTTCGAATAATTCTTTATCATATTTGCACAAGTAATCTGCAAAACATAAATATACTAATTTTTCTAATTTTAGATGTGTACATTTTACTTTAGAAAGTATATACCTTGCAACATCCAATCCTTTTAAAGTTCTATCTTTTTGAATTAATTCAATAAATTTTTCTTTACTTTCTATTACTTCTACACCTTTAAAAAAATGATCTTTTTCAACAACTGATTCCCAGGATTCTGAATCAGTCTGAACAAAATGCGTAGATAATGATACGTCTTTACCACATTTACTAGTAATATCTTGGACTATTTCTCTTAATTCAAGATAATCTTTTTCTTTTACTAAATTACTTAAAGCAATCCTCTTTCCTTTTGAATAACTACTACTCATAATTATATAATGTGTTGTCAAAATGATTCACCTCCTTTATTTTCTTCTTCCCATTTTGTATAACCTTGTTTATACTGTTCATGTGAAATAATATTAGATTTATAATGTGATTTATCCCATATTTGTAGTTCCCACTGAAAACTATAATTGTCTTTTTTAAAATATATATGAGTTGCTACATAGTCTCCTTTAGATGCATCATAACATTTTAGCTTTCCCTTGTATTTTACATCAATGAAATTCTTTATATCATTATATTCAACATTATCTTCAAAAATTATTCTTATTCCATATAAATCATTAAAACATTTATTTATTGCAACTTCACCATATTCATGTTTAGCAGTCATATAATTGTTTATTTTAAATTCAATTGAGTTTTGTGCTTTTACTCTACTATTTACTTCACTCTTTAAATTTAAACTATCAAATGTCATTTTTAAATCTAAGTGATTTTCATTCAAAAACAATCTATAGTCTAATATAGCATTTAGAATTTCATTATTATTTTTTATATCTTTTACTAGATTCTTTTTTTGGTGTAATGGAACATATAAATTACTTTTTTTCCATTCTGCATATAATTGATTATATTGTTCCCTTATAGAATCTAATAATATATCCAATTCAGCTAACATATTATTCCTACTTTCACTAAACCTATTATATTATACATTATTTTATTGTTTTTTACAACATTTGGTACCAATTACGATTTTATATAACTAAAATCTCACATTTTTTTAATTATTATAATATATCTTTAACCTTAAATTTATTCACTTAAACTTCTTCTACACCATCATCCGCTACTTCACTTAAATCTATAAAATCTTCTTCTGGGCTATGAAAATATGAACGACTTAAATGATAATGTCCTCCATCAACACTACAACATCCACGTTTACATTTTACAAAACTATGAATACTTTTAGATTCAATTATATCACCACAATGTTTACATTGAATTTTATTTGATATTATTCTTTCCATAATGATGCTCTTTATTTTAACTACTTATTATTTCTAAATATATCTATACTCTTTCCATCTTTAGTTTTCCATGTTAACCATCATTATTAGCATTTTCTAAAACTATCCAACCTGCTGTACTAGGAGATTTACATTCTATATCCTCTATTAATATTCCATTTTCAATTTTTGCTATTCTTCTTGCTTCTGGAATCCAATCTTTATTACATTCTAGGCAAGTGCTTCCTTTTAATACAATAAATTTGCCATTTTCTACTTTCATAGTAGCTTTAATATTTTTTTCAGATATATAATAATTTCCATCTGGTATTAACATTCTATTGTTTTTATTAAAATCTTTTTGTCTTTCATCTATAGCAATATCAAATACTTCTTCTTTAGTTATAGTTTTAGGGAAAATTTGCTTTCCTTCTAATGAAGATAATAATTGTACTACAAGTTTGACATCTATAGCAAACAACTCTGTGTTTTGTACATTACTTTTACAAAATAATTCATGTATAAGTACTTCTTTCTCATCATAATCTTCTACTTCTATTGCAAATCTTCTTTTTAAGCCAACTACATTAACATATCCATTTCTTTCTAAATTGTACATACGTTGTTCAAAATTATCACTTCCAGTTTTTCCTATCTTCACTAAACCTGGTACAATTGTTGTCATGCAATAAATAATTCCTTTAGCCTTTTTTCTCCTCCTTGTTATTTATATTATATTTTTCACTATCTTCTGCTACCTTTAGTTTTTCCTCTTCTTCATTTGAAATATTATACTTAATTGTCTCATCACTTTTCATTAATCTATAAACAACATTTCCCAATGACTTCATTATAGCATTATAAAACTCTTTGCTCTCAAATAATTTTTTATAAGATGTTGCACTTTCTTTATATGCTTTACTTGTTTTTTCACTAAACACTTTAGGAAATACTGACTGAACAAACATATCCTCACTATTAGCTTTTGCCTTCTGTCTTACATCATCATCTTTCATTATTATATCCATAATATTTTTAACTAGCATATTATCTGATTCTGTAAATTGTCCAGCATATAAATCATTTACCTTTCTTATTACTTCTTCTAAATATCTTTGCTCTGGTAATACTGCTATTGGTATTGCTGATCCTTGAGGTTTTACTAATCCTTCACCTTCATCCGTTTTTCTTAATGAAACACTACCTTGGAATGTTTGTTTTAAATTATAAAATGTTAATTTTAATGATCCTTCCAAATCTATTGTATCTACTTTATTTTTAGGTAACAATTTTTCAACATATCTTAAATACATATAAGTTTTATGAAGTTCTTCATCTCCCATAAATGTAATTTGTGTTATATATGAATAGAATTTATTAAAACTAATTACTTGTTTTCTAAAACTTTCTCTATCTTCTATTTCAAGCTTATTATACAAATCAACTGTTTCTTTAACGCAACTTGTTAGTCTTCCAAAGTCATTTTCATTTTGTTTTCCATTCTTTAAATAAATCTTACAGAATTTTTCTATATTTTCATCATAAATTAATCCAAAACTTTTTATCATATTTAGTTTATCATATATTGCATTTGGATTAGTTTCTTCTTCTAATACTGTAACATCATAAAATGGTTTAAATGCTTCTTGTATATCTTGAGCTTCATTAACAAAATCTATTACTAAAGTATCATCTTTTCCATTACATGTTCTATTTAATCTTGATAATGTTTGTACTGCTTTTATTCCTTTTAATTTTTTATCTACAAACATTGTATGTAATAGTGGTTCATCAAATCCTGTTTGATATTTTTCTGCAACTACTAAAATACTAAATTCATCCGAATTAAAATATTCTTTTGTTTGTGATTCAGATATTTTCTTTCCATCTTTTGTTTTATTCATTCCACTTTCTGTAAAAGATTGTCCACCATCATGAACTTCTCCTGAAAACGCTACTAAAACATCTAAATCATCATATCCTTTTTCTTCTATATATCTTTTAATTTCAAAGAAATATCTAACAGCATGTAATCTAGATGCTGTTACTAACATTGCTTTTCCTCTTCCACCAATTTTATTTTTAGTAACATTTCTAAATTGTTCCACTATTATTTGTGTTTTTTGAGTTATATTTATCTCATGTAAACTTTCAAATTTCTTTATTGCTTTTGTAGCATAATTTTCTGGTACTTCTGGATTATCTGGTGTATTTTTAGCTATTTGGTAAATTGATTTATATGTCATATAATTTGCTAATACATCTAAGATAAATCCTTCTTCTATAGCTTGTCTCATACTATAAACATGATATGGTCTAAATGTTCCATCATATTGTTTTGTACCAAATAATTCTAAGGTTTTAGATTTAGGTGTTGCAGTAAAAGCAAAGAATGAAATATTATTTTGTGGTCCATGTGTTGCTAATTCTTCTACTATTTTATCCTCATAATCTTTTTCATTTTCTTCTGCAAGAGCTTCCATTTCCGCATATTTCTTTAATGCTTCTTCTTTATCTGCTAATGCAATTTTTAATTTTTTTGCAGAATTTCCTGTTTGACTTGAATGAGCTTCATCAACTATTACAGCAAATCTTTTATGTCCCATATCATCTACATCTTTATATATTACAGGGAACTTTTGCAATGTTGTTATAATAATTCTTTTTCCATCGTTAATAGCATCTTTTAAATCTTTTGATGTTTTTTCATCATCAATTTTTACAACTACACCTTTTTGATGTTCAAATTGATAGATTGTTTCTTGTAATTGTTTATCTAATACTTTTCTATCTGTAACAACTATAATTGAATTAAATACCGCGTTATTATCTTTATCGTGTAATCCTGATAGTCTATGTGCAAGCCAAGCTATACTATTCGATTTTCCTGATCCCGCACTATGTTGTATTAAATATTTTTGTCCAACTCCACAATCTCTTACATTCCATATTAACTTTCTTACAACATCTAATTGGTGAAATCTTGGAAATATAATATTTTCTTTTTTCTTTATTATTTCTTTTTCACCACGATGTGAAACTTCTTCTTTAACTTGTAAATGAACAAATTTATGTAATATTTCCATTAAAGAATCTTTCTTTAAAACATTTTTCCATAAATAATCTGTTGTATATCCATTCTCATTAGTCGGATTTCCTGCTCCTCCTACATTTCCCGCTCCATTTGAACCTTGATTAAATGGTAAGTAATATGTATCTTTTCCTGCAAGTTTTGTAGTATATTTAACATCATAATGATCTACTGCAAAATAGGCTATTATTCTGCTATTAAATCTAAAAATGGCTTCTCTAGGATCTCTATCATACATAAATTGCTTTTGTGCATTTTCACTATTTTGCCCAGTTATTTGATTTTTCAATTCAAGAGCCACTACCGGAATTCCATTTAATAGTAAAACTATGTCCACAGAGTTTTCATTTTGTGTAGAATATTTTAATTGTCTTGTTTCATTTAAAATATTCTTATTGTATAAATCCCATGTTTCAGGCGCTAAATTTGTTTCTGGCATAAAATATGCAAGTTTAAATTTAAACCCTCTATCTGTAATTCCATTTCTTATTACATCAATTATTCCGCGAGTTACAACTTCTTCATTAAATCTTTTTATAAATCTTAATTCATAATCATCTGGAAAAGCAGTTTTATATCTGTTCCATTCTTTATTTTGTGTATCTTCTATAAATTTAAATAAATCTTTTTTATTTAATGCAGATTCTCTATCAAAATCTTCTGGCTTTCCTTTAGTATATCCACCATCTTCTGATAAAAGATATGTTTCTATATCTTGTTCAAATCTTTTTTCGTTTTCTTCCATGTAATTTGCCCCCTAAATTACTTCTTTTTTTCCTGTTACATATTCATATATAAGCGATTTTTTGTATTGTTCCAATTTCTCTACAATTTTTTCTTTGTTAGAAATTAAATTGTCCACATCTAAACACTTTTTTTCCAAATATTGAACAATAGTATTCTGCTCTTCTTTATCTGGTAAAGAAAAATATAATTGTTCTATATTTTTCACTCCTAACGTTTGCTGTGTTCCAAAAGTCCACATTAACTCCATCTGCTTAATTAGACTTTGTGACTGAAAACTATAATAAATATATTTAGAATTAACTATTTCATTACATCTGATCGCAGCTAATGGAACCCAAATATTAAATCTTTTATCAGTATCAACTATGGCTACTTGACCTGTAGTCGCTCCTAATTTTATTACAAGAATATCATTAATTTTAGGTTTATATCGAACCTCACATTGTTCACAGTATTCTTCTGAAATATATCCTCTCATTAAATCAAAATTAATTTTTCCATTTTCTATAGCTGTCGCAGATATATATGGAATTCCATCATCTAATAATATAGGACTTTCATGCGGTCCATCTATTACAGGCATACTGATAAATGTTTTTAATTTTTGAACATTCCAACTTTCTGGTATCATTCCAATTACTTTATTAAAAGTTTCCTTAAATTTAACATTTTTATTTAACCCTTTAGTTACTGCTTCGGTTATAATTGTTTGTCTGTATTTCTTATAATCATCAATTGTTTCTTTTGTTTTTTCTATTACATTATCAATTTCTTTTATTTTATTATCAAGAAAATTTACTATTTTTTCTTGTTCTTCTATTGTCGGGCAAGAAATATAATAATTTCCTATATTTTCTGAAGATACATTTGGTTGAGCCGAACCCATTGACTGAAATAATATATATTTTATAAATTCATCTGTATTTAATGAATAATATAGAAACTTATTATTTATTTTAGATTTACATCTTAAAATTCCTACACGCTGATTTATATATGCTTCAATATTTGCTTCATTTTCTATAGCTAATTTTCCAACTGTAGCTCCACTCATTGCAATTAATAAATCATTTTTTATTATTTTATAATTGTTTAAATTTTCATTATCATTTACTTTACATGCATTTTCATAATTAATCCTTCCATTACTTAAATCTCCTATTCTTATTACTGGATATATTCCATTATCACTAAAACTATTACTATCAAAAGCATAACCATTAATAAAATTTATAATTTTTTTTGTCTTTATTAAGTTCCACTCTTTAGGAATATTTCCAACCCACATAGAATTAGTTTTTTTCATTTCTCTCATATTATTTATCCTCCTCAAATATTTTTTTTAGAGAATCCATAATATCTGATTCATTTTGCCTAATTCTTGCTAATATATCATCTGAATTTTCTGGAGCCACATATTTATAAAAATATCTTGTAAATGGTATTTCATACCCTACTTGTGTTTTCTTTTTATCTATCCAAGCCTTTTCATTATATGGTAATACTTCTTTTTCGAAATATTCTTCTATATCTTCTTTTAAAGGTACATTTTCATAATCTCTTTTACTTGAATCAGCTTTTACATTTCCTTTTTTATCTAATATAGCAACTTGATTTTCATCAACTTCTGGTGATTCAATAGTAATTCTATTAAATCCAAAATCGTTATTATTAAAAATTTTACTTTCTACTTTTTTATCATTTTCACTATATTCTTTGTTTGTAAATTCTGAATATGCTTGTAAAATTAGCTTTCTTGATTCTTCATCTAAATCTTTTCTTTTATTACCAATATTTTTTCTTCTATTTATGTAACAATTTGACGCATCTATTAATTGAACCTTTCCTTCTCTAATCGTTCCTTCTTTACCTTTATTAATTATCCAAATATATGTTGAAATTCCTGTGTTGTAAAATAGATCCGTTGGTAATTGAACTATTGCTTCTAACCAATCATTTTCTATAATATATCTTCTAATTTCTGATTCTCCTGAACCAGCACTACCTGAAAATAATGGAGAACCGTTTTGGATTATTGCCATCTTTCCGTCATCTTTTAATTTTGCAATTCCATTTAAAGTAAATAACATTTGCCCATCTGATATTTTAGGAGTTCCTACTGGAAATCTTCCGTGTTCTCCTTTTGATACTTCATCTTCTACTGCTTTCTTTTGTTTTTTCCAATCGATACCAAAAGGAGGATTTGAAATTATATAATCGAATTTATATCCTTTAAATTGATCATCATCTAATGTATCGCCTTGTTTAAAGTTATCTGCATCTCCACCTTTTATAAGCATATCTGCTTTTGCTATAGCATATGTTTCTGGATTTAATTCTTGTCCATAACAATCTACCTTAACATTTTTATTTAATTGATGTAATCTATCAGTCATACATGCAAGCATTTGAGATGTTCCCATTGCCATATCATATATTGTTTTTACCTTATTATCATTAGTTAAAATATCTTGTTCTTCTGCAACTAGTAGATCAGTCATTAAATAAATAATATCTCTTGCAGTAAAGTGAGCTCCTGCTTCTTCATCATAACTTTCTGAAAATTTTCTAACTAATTCTTCAAATATGTAACCCATATCTTCTGTTTTAATTTCATCTAATCCCATATATGCTTTTTTAGAATTAAATTCTTCTATAACAACATATAAAAGTCTATTATCAGCCATTGTTTTTACTTCATTATTGAATTTAAAATTACTTAAAATATCTATTACATTATCTGAAAATCCATTTAAATAATTTTTAAAATTACTTTCAATATTATCTGGATCAGATAATATTTTTTCAAAATCGTATTTACTTGTATTATAAAAACTATAACCTGAAGCTTCAGTTAGAAAAGCTTCTTTTACTTCAAAATTTTTTACTTCTTCATATTTATCTAATACTGCTTGTTTAGTTGGTTTTAATATATCATCAAATCTTTTCAAGACTGTCATAGGTAAAATTACTTTACCATATTCATGTGGTTTATATACCCCAACTAATTTTGTTGCCACTTCCCATATTAAATTTGCCTTTGCATTTATATTTGTACTCATTTTTCTACCTCCAACATATTTCTTATTTCATTCCATTTATTGCTTTCTTTTGATAATTCTTTCTGTATGTCTACAGGAATTTCTCCTCTATCCTTTGCCGCTAAATCAAAAAATGTTTGATATTCATTTTCTTTAAGAATTTTACTTGCTATTTTCTCTTGAATTTCCTGTTCTGGTGCTATAACTTTTCCGCTAATTATTCTTCTCAAATAATCATGTGATATTCCAATTTCTCTGGAAAATTCTCGTATGCTTCTTTTCCTTATTGAATTATGCTCATCTATTTTCTGAGACAGAAATTTACTAAATTCACTCATTCATAATCCCTTTCTTTTTTGTAATTTGTAATATTACATATTACATTTATATTTTAACAATTTGTTTAACTTTTTACAACACTTCAAAATAAATTTCTTTATTTTTTTACAACAAAAAAGCCAGTATTTTCTACTGACCAATTCTTTTTAATTATTTTCTACATATTCATACCTGTTTAATATTCTGCATTTTAAATATTGGTAATTATTGTACAATTCCAATTATTCCTACGATCAAGCTTGCAATTCCTATCAAAAAACTTAATATTGTAAATACTATATTAAATATTACTAACCCTTCTATTTTTTTACCTTTTCTCAAATTAGCTATTTCAGCAAATAACTTTTCAATTTTATCTTTAGAATTTTCACTTAGATTGTTTAAAGATATTTCATTTGATTCAGATATAAATAGTAACTTTTCCTTGTACTCACGTTTAAGTTCTTTTTCCATATTATTAATATGTCCAACAACATTAGTTATTGTTTTTCTTTTATATTCGTCTAAATCTTTAAATGATATCTTTCTATTATATTCTGTTGGCAGCTTATTAAATAGCTGTTGCAAATCAAATATCGCTTTATTTATTAATTCTTCCATTAATATGTACATAGCTTTTGAACCTACTCCACTATTAGCTAATCCATTTGACTGTAATTCTTCATATTTCTTTTTACTTTGTAACTTCCATTGTGCATATAAGTTCTTAAATATATCATTATATTTTGTTTCTAAATTATTTTTAAAATTTTTCTGCATCCCAATTGTCCTTTCTATGGACATTTTACTACTTTTTTCTCAAAAAACAAATCTCCCATTACTACAAATACAGCACGAAATTTACACTGTAATTTTTACCAATTTTTCAATCTAAAAAACTTCCGCCGTTTTTTCGCCGTTTTTTTAATTCATAAAAAAATCAAGAACCCGAAAGTCCTTGATAAATCTTGCTGTACAGCATTCTATTGTTTATTATACCATCACATTATGAATAAAATATATTTTAACAAAACTTTATATGCATTATAGTATCTACTATGTTTGAATTAAAATTACATTGCTCAAAATAAAATGTTTTAATTTTCTTTCTACTTTCCTTCCTTCAATTCCTTATCCATCTCATCCATTCTGTCCATCAATTTATTTTCATCTACATTAAGCAGTAATTCATGATTTTGCATTAATGTTTCTCCATTAATAATTGTTGTATCTATGTTTTGTGGTAATACATTATGAACAATACTTACTAACAAATCTCTATAAGGATATGTTTCAAATTTGTTTAAATCAACAATAATAATATCTGCCTTTTTACCAACTTCTAATGATCCAATCTCTTGCTCCATTCCTAAAGCTTTAGCACCATTTATTGTTGCCATTTTAAGAACGTCATAACTTTTTAATATGTTTGTGTCTTTATATATTCCTTTTTGAATATAGTCTACAAGTGACATTGTATAGAACATATTCATATTATTACCAGAACCTTGTCCATCAGTTCCTAAAGATATATTTATTCCATGTTTCATATACTTTGGAATATCAGCAATTCCGCAACCAAGATTTAAATTTGAAATTGGACAATGATTAAATGAAACATCTTTCCCCTTAAACATTTCAAGTTCTTCATCGCTTATATGAGTGCAATGTGCTAAACTAAGTTTATTATCTAATAATTTGTATTTATCTAAAACTTTAACTGGTTTCATATTATATTTATCAGCTATTGTATTTAATTCGCTATCATGTTCGCAAAAATGAGTTCCAAATAATAGATTGTACTTATCTGCAAAATTTTTGCATTCAGCAACTAATCTTTCAGAACATGTATACAAACTATGCATAGAAACATAGAATTTTATTAAATCATTATCTCTATTATTTAAATAATAATTTTCTGCATCATCAAAAGTTTCTTTATCATAGTCACCAATGAAATATAATGGGAACATTGTTCTAACCTTTGCTTCTTTTACAGCTTTCATTATGCCATCTTTATTAAAGTACATATCACATACAGTAGTTGTTCCGGTTTTTATCATCTCTATACATGAATATAAAGTGTTTAAATAAACTTCTTTATCGGTGAATTTCTTTTCATAAGGTAAAATCATGTTGCCCCACCAACCATTGAAGTCTTCGTAGTCATTAATGCCTCTAAACATTGCCATTCCCAAGTGTGCATGTGTATTAACTAGCCCAGGCATTACAATTTTATTTTTAGCATCAATTAATTTATCATATGGTCCGTCGTAATTTGAGCACATTGAAATTATGATATCATCTTTAAAAACGATATCTAATACTTCATATTTTTCATTTCTTTTTTCATCCATTGAAATAACAGTTCCATTTTTTATTACAGTAATCATATAACCACATTCCTTTTAATAAATTATATCTTATGAATAGTTAAATTTGATGTGCTACCTAATCTAGGCTTTTATTGTCTTTAATTTTCTTGTCTTTATTTTCATTATCTTTAATTCTTTTTATTTCTTTCAATAACAATGTTGCAACTACAACTATGACTGTCATGCTTGATGTTGCAAATAGTACATAGCCTGATAACCATGATAAACTGATTGCTAAAATTAATGCACAAACATTCATTACATAGTTTAATGAAATTTCTTTTCTTCGTTTTATTCCAAAAATAATTGCATAAACAAGAACTGCTAATAATGGTCCTGCATATAGTATGAATCCACATAATCCAAAGTTTAAGAACAATGATGCTAATTCGTTTTCCATTCTCATTTCTCTAACGTTGTTGTTGTATCCGTTTCCAAATACTATTCCTGTAAAACTATGTTGATTTTTCATTAAGTAAATGTTGTACATTAATTGTTGTGTTCGTGTATCATTTCCTGCTAATTTTATTGATTTAGTGTATTCGTGTAGGTCAAGTACTGACTGCTTTTGTGCTTCTGACATAAAGTCTTCTTCAAGTTCGTTATTAAGAATTTTATTTTTGATTCTTAACATGTCTCCTGTCATGTTTCCTACTTCGCCTGTTGCTTCATCAATTATTGTGTATTGCGATTCTGCCATTTGTTGTCTTCTTTGAATTGTTTTTGATCCTGCAAAAACAACTACTAAAATTGCAACACACATTAATGTTAGTCCTGAGATGATTATTTTTTTGTTTCTGCTGAAGAACATTTCAAGTAATATGTATAAGCCTACTGCAATAAAAGTTCCTAATAGTCCTGTTCTTGTTCCGATAGTTGTTATTAAATATGTTCCTACTGCTAAGATAACAACTATTGTGATTTTGTTTTCTCGTGCACGTTGTAACATCATAAATAGTGAAGTGATTAAAATTGCACTTAGACTGTTGCCTGATTCTATCCAACCTTTGTAGCCTGTTGATGTTTCTATATATGTGTGTGATGATTGTCCCATTATGATTGCAAGAACAATTGATACAATATAGATTGTTGCCATGATTGTAATTGAGTTGTAGAGCTTGTCTGTTGCTAAATCTTTTTTCAAAAACAAGAATGCAAATACGATGAAGTAAATCATTATGAATGAGAAATTGAAAACATATTGCATTTCAAGTTTGATGTCGCCAAATGAACAACCTGTGTGAAAACTATTGTATATTAATAAATGCACAACTGCGTAGCCTATGTATGCTAAAGCAATTAGTGCTAGTATTATTTTTTCTTTTTTGTTTCCTTTGATAAAAATGTATAGTAATAAGCAAAGTGGAATTATTGGTCTTATTATTGTTGAAACTGAGATTGTTGTTTGAAAAAAGTTTCTAAAAATGAAACTTGCACAATCTAGAATTGGACATAGTATTATGATTAAACATAAAAGTTTTTCAATCCAATTAGTTTTTTGTGTTTCCATGTATACTCCTTAAAAAAAGTGACCTAGAGAAGATGGATTCTCTAGGTCTGTTTTATAACAAATAAGAATAACTTATAATGTGTCTAATGCCATATCTTCAGAGATTTGTACATCTGAATTTTGAATTGATGGTTCGATTACTGAATCATCTACTTCTTGTGAAATTTCTGAATTTTCAATTTTTTTAACAGTTTTGCTAGCTAAATTTTTGAAAACGCTTTCAATTTTTTGTCTATCTACTGCTCTTTGTTTTTTATCTGTTGTGTTTAAAATATATTCAATTGATGCATCCATATATCCTAATAAGTTAAAATATTTTTCTAATGCATTTTCGTGATATGTTTGTTTGAATTCTACTAATGATTCTTTTACTTTTGATAGTTCTTCTACTGCTCTTTCGTTGTCTGCTCTCATTATTTTTGCTACTCTTTTTCTCCAGAATGCTCCTTTTTCTTCTGCAGGCATTAAGCTTTGAGTTTTTAGTGCTTCTGCATCTTGTTTGCATTTTAGATTTATGAAAGATTTTACTCTGTCTTGATCTATTTTGTATGTAGCATAAATCTTGTTTACTATTTCTTGTAATTCAGAATCTAAGTCTTTTACGCTGTTTGCATATATGCTTACTGAAGCTAATATAGCATGTTCATCATATTCATCTTTGCTTGGTTCGCTTACTGGAAGTTCTTCTCTTGCTTTCATTATGATGTATTTGTTTCTTAAAGCTTCATTGTATGAAGTTGTTCCATTTATTGCTTTAAGAATACTTCCTTTTTGTCCGCCATAGTATTTTGCAGCTTTCTCGTATTGCTCGATTCTGCCTGCTTTCATGATTGTTTCTGCTTTATAATATATTTGCTTCTTAATTTCTTCTTCGCATTGATTTTGTAAGTTTTCAACTAATAATTCTGTGCATCTGTTAGCTAATTTTAAAATTTTTGCTGGAATCTTATATCTGTCAAATTGGTTCATGTTGCTTTGATATTCACTAAGTTCAGCACCTTCAGATATTTTTTCATCATACATTTGCTCTAACAATGCATCATATTTATCATATATATTTAAAACTTTACCTTCAATTGACTCTTCAGTTAAATCTGCATCAAATTTAACTCCTAAACTGCTCGCATCCGTAGCAAAATATCTTTCTTTTGTAACTATCGCACGATAGGCTGTATCCATGCCAGATTTTTGAGTCTTAAGTTCTTCTAGAATGCTATCATATGACTTATTATATTCAATTTTAAGTTCTGCTAAAAGCTTCTCTTCTGCCTCTTTTTGTATCTTTTGAAGTTCTCTTTTAGTAGGTTTATTAGATTTTGTTCGCATCTTCTTAAAACCCCTTTTTTATTTTTTATTTTATCGATTTTTATTATATAAATAATGATTAAGAAAATCAATAAAATGTTACGGAAATTTTATTTTATTGCATTTATATTATATTTAATGTTATACTTGTTTCAATAAAATTTTTGCAAAAATGCAGTGTTGATTTTGTGAAAATCTAATGTTGGTTTTATAAAAATCTAGTGTTTTTTGTAAAAAATTGATTTTTCAAGGAGTATTTTATGAAAAAATCTGGTCTTATTAAGTTTTTTGATCATTACAAACTTGCAATAATTGTTCTTATTGTTTGTGCTGTTTTAGGGTTAATTTTCTACAATCTAGCTAATGGCAAAGGTTCTAAGGTTGATGACGATGATGAACTTTATGCAAAAGCTGAAAAATATATTTTATCTAAAGTTACTCCTATGTCTTTTAATGCTAAAGATATTACTCCTGAGGAAAGCAAAAATTTAGTTGATTTTAAAGTCTTTTCAAACTTCAGACCCTTAGGGATATACAAGAAAGGCGACTATTATAATGTTTATCTTTGGGCTACAGTTCAAAGCTTTTATGTAAACGATTTCAAGTTAAATTCAAGTTCAAGTTTTTCAGATGCTTTTATGGTTTCTTTTGAGAATGGTTCTGTTGTAGATTCTACTGAAGCTATTACAGATTCTGATACTAAAGAATTATTGCCTGGCGAATTGTATGATAAAGCTAAAAAAGAAGGCTTCTTTGGTACTGATGATAAAACTTTTGAGAATCAAATCCAATCTCACTATTCTTATTTGCAAAGTGATGATCAAAATGAAATTGTTAATCATATTCTTTCTTTGAAAAATACAACTAATACAACTAATGAGGTTTCTAATGAAGTTGTAAATGAGGTTGTTGAAGAAAATTCAAATGAAACTGCAAACGAGGCTTCAAACGAAAATTCAAATAAGAGTTCGAATGAATAAATGTTAGCTGGTTTAGCTGAAAGTTTATAAATATAAAAAAGGTGAGTATTCCAATACTCACCTTTTGTTTTATCTCTATATTTATTTTAGATTATTTTTATTTTTATTTCTTTTATTTTATTATTTATTATAGTTTATCTATGTAATATATTGTTTAATCCAATGTTTGCAACTGTTCCTAGTACATTTCCTCCAGTTACTGAGTTTAATACTTTTTCTGATGTTGATGTGCTTATTGCTTTGTTGTTATAACCTTCTATCATTGAATTGCTTAGGCCTTTGCGATGTCTATTAAATGTATCGTATCCTTTAATGTTATTCTTTTGTTGTAATGTTTCTAATTCATAAACGTGTTTTGCATTCTTGTTTCTGTATTTTCCATAGATAGATAGTCCATAAATAATTCCTGGTAATAAGAATAACCAGCTGAATTTGTATCCGTTCTTTACTCCTAATAATATAGCGAATAGAATGATACCTATAATCTCAATAATTGCTGAGATTCCTAATAATAATGGCATATAAACTGGAACTGATCCCATTGTTTCTTGTGTACGTGCGTTTACTGCAACGTAGTGCTTTGTTCCTTGACCATTTCCTTTGTTCTCATAGTAACTATATAACCATACTGGTAGATATACTGCACTCCATTGTTCTCCAATAATATCAATGTTTTGGCTCTTCCAAGAAACACCTCTATCATATTTTGCTAATGTGTCATTTATTGTATATCTAGCAACACCTCTAATTTTTTCATCGCCATATTCTTTAAGTTGATTAACGTTTGTATCACGTCTTTCTGATGTATATCCATGTAAATAGTTTGCGTCCCATGTTACGCAGTTCTCCATATCAAATGGCATGATTGCATTGATGATGTTGTTTGTTTCGCCTTTGTCATTTGACATTCTTTGTGAGTTTGATTCGATTGTCAAACCTTTGATTGCAGCGTCGTATTCTCTTCCAACACGATATTCATCTGCATCATAATAAGTATGATATGAATCTCCTCTTTTAACTGTGTATTGTCTTGTTTTTATTTCTCCTAAACCTTCAAGTCTTACGTGTGTATTTGCGTTAATGCTCATGTAAGGCATGTAAACACCCATAATATTTTCTGTTGTGAATTCTTCCTTGAATTTAGGATGTGCAAAGAATTTTCTCTTTCCAACAAATTCTTCAATTTTTTGTTGAGCTTGTTGCTTTGTAAGTTTAAATGGCAAAACAGCGTCTGGTACTGCGCCATTTGGAATTTGGTTTTGAATTGATAACATGTTTCTGCACCAGTGGCATCTTGCTTGTGTTGATTCTTTTGTATCGATAACAACTTCTGCTCCACAGCTTGTACATTTTAATGTTAACATTTCTTTTGATTGTTCACCTTTTTTAATATCACATGCGCCTTTTCCAACCCAGATTCCTTGTAATTTTGTAATATCTCCATTCATTCCAGCAGCTACTTCTGGTTGAAACTCATGTCTACAATAGTTACATCTTAAAACACCTTTTTTTGCGTTAACTGAAATATCAGTTGATCCACATTGAGGACATTTTGTTTGTCCATCTTCTTTTGTTGTAACTGAATTATCGAATGATGGTTGGATTGGTTGACTTTGGATAGGTTGACCTTGAATTGGTTGATTTTGAACTGGTTGATTTTGAACTGGTTGACCTTGAACTGGTTGACCTTGTATATTGTCTGCCATAGTTTTTTCCTTTCGTTTTTTATTTTTTACAATAAATTAGACTTAATTTTATCCTTAGCGGATTACTCTTAAGTCTAATCTTGATTTATAAAATTAAATTATAATCCTAATAATTTAGCTTTTTGTGCATCAAATTCTTCTTGAGTAATAGCACCCATATCTAATAGTTGTTTAAGTTTGCCAATTTTCTCTAATGGATCTTCAGCTGGTGCAGCTGGTTCTACTGGTGCAGCTTGTTGTGCTGGTTGTTGGAATAAGTTGTTTGTTTGAACTCCAGGTTGTTGTTGTAAACCACTCATCATTGAGCCTGCAGCATTTGCACCCATTCCCATGAATGCCATTCCCATTCCACCTTGTCCGTTTTCTCCAGCGCCTTGAATTCCTCTTGCAGCAGCTTGTTGCATGAATGAATTTCCTCTAGCTCCAGATAATGCGTCAGCTTTCTTAACATCAGATAATAATGCTTTAGTATCTGCGTCGTATTCGATAGCTTGGATTGCAACTTTGATAATTTGTAATCCACGATTTGTTTTCCATTGATATCCGTCTTCTACAGCTTGTGATAAGCTTTGTGCGAATCCAATTTGATCACCTTGAATCTTTGTGATTCTATTTCCTTTGCTTGGATCGTTTGTATAGTTTGAGAAACCTGCTGATAAGCTTCCAACTACTTCATTGAATAATTGTGCTCCAGCATCGTTGTCCATATCTGCAAAGTCAAATACTGGTCCGTCTGGTAATAAGTATTGTTGTGGTACAAAGTTCTTGATGAATAGAATTGGGTCACAGATTTGAAGAGTATATGTTCCTCTTGTAACTGCTCCTACTTGTGCATTTAAATATGCATCATCCCAATAAATTTCAGATTGTGTACCGAATCTATTGTTTGGTATTTCTTTTAAGTTTACATATAAAGCAACTTGTTGAGAACCTGGCATTCCACCAAATTTAAATCTTTCCCAAGATTGTTTTACTAATGAATCAATGATTCCATCTCCTGCAAAAATTGATTTTGCGTTTGGATCATTTGATGCCCAAATATATCCACCTGGTTGTGTAATAACTCCAGTGATTGCACCATCTTGCATTGTGATAAGTGCTGTTCCTTCTGGAACTACGATTTTACTTCCATCTGAAATAATGCATTCAGATCCTTTTGTATTTGATCCTCTTCCATTATTTGTTCCAACCTTAACAGCGTGGAAAATACCTGCTGTTCCTGGAATACCTGCTTCTGGAACTAAATAATCTTTCCATTGATCAGCAAATGTTCCACCAATTGCTCCTGTAAATGCTTGTAATAATCCCATAATTAACACCTCTTTCTTAAATATTGATTATTTTATTTACAATGTTTATATTATCATAAAATACATATATTTTTCAATATTTTGGGTATCGATTTTATAGTTTTGTAATCTTTGTAATAGTTCTAATTTCACAAAAAATTAGGCTTTGTGTTGACTTGTTCCACAAAATCCACATAAAAAATGAGGAGAATTTCTTCTCCCCATTGTTTTTATTCAAGTTCTAGGTTTCCTGTATATAATTGATAGTACTCGCCTCTTTGAGCTATTAATTGCTCGTGGTCGCCTCTTTCAATTATTTCGCCGTTAGACATAACCATTATGGCTTTTGCATTTTTAACTGTTGAAAGTCTATGTGCAATTACTAGTACTGTTCTACCTTCCATTAATTTGTCCATACCGTCTTGAATGATCTTTTCTGTTCTTGTGTCAATGCTTGATGTTGCTTCGTCTAAAATCATTACTGGTGGATTTGCGATTGCAGCTCTTGCAATTGATAGCAATTGTCTTTGGCCTTGTGATAATTGTGAACCGTTTTCTGTAAGCATTGTGTCGTAACCTTCTGGCAAGTGTCTGATGAAACCATCGGCATTTGCTAATTTAGCCGCTTCGATAACTTCTTCGTCTGTTGCATCTGGACGACCATACTTAATATTTTCTTTGATTGTTCCTGTGAATAAATTAACATCTTGTAGAACCATTCCTAATGATTTTCTTAGGTCGGCTTTCTTTATTTTTGTGATGTTAATTCCATCATATCTAATCTTTCCTTCATCTACTTCGTAAAATCTGTTGATTAAGTTTGTGATTGTTGTTTTTCCAGCACCTGTTGCACCAACGAATGCAATCTTTTGTCCTGGCTTTGCGTATAATGAAATGTGATGTAGAACTTCTTTTTCACCATCGTAACTGAAGTTGATATCTTCTATATCTATTCTTCCTTTTAGCTCTATGAGTTCTGTTGTTCCATCATGATGAGGATGTTTCCATGCCCATCTTCCTGTCTTTTTATCACATTCTATTAGGTTGCCGTTTTTATCTTCTTTTACATTTACTAATGTAACATATCCGTTGTCTTGTTCTTCTTCAATGTCCATCATCTCGAAAACTCTTGATGTTCCGGCCATTGCACGGATGATTGAGTTGATTTGCATCATTGATTGGTCAATTGGTTGTGTGAATTGTCTTGATAATTGAAGGAATGCAATTAATGTTCCTAATGTTAATGGAAGTTGACCTGCTAATGCTAATAATGTTCCTAATGCTGCAATTGCTACATATTGTATATTTCCTAAGTTGTGTGCAACTGGCATCATTAAGTTTGCATATTTGTTTGCTTGATTCATGTTTTCGAATAATTCTTCATTAACTTTGTCGAATTCTTGCTTTGCAATTTCTTCGTGTGTGAAAACTTTTACTACCTTTTGGCCGTTTAGCATTTCTTCAATGAATCCGTTAACTTTACCGATTGATTTTTGTTGTCCAACAAAATATTTTCCTGAACGTTGTGCAAATCCTTTTGTTACTAATATTGTTAGTATTGAGAATATTACAACAAATAATGTTAATAGTGGACTTAATGAAATCATTGATATTAAATATGAAATTATTTTTATTATTGATGTTAATGCTTCTGGTAAACTTCTTCCGATCATTTCTTCTAATGTATCTACGTCGTTTGTATAAACTGACATGATGTCTCCGTGTTTGTGTGTGTCGAAGAATTTAATTGGGAATGATTGCATTTTGTTGAATAATGTATTTCTTATTTTTCTTTGTGTACCTTGTGAAACTGTTACTAACACTATGTTTGAAACGAATGATGCGATAATTCCTGCTAGTCCTACTGCACCTATATATAATATGTACTGAACTAATTTTGCATAATCAGGACTTTGTTGTCCTATAAATGGTGTGATACAATCATCGATTAATGGTTTTAATGCTGTTGTTAATAGTGCCATTGTTATACTGTTTATAATTAAACATGCGATTACAATTATTAATCTTACTTTGTAATCTTTCCAAATTATTTTTATTAGTCTACTTAAAGTTCCTTTTTTCATTGAACCTTGCATTGGATTTCCTGCTTTGTTTGAAGGGTTTTGTTTCTTACTCATCGATATCACTTCCCTTCATTTGAGATTCATATACTTCACGATAAATCTTGTTGTTCTTAACAAGCTCGTCGTGAGTACCAATTCCGTCAATTTTTCCATCATCCATTACGATAATTCTGTCGCAATCTTCAACTGATGAAATTCTTTGAGCGATAATAATTTTTGTTGTTTCTGGTATTTCATTTTTTAAAGCGTCTTGAATCAATCTATCAGTTTTTGTATCAACTGCACTTGTTGAATCATCTAAAATAAGAATCTTAGGTTTCTTTAAAAGTGCTCTTGCAATACATAGTCTTTGCTTTTGACCACCACTAACATTGCTTCCGCCTTCTTCAATTAATGTGTTGTATTGATCAGGGAATTTTTGGATGAAACTATCAGCCTGAGCTAATTTACAGACTCTTTCAACTTCTTCTTGAGTTGCATCTTTATCTCCCCATTTAATATTTTCAGTGATTGTTCCTGTGAATAAAACATTCTTTTGAAGAACAACTGAAACAGCATCTCTTAATGCTTTTATGTTGTAATTTTTAACTTCTACTCCACCAACCTTTAAACTTCCTTCTGTAATATCATATAGTCTTGAAATTAAGTTTACTAATGTTGATTTTCCTGTACCTGTGCCGCCAATGATACCAATTGTTTCGCCTGACTTAATGTGTAAATCGATATCTTTTAAACATTCTTTGTTCTTATCTTTAACGTAACTGAATGAAACGTTTTCAAAATCAATTGATCCATCTAAAACTTCTTTAACTGGATTTTCTGGAACTGTAATGTCTGGTTGTTCATCTAAAATTTCAACAACTCTCTTTGCTGATGCTTCTGACATGATAATCATAACAAACATTAATGAGAACATCATTAAACTTGTTAAGATTTGAATTGAGTATGTAAGCATTGTCATTAATTGAGTTGCATCTAATTCTGTTGCATTTGTTTGAACAATTATGTTTGCACCAAACCAACAAATTAATATCATAGTAATATAAATTGCTGATTGCATAATTGGTGATAATCCTGCTGTGATTTTTTCTACTTTTGAAAAATCTTTGAAGATGGCTTGAGATGCATCTGCAAATTTCTTTTTTTCTTGATCTTCAGAAGCAAATGATTTTACAACTCTAATTGATGAAACATTTTCTTCAACAACATTGTTTAATTTGTCATATCTTTTAAATACTCTTTGTATTATTGGAAGTGCAAATTTAGCCATTATAAGTAATGCAAGTACTAATAGTGGTAATACTACTACAAATATTAATGCTAATTTTGCATTGATTTGTAATGCAAATATAAGAGCTGATATAAACATAAATGGTGCTCTTACTGCACCTCTAATTATCATTTGGAATGCTGATTGAATATATGTAACGTCTGTAGTTAATCTTGTTATTAAACTACTTGTTGAAAATTTATCAATGTTTGCAAATGAAAATGATTGAATTTTATAATATAAGTCTTTTCTTAAGTTTTTTGCAAAACCTGCAGAAGCTTTGGCAGCTGATATACTTGCTACAGATGCACACGCTAATGATAGGAATGCAAGTCCTAATAATACTAAAGCAATTTTCCATACTGTTTCCATGTTGCCGCCTTCGACACCTTTAAGTAATATAGCTATTATGTATGGTATTGCTGTTTCTAATAAAGACTCTCCTGCAATTGCTATAGGCGAAAGAATAGCATATTTTTTGAACTCTCTAACTGACTTTGCTAGCTTTCTAATTAAGCCCATTATTTACCTCCGTTTTTCTTTTTATTAGGAATTTTTGAAAGATTAGCTTTCATTTTTTCAATTGTATTTAAAAATGCTGTTGCTTCTTTTTCACTAATTCCTTCTGTGATTTTTTTATCTAATGAAGCAAATACTTTGCTAATCTCTTTAACTTTATCTTTGCTCTTCTTTGTTAAAACAATTCTTTTTCTTCTTGCGTCATTCTTGTCAGCTTTTCTAATAATCATTTTTTCATACTCTAGAGCATCTAAAGTTTGTGACATTGTAGCTTTACTTACTTCACAATGTTCTTCCAAGTCTTTTTGATAAACATCTTCACCATCATGTTTGCTTAGATATTGAATTATTCTTCCTTGAAGTGGACTTGGTTGTTTACTGTCTTTGTTTAATTCAAATAGGTATCTTCCTATTTCTACATCAAATTTCTTAATTTCGACTGATATAGATTTTTCACTGTTCTTCATCTGTTATTTTCCTCTCTTTCCGTATTGTTAGCATGCTAACTATTATACGCAAAAAAATATAGTTAGTCAAGCGACTAACTATATTCTAATTAATAATTTACTTATTAAATTAATTATTTCTTTTTAGCTACTTTTTTAGCTGCTGGTTTCTTAGCTGCTACCTTTTTAACAGGTTTCTTAGCTGCTACTTTCTTTGCAACTGGTTTCTTAGCTGCTACTTTTTTAACAACTTTCTTAGCTGCTGGTTTCTTTGCAGCTGGTTTCTTAGCTACTGCTTTCTTAACAACTTTCTTAGCTGCTGGTTTCTTAGCTACTGCTTTCTTTGCAACTGGTTTCTTAGCTGCTACTTTCTTTGCAGCTGGTTTCTTAGCTGCTACTTTCTTTACAGTTTTCTTGATTGCCATTTTCAGATCCTCCTTTCCCGAACAGTTTTTCATGGTGTAAGTCTCTGCTGTATCTTTTGCTTTTAAATTCATATTTGAAATTTAAAATCTTGTAAAGAACAAAATAGTTTTTACAAAATAGTTAGCCCACTAACTAATCAAATATGATTTCTTCTAACGTACTATTTTCAGCCGTTTCGAGTATTTCTCATTTTTTGACTTCTTTTGTGTTTTTAATTTTTCTTTTGTTCTTTTCAACTATAATAAAATTATAATCTAATTAAATTATTTTTTCAATACTTTTTTATTTTATATACACATACTCTTTCAATGAATTAAATTTTTCTTCACCTATGCCTGATATATTTTTTAATTCATCAATCGTTTTAAATTTTTTATTTTTATTTCTATATTCAATTATTTTTTGTGCTGTTGATTCTCCTACTCCTGGAAGTGTTATAAGTTTCTCTAATGTTGCAGTATTTAAATTTACTTTAATACTTTTTTCATCGTCACTTTGTATTACATTATTTACCACAATATTATTTCCTGCTTCTGTTTTCATTATAGTTGTGTTTTGTACATCATCTTTAACGCATGGAATATAAATTTGTGAACCATCATCTAATACATATGCTAAATTTATTTTTGATAAATCTGCATCTTCAGTTTGTCCTCCGCATTTATTAATTGCATCTATTATTCTTGATCCTTCTTTCAATTTAATAACTCCAGGTTTCTTTACTTCGCCTATTACATGCACAACAATATTACTTAATTGTTTTGTTCCAAACAATGATGACGAATTTTCATCTATAAAATCATCTTGTGTATTGTAGTCTTCAATTTCATTTTCTGCTTCTTTATTTTTTGTCTCTTTGTTTTCTATTGTATTTGAGTTTTGTTTATTGTTTGAACTTTCTGTCATTTCTGAATTTTCTTTATCGTTTTGTTTGTTTTCCTTATTAGAAATTGAATTGTTGTTTTGTTGAATTTGGTTTGAACTTTCTATTTCTTCGTTGCTTAAATATTGGTAAAATAAAAATAATGCCGCTCCAATAATTATTATTGCAATAATAATTAAAATTATCTTTTGTGTTTTATTTAGTTTTTTTATAAATGAGTTGATTTTTTGTATCATATAAAGTCCTTTCTTGATTTATTTATGCATCCTTGTTAAAATATTGTTTGTGTTAACAGACTATTTTAGGAGATAAATTTGAAAAATAAAATATTTACATTATTACTGTCTTTTGTTTTTGTTTTTAATATTTATTCCCTAGCAGTTCCAATAAATTCTTATGCAGAAGAAACAGCAAATGTTGTTGATGTTTCTAGTTATTCGAAACTAGAGCAAAGTTCTAATCCTTTTTCAGTTGCGCAAGTAACGCAAAATGTTGATGTTCCGAAAATTAATTCTGATGCTGCAATTTTAATTGATGCTGATGCTTCAAAGATTTTGTATGAAAAGAATTCAACACAAAAAATGTTTCCTGCAAGTACAACTAAATTGTTAACAGCAATTGTTGTATTAGAAACTTGCAAAGATTTGTCTGCTGAAGTTACAGTAAGTCATTTTGCTGTAAAATCAGTTCCATATTCATATCAAGTAGCTAAAATTGTTCCCGGTGAAGTTTTTACTGTTGAACAACTTATGAATATGTTGTTGGTCGCTTCAGCTAATGATGCTGCTTTTGTTTTGGCGCAATATGTTGGTGCTGGTGGTAATGATTTTAAAACAGATAGTTCTTCTGAGGCAGAAATAGAATTTAAATTAAATATAGCTAAGTTTTCAGAATTGATGAATGAACGTGCTAAGTCATTAGGTTGTACTGGAACTCATTTTATAAATCCAAATGGTATTCACGATGAAAATCATTATTCTACTGCTTTAGACCTTGCTATAATCGGACAAGTAGCTTATAGAGATAGTTATATTAGATCTCTTGCTGCAAAAGAGTCTTATACTCTTGAAAATTCTTCATTATATAAAGGAAGTAAAAGAGTCATGGAAAGAACAAATCTTTTGATGATGCCTGATCTTCCTACATATTATGAATATGCTAATGGTTTGAAAACAGGATTTACAAACGCAGCTGGAAATTGTATTGTTGCTACTGCTCAAAAAGATGATAGAAATTTAATTTGTGTTATTTTACACGGAATAAAATATAGTAAGAAAGATGCTGATATTTGTAGAGAAGCTGATTGCAAAAAATTGTTTGAATATGGCTTTTCTCATTTTAATTCAATGCCTCTTGTAAAAGAAGGTGGATTTGTTAGAAACTTGTTTGTCATGAATGCGCCTACTGGTAAAAACTCATTAAACTTAATTGCTAAGTATACTGTTTCTGTTTTGTTAAAAGATAATCAAGTTTTAGATGTTACTCCAAACGTTACTATTAACAAATCATTTGCTCCAATAAAAAAAGGTGAGGTTTGCGGTTACGCTACTTATACTATTGATGGGCAAAGCTATAAAGTTGATTTAATTGCTGATCAAGATGTGACTGAAGTTGATAATTCTAATTTAGTTTTAATTGCAGTTGTTTTTGGTGTTTTGCTAATTGGATTGATTTCATTATTTACGCATCATGAGAAAAAGAAGTTTAAAAAAGAATAAATTTATATAAAAACAAAAGTGGGGATTGTTCCCCACTTTTTTATATTAATAATCATTTCCTATTATTATTGTATAATCATATCCGTTATCTTTTGGTGAATTTTGAATTATTCCTGTACATAGAGTTGAACTTAAATGATTATCTACGTCATCTGCATTATTGTTTCTATCTATTATTATTGTCTTCTCTGTGAAGTTTGTTTTTCCACCTCTAGTAACTTTGTATCCTGCATTAACTAATTGATTAACTGCAGCATTAAATCTTGTTGTTTCCCCTGTTCCATTTACTAAGTTAATTTTAACTTGAGAATTTGGTTTTGATGTTTCTATTGTAGATACTGCTGTTTGATTTTTTTCAACATCTACTATGTTATTTTTGCCTGTTTTACTAGTTGTGTTTGTTACATTAGTTGTATTAGTTTCATTGATTGTATTTTCATCTACGTTATTTCCATCAGTGTTTTCTGTTTTTTCATTTACTACAACGCTTTCTAAGAAATATTCTTGGATAACTTTCTTTGCTTCACTTTTGTATGCAAAGAAGAATGAATAACCATTTCTTGAACCTGTTGAACCAGGTAATGTTGTTGATCTAATATTTTCTGTATTAAAGTCTAAAGCTGCAACTAAATAATTTTTAATTTCATCCCATTCCATGTTTGTTTCAACTTGTTCTTCTATTATCTTCATAATGTCACCAATTTTAAATGCATTTTTAAGATTTGCTGTTTGTTTAATTGTTGCCATAATGAATGCTCTTTGTGTTTTCATTCTACCAAAATCATTGTCTCCATATGATATTGGATAAGATGTTCCGTTATTATTATGTCTAAATCTAACTACACCTTCAGCTTGTTCTCCATTTAAATGTTGCATTCCTGCTTTTACGTGTATTGCAAGATTTTGTGTGCAATCATCATAGTCCATATCAATTGGTACATCAAAATCAACTCCACCGATTGCATCAACTAAGTCTCTTAAAGCTTTTGTATCAACTACTACATATTTCTTTAAGTTTAGTCCTGTTAAACTATTAACTGATCTAATTAATGCTTGTATTCCACCTATTGGATATTTTGCATTAATTTTGTCACTTGGTGTTGCTGTTGCATCATTACTTCCTGTATATGTATCTCTTTGTACTGATACCATAGAAAGTGTTTGTTTCTTAGGACTATATTTCATAATCATAATTGTATCTGTCATTTCTTGGCTTTTTCCTACTGCCAAAAATGTTAAGTCTTCAAGATTTTTAACTTGTTCTGCATCACTTCCAACTATGGTTGTTAAAATTCCTTTTAATCCACCACCATTTTTAATTATGAATATTACAAATACTATGATTGCTATTAGTAATAATATAAAAAGTGTTAAAAAGATTTTTCTTATTATATGTCTTTTCTTTTTCTTGCCTTTTCTTTCTGCTTTTTCTAGTTTTTTCTCTTCTTTTTGTTTTCTCTTTTTTTCTTTTTTACTAGATTTATGATATCCTTTTTCATCTTCAGTAGTTGAATTAGTAGAATATTCTTCATAGTCTTCGCTTGTTCTTACTTCTGTGTTCACATCTCTAAGAGCTTCGTCTTCTTTGAATCTTCTTGCTCCCTTAGATTTTCTATTTATTTTATTTTCCATTTTATGAAGAAGTTCTTCATAATCGTTATCTTGTTTTTCCAAAGTATTCTCCTACTATTATTTATTTTTTCAGATTCAATACTACTCTTTAGTAGTGTTATCTGTTTCGTTGTTTTCATTTGTTTTATTTTCTTCGTTGTTTGTTTTGTTTAATGTTTCATTAACTTTATTAGTTTCATCGATGTTATTTTGTTCCGCATTATTTTCATTAGTATTATTTTCTTCAGTTTTGTTTTCATTAGTTTTATCTTCTGAAGAATCTTCTAACTTTGTTCCATTGTATATATATTTTACAACAACATTGTTATTATACATCATTTTTCCAAAAAATGAACTATTTATATTATCAACTATAGCTGTGTTTGTTAACATTGGTGAAATAAGTGAGATAACTCCAAATATAACATATACTATTATTAAACCTTCTAGAGTTCCTACAATCATTCCACCTAAGCTGTTTATTTGTCCTATTACTGGAATCTTTGTAAAAATCTTTGATACTAATTTTAAAATCCACATTAAAAGTTTTACTACTATAAATATTATAACAAAGCATATTGCTTTTATAACATTGTTTGTAATTTCTGTTGCTGTTGCATCAATTGCTTTTTCTTTTGCTTCATTAATTGATGTAACTGAACTATCTATTGTATTTTTAATTGGATCTGGTAATTGATCATTAGCTTTTAAATCAATTTCTTCACCGCCTGGCATATGTGAAACTATAAATGATTTCATATTTTCATCAATGTCAGTAGTGTTCTTTACTAATTCGGCTGTAGGTGTGCATAGCACAAATGCTAGAACAATCGCAACAATGAATGTTGCAAGATTTATCAAGCAATATATCAAACCTTTTTTGTAGCCGATAATTAAAAATAATATTACGATTATTCCAATTATAAGATCAACTATCATTCTTTATCCCCTATATTTTTACTATTGAAATAGTATCTTTGTATACTATCGCTGCAATGTTGTCACCTAACAATACTTTGCTAATGTTTTTGTTTGTTATATATTTTTTTATTGGTCTTGTACTTGTGTTTATAAATAAAACTTTACTACCTACGTTTATCGCAAACATATCTTTGCTAGTAGCTATATTGATTACAGCATCCTCGATTTCATAAGTTCTACCTGATTTATTATCAGTATTGAAAACTGTTATAATGCTGTTTCTTCCATTTGAATTTTCATCTAACTTGTAGCAGTGATCTTTCAAATTAATTCCTGCAAATCCTGAATTTTCAGGTAACTCTGTTAATTTTTCTTCGTTACCATTCTTGCAAATGTATATTCCATTGTCTTTGAAAACAATTACTTTTTCTTCATCATGCTTTATTTCAATAACTAAAACATTATCTTTTGTTTCGTAAGTATGAATTATTGCATTTTCAGGTTCTTTTTTTGCTTTATCTACTGAGATTGTTTTTACTCTTGAAACAACAGACATACCTGGCGTTTCAACATCAATGAAACTTAAATATTTTCCATCGTTTGAAATGTCTAAACTTGTTACTGTTGTTTTAGATAAGAAGTTTCTAAACAATTCTTTTCCATTATTGTCGTACATTATAATTACAGATTTGTAAGTTGTCTCTGACATTGAAATTCCTACCATTCCAGATGAATTAACTGAAGCAATAGAAACATGTCCTTCAATTGTCTTTGTCCATTTTAAATCTGTATTTTGAATTAAATAAATATTTGATCCGTTTGAATCTCCAAGAAGAAGATAGTTTCCAGCAGTTGAAGCTTTTGGTTGATTTAATGCTACTTCAATTGATTTTTCTTTTTTTCCTTCTTGATTGTATATGTTTAAATTGTTTTCTTCTATTATAGCTATTTTGTTTCCATAAGCATAAATAGCAGAGTTTTTAGCATTTTCTAAAACAATTTCAGGACATTCTTCTTGTGATGTTTCATTTCTAAAAATTGCTTTATTTATAGCATTTCTAGAATCTTGGTTTCCAATGTATATACCTGAAACAACAGCTACAACTACAATTATTACGGCAATTATTAAATTTTTCTTAAATTGCTTAAAATCCTTCATTATTATCCTTTATTATCTTTACGTTTTCATTATTTGTATTTATATTTTTATTATTAATATTTTCATCATTAATATTTTAGTATAAATATATTTGCTTTTCAATATGATTTTTTCTGTGTTTTGTGAAATGAGCAGTGCTTAATCCACTTATTTCACTTAGTTATCTTCTCTTTTTTCTAACTATTGTTACAACTATTCCGGCTATAACAATTAAAACTGGAGCTCCCATACATATAGTAAATACTAAATTTATAGAAGAATCTGGTACTTTATCAAACATAATGCCTGTTGTTGCTTTTCTTGTTCTGATTTCGTCTTGTTCTCCTGTTAAAAATGCAACTGAATTTAGAATTAACTCTTTGTTATTTTTTAATCCTAATGGCATTACTGCTCTTTCATTTTCGTTTACAACTATTTTTGTTGAATAATTTGAGAATGAATATGCACTAGAATATGCAATCATAACAGACTTCTTTTCTCCCATTTTCTTTGTTAGAATTTCGCCAATTCTATATGATCCTGTTTCATCTTCATTTAATTTTGTGTCTAGTCCATTATAATTACTCTTGTAATAGCTTTCTTCGCTTGATTTCATAAATGCTTCATATGTAACGCCAAGTTCTTTCATTTTTTCGTTTGAAACATTTTCTATTCTTCCTGATAAGTATGCTACTACTCCACCATCAGAATAAATTTCATTAATTATATCATTGTATGAAAGCATTGGAACTATATATCTTCTGTCTCCATAATACATATATTCATCTGATTCTTCTAAGACTACTCCTTCAGAAAAATCTATTCCATAATTAGCTAAAATCTTTTTTACATTCTTCATTTTTTCTGGTGAATAATCTTCATTTGCTTGTTTGTATGGATCTTGCATCCATAAAATGTTTCCACCATTGTTAATATATTTTTGTATTTTTTCTGTTTCTTTATCTGAAAAATCTACTGTTGGGTTTGCAAAAACAAGAACTTTACATGTATTTGGAATGTTTTCATATTCCAGATTAATTGAATCAACTTTGTATGCTTCGTTTTCTATATTCTTTGCTAACTTTAGAAAACCTTCTTGTTCTGTTTTTATTCCGTACTCACCATTTCCTGTTACGAAATAAACTTCTTGAACTTGTTCTTTAACAACATCCATAATACTGTTTGTTAATTTTTGTTCTGTAACATCCATTTCTTGAGAATTAATTGCATTGTATGTTGTTAAATCTGAAGCATAAATTTGTTTTTGTCTCAATGGGCTATACACGATAATAACTTGTGTTGTATCATCTGTTATTCCATACTCTGCAAGTTCAACTGGGTTTTCCCAATAGTTAATGCATATGGCTTCAATTTTTTCATTTGCATCTTTATATTTTTTAGCAATTATTGCTGCTCTGTCGTCTTTATCATAATTTAGTAATAAGATTTTTACATTAAGTTTAACTTTTGAAACTAATTCTTTTGATTCATCTGTCAAACTATATATTTGTTCTGTTGTAACATCTATAGCATCAATGTTAGCAACATCCAATGCTTTGTTGATGATTATAAAAATCATAAGCATGAATATAATAAGAGCTATTGTCCATGCTGTTTCTTTAAAGACTTTATTTTTTAATAATTTCAAAAAGTTTACCATGGCCCCTCCTATTTAACATACTTTCTTCTATTCATTACTAATATTGTCATGCTTAGGAAGAATGTTATAAATGATATTAATAAAACAACATCATGTAGTGAAACTAGTCCTGTTTCAAATGTTGTAAAGGCATCTATGATTGAAAATGGATCAAATGCTACCCATACATCTCCTAAAAATGATAATATTAAAAATACTATCATAGAAATAATTGCACTAACTACTTGATTTTCTGTCATGCTTGAAATGAACATTCCGCATGCAATATAAGCTAATGATAATAGTGCAAATCCTATCATAGCAACAAAGCTTGTTGAAAAAGCTGGTTCTCCAAAGAATGATAAAATTATATAATACATAAATGTGCATGCTATTGAAACTAATACAACCATTCCTGCAGCTAAAAATTTTCCTAGAACCATTGATTTAACACTTGTTGGTGAAGTTAAAATTAAAACTTCTGTTGAATTTTTTCTTTCTTCAGAAAAAGTTCTCATTGTTAAAACTGGCACTAAAAATGTTAATGCTGTTACTCCTAAACTAAATATAGATGCAAAATCTGTGCTTTGGCCTAAGAATATGTTTGAATAGAAAGTTATACTACACATTAATAAAAATACACCAATATAAATGTATCCAATAGGAGATAAAAAATATTGCTTAAATTCTTTTTTTGCTACTGCCCACATTATTTTTTATCCTCCTTTCTGTTCTTTTTTTCTAATTGTTTTCTCTTCTTTTTAGCTTCTCTTACTTTATTTTCTTCCATTAAGTTGTCGAAGAATTCTTTATCAATCTCATCTTGTTTCTTACGTTTCTCTTCGCGAATTAATTTTCTTCTTTCTAATAAATCAAGTGAATCTAACTTACGTTGTCTAGCAAGTTTTTCTCTCTTTTCACGTCTTTCAACCTTAGCTAATTCTTCATCTTTTTCATTTATAATCTTTAAATATGCATCCTCTAAGCTACTTTGCTCTTTTCTTAATTCACAAATTGTAATGTTTTCTTTTGGTAAAATCTCAAATAATTCTTTATTAGTTTCTGCATTTTTATCAGAAATAATTTTGTATTGAATTGTTCCGTCTGGTAAAGTTTTTATTTTGTGAATTTCTTTGCATGATTTAATTTTTGATTTTATTGTTGCCATATTGTTTTCTGGATCTTCAACTGTAAGTATGATTACATCTGATTCTAATAGTTTTGATTCAAGGTTTTCAGGTGTATCAATTGCAACAATTTTTCCATGATTAATAATAACAACCTTTGAACAAATTTGGCTAACCTCTGATAGAATGTGTGAACTTAAAATAACAGTATGGTTCTCGCCAAGTTTCTTTATCAAATTTCTGATTTCAGTTATTTGTTTAGGATCTAAACCAACTGTAGGTTCATCAAGAATTAAAACATCAGGCTCACCAACTAGTGCTCCTGCAAGACTTGTTCTTTGTTTGTAGCCTTTTGATATATGTTTAATTAGTTTGTCTTGAACATCTGTTAATCCTGCTCTTTTAATGATTTTTCTGATTTGAAGATCTCTATCTTTCTTTGGAACTTTTCTAAGTTCGCACATATATGAAACAAATTCTTTTACTGTTAAATCATTGTAAAGTGGAACATTTTCTGGCATATAACCTATTTGTTTCTTAGCTTTATTTGATGATTTTGAAACATCATATCCATTAACAATAATTTTTCCGCTTGTAGGCTCGATAAAACCTGTGATCATGTTCATTGTTGTTGATTTTCCAGCACCGTTTGGTCCTAAAAATCCTACAATCTCACGATCATTAACTTCAAAACTAATATCATCTACTGCTGCGAATGTGCCATATTTTTTAGTCACATTTTTTATTTCTATCATGATAAACCCCTCTCTAAAATCAGTGTTTTACTGCTTCTTTATACTATCATTTTTAACTTTATAAAGCAAGAATTATCAAGGCTTTTAATAGATTTTTACCAGCAAAAAAGAGCAATTTTCGAGTACTTTCGAATCTTGCTCTTTTTTATTATTTCTAATTTTAAAATAGTTTCTATATAAATTTATTTTTAAGTATAGTTCCAAACCTTAGGACTGTATTTTTTAGCTTCTAAAGAATGTTCTGTATCCTTTATATGCTTCATAAATATCAAATTTACTTGTGATTTCGTATGGTGAGTGCATTGAAATTACAGGAACACCACAATCAATTACATCTACACCTTTGTTTGCTAAGATGTATGCGATTGTTCCTCCGCCACCCTCATCAACTTTTCCAAGTTCAGAGAATTGATATTTAATGTTGTTATCTCTAAAAATTTTCTTTACAAATCCAACATATTCTGCATTAGCATCAGAAGCATTGTATTTTCCACCAGATCCAGTATATTTATTTAATACTAATCCATGTCCTACAAATCCTGCATTTGTCATATCATTAACTTCTGCATAAAGTGGATCAACACCTGCATCAACATCAGCTGATAACATTCTTGAATTGCAAAATACTTTATCTAATAAGTTTGGTCTATTTACGTTTAATTTGTTTAATAAATCAGAAATGAATGTATCAAAAACATGTGATTCCATTCCTGTATTACCCATACTTCCAATTTCTTCTTTATCTGAAAGCATGCATACTGCAGTTCTTTCTGGATTTTCAATTTCCATCATTGCTCTTAGTGAAGCATAAGCACAAACTTTGTCATCTTGTCCATAAGCTGCAACTAAACTCTCATCAAATCCAGATGAACGTGCTTTAAAAGCTGGAACAAGTTCGAGTTCCGCACTTGTGAAGTCGTCTTCTGTGATGCCATATCTGCTATTTAAAATTCTCATTACATTTTCTTTGATTGATTGTTTGTCGCTTTCATCAGCTGGTATGCTTCCAACCATGATATCAAGTTTTTCGCCTTTGATTGCATCTGATAATTTTTCTTGTGCTTGTTTTTTGCCTAAGTGTGGTAATAAGTCAGAAACAACAAATACAGGGTCGCTATCATCTTCTCCTATATGAACTTGAATTTTTTCTCCATCTGCTCTGATAATTACACCATGAATTGCTAATGGAATTGTTGTCCATTGATATTTCTTAATTCCACCATAGTAATGTGTATTCATGAATGCAAAGTCACCATCTTGATAAAGTGGTTGTGGTTTTAAATCAAGTCTTGGAGAATCTGCATGTGATCCTATAATGTTTAAACCTTCTTCAACACTTCTATTTCCAATAATAGCTAGATATAAATTTTTTCCTCTATTATTAAAATAAACTTTATCACCTGCATGTAGTTCACCATATTCATCAATATGTCTAAATCCATGTTCTCTTGCCATTTGTTCAGCGTGTTCAACTACTAATCTTTCTGTTTTTGATGATCCAATAAAATCCATGTAACCTCTTGCGAAATCATAGATTGCTCCTCTATCATCATCAGAAGCTGTTAACCATCCTGATTTGTTTTTTGATAATAAATCACTCATATATTTTCCTCCTTTGTTATTTTATAGTATTTTATTCGTATCTTAATGCATCTATTGGATTCATCTTTGCTGCTTTGTTTGCAGGATAATATCCAAAGAATATTCCTATACCCATTGAGAATAACAATGCAATTATAATTCCTGGAATTGAAGGTGCTGCTGGATATCCTAAAAGATTTGTTAAATAACTTCCGCAAACTATACCAAGTGTTACACCTATTATTCCACCTATTAAACAAATTATCATTGCCTCAACAATAAATTGTTCTCTAATAGATGAGTTTTTTGCACCTAACGCTTTTCTAATTCCAATCTCTCTTGTTCTTTCTGTTACTGAAACCAACATTATATTCATAACGCCAATTCCACCAACAAGTAATGCAATACTTGCAATAATTGCAATTGCTGTTGTTAATGTATTCAATAAATTTGTAAATATTGAAACCATTCCTGACATTGTGAAAACACTTACTTCATAGCTTGAATTATTTTTGTAAAATTGTTTAAAAAATTCACCAATACTATTTGAAAGTTTTTCAGAATTTACTCCTGTCTTTGGAATAATTTCAATGTATTGATATGAATTTTCTTGATGTAAAATATCATTTGCTGTTGGCATTGGTATATAAGCATAACTGTTTACCATTGTTGAAAGCATTCCTGCTCCACCCATACCATTTGAACTTGAAAATTCATATACACCTATGATTGTAAAATCTATGTCTTGATTGTTTATTGTTAAAACAATATCTGAACCTACTGCTTTGTCTACTTCTCCAGCAAATAACTCATCTACTGTTTCATCTGAAATCATTACTACTCTTGATTTGTCTTGAATATTGTTTTCGTTAAACATATTTCCTGCTACAACATTTAAATTTGCGGTTAAGAAATATCCTGCACTTGCGCCAACTATATTTATTGATGTTTTATTGTTATTAGCAGTAGCGTTAACTATTCCAACCATCCTTTCTACATTAACAGCAAAAATATCATCTTTAAATTTTTCACAAACTTGGTCAATCATATCTTTGCTTATTAAATCAGAAGATTGCAATTCACTTGTAGATGTGACTTTTGGAAACTTTACTCCATCAAGTTGATCTTTTAATGATTTCTCTCCTTCCTCTGATTTTTTTGGAGAAACCATTGCATAAATATCATTTGCTCCAAGTGTTTGCATACTTTCTGAAATAGATATAGTTAAAGAATTTCCAACAGTGTAAATTGTTATTACTGCTGCTATACCAATTATTATTCCTAACATTGTTAGAAATGCACGCATTTTATTAGCTTTTAGGCTTCCTAAGGCCATACTAATATTTTCCCAAATTAGCATTACTTCTCCTCATTATCTGTTTCTTCATTGTTTTTTATTATTTCATCGTCTGTTTTTTTATTAATTATTTCTTTTTTGTTTTTTCTTGTTCTAGTTTTCTTTGGTTTTATATTATTTGTTTCTATTTTATTGTTAAGATTGCTTTTATCAATCTCTATGTCTTTGTATTTTTCAGGTTTTAAAATTTCTTCGCTTTCGATGTTGCCATCACGAATCGAAATTATTCTATCTGTTTCTCTTGCAAGTTCATTTGAGTGTGTTATTAAAATAATTGTTTTCCCTTCTTGCTCATTTAATTTATGGAACAAGTCCATAACTAATCTTCCTGTTTTACTATCTAGTGCACCGGTTGGCTCATCTGCAAGTATTATTGCTGGATCGTTTGCCATTGCTCTAGCTATTGCGACTCTTTGTTTTTGACCTCCTGATAATTCTTCAGGTAAATGTTTTGCTCTTTCTTCCATTTCAACAAGCTTTAATAATTCCATTGCTCTCTTTTTACGTTCTTCTGCTTTTACCCCTGCGTAAAGCATTGGTAATTCAACGTTTTTTAAAGCATTAGATTTTGAAATCAAGTTGTATGTTTGAAAAACAAATCCTATTTCTTGGTTTCTTATTGCTGAAATTTCAAGGTCATCTGATTCTTCTACATCAATTCCATCCAGTATATATTCTCCTGATGTTGGTCTATCTAATGCTCCAATAACATTCATCAAAGTTGATTTTCCTGAACCAGATGGTCCAACGATTGAAACAAATTCACCATCATAAACTTTTAGCGAAATTCCGTGAAGAATTTCAAGTTCATTAGGTTGATCAATATAAAATTTCTTAACAATGTTTTTTAAACTTATTATTTCTTTCAAAATTTCGTCCTCTTAAAATTAAAGTAATCTACAACGGCTGTCGAAAATTAAGTTTCTCTTATTTAAAATTAAATTTCTAATGTTCTTACTTAATTAAACACCTGCGCCTGCACCCATCATTTGAATTAATTCTTTGATGGTGTTGTTTGTTTCTATTTCAGGAACAATAATATACATGTTCTCTTTGATTTTATCTGAAGAGATTTCTGTATAGTATGATCCTTCAATACCAATCTCTACATCAATTTCTTCAATCATGTTTTCTAATGTTTCTGTTTGAACAGTTGTTGTCTCTCTTTTTTCTGTATCTTCTTGTTGATTTAATAATTCTTTTAATTTTCTAACAGCTTCATCTATATCATAGCCATCTTTTACTACTTTAATATAGTGAGTATTGTCTTCTCTCTTTATTACTGCTTCATATGGTACTGTTAAAACTTTTTCTTTCTTATCTGTAATAATGCTTGCTTTAGCATTCATTCCAACTCTTAATCTATCGCTTGGAGTGTTTATATCAATTTTGATTTTATATTTTGCATTTGTTGAACTTACTCCTGCAGTCATTGATGAAAATGTTGAAGCTAAAGATGAAAGCGAACCATATCCTGCTGCTGAACCTACACCACTTGCTTTTTCTGTGTTTGTTGATGAAAGTGCTACATATGTAACTTTTCCTTCTAGTATTTCATCTCTTGTTGCATCTGTTTTTATCTTAACATCCATTCCAACTTTAATGTCTGGAATATCATATTCGCTAACTTCTGCATCTATTACAAAGGCTTCTGTGTTATCTATTGTAACAATTGTAGATCCCATATATGTATCACCAGGTTTAACACCAACATAGGTTATTGTTCCACTAACTGGTGCTTTAATTGATGCACTGTCAATTTGTTTTTGCATTTGCTCAGGAGTAACTGCAATATTTGTTAAGCCTGTTAATCCGCTCATGCTTGATGTAATTGAGCTTAATGAATCAGCTCCTGATAACATACTTTGTATGCTACTTGTATCAAGTGCACTGCTTCCTTTTTGAATTGTATCAATTACCATGTCTAAATTTTCTACAGTCTTTTCTTGTTGTTTTAATATTGCTTCTTCTGTAGTAACAGCTGCATCTGTAAGTGTTTTTTCTCCTTGCAATTCAATGTACTTTTTTTCTATCTCTTTAAATGTTTTTGTTTCACTATCATATTTTGATTTTGCATTTTTAACTGCTGTGTCTTTTTCTTTATATGCTTTTTCTAATGCTGGTAATTTAGCTTCTTCTTCATCTAAATTTCCATTAACTACTGTTTCAATCTTGTTTGCAATTTCGTTTGAAACATTATTTGCAATTGTGTTTGTAATTGTATTTGTAGTTCCTTCTGGAAGCTTTTGATTTATTTTTATAGCCTCAACAATTGCTTTTTGCTCGTCATATTTTTTCTTTGCTGCATCTCTTGCTTTAACTTTTTCATCATAATCATTTTTAATTGGGTCATATTTAGCTTTTGCTTTATCGTATGTAGGTTTATATTCATTTAATTTTGTTGTACTTGCATCTCTTTTTGTTCTTACTTCTTCTAATTTTTTCTTAGTTTCAGTAATTTGTTTTTCTACTTCCTCTTTTTCTTCATTTGCTCTGTTTGTTAATGTTTCAGCTGTTTTATCATCTTTTTTAGAAACATTTTGTGAACTTGTTGCTGACTTAATTTTTGATAAGTTTTTCTTAACTTCATCCACATTAAATGTTGCGATTGTTTCGCCCTTAGTAACTTGTTGTCCTTCAGAAACAAATACTGATTTAACTTCAAAACCTGTTAATGTTGATGTAACATTTTTTGTGCTTTCTGTAGAAATTGTTCCTGTTGCACCAATTGATGTTGCCATATCTCTTTTTTGAATTTGGGTTAATTCTGTTGTTGCATAATGTTTTTGTTTGGCTGAATTAACTATATTTATAATAATTATAATCACAATAATAGCGGCTATTATACATAGTCGTCTAATTCTTTTCATTCTTTTTGATTTTTTCTCTCTAGCATGAATCTGAGTCTTATCTAATTCCTTTTTCACAAAATCCTCCACTTTATTATAAATGCTGTTTAATATTATACTATTTCAATTTTTTTTCTTCAACCTTTAATAGCACAAAAAAGACGGCTTAAATGAATTAAACATTGTACCGCCTTTTTTATTTTATTTTTTGTTTTCTATTTTTCGTCTGGTGTTTTATCTACTGGTTTTTTTTTATCTATTTTAACACCTGCTGCTTCAAATACTTTGCATAAATCTTTGTAGTTGTTATCTGGACTATAAACCATATTATCTTGAGCTAAAACATCTTTATCAAATTTAACCTTTTCATCAAAAATGTATTCTGTTGCAATAGCAATTGCTTTTCCAGCTTCAATTTTTGTTAATTCTAATTCTTCATCTGTTGCATCAGGCTTAATTTCTCTTGTTATTTCATTTGGGAATAACATTCCTAAACGTGTGCAAATTACGCCATGTTCTTGATCAACAACAAAGTTCTCGCCTGGATTTGGAGCTAATGTTTCTGGAATACCACCTGAGTTTCCACCAATTACAGGATCTCCTCCGGCTAAAGCTTCCTTAACAACTAATCCATCTGGTTCATGAATTGATGGAACCATAGCAACATTAGAAACATTGTGAAGTGGGTTAATAATTTCAGGACCTTGTCTTCCAACAAAGTATAAAGTTTGAGTACCAACTCTAGCTGCTTCTTCTCTTAATGATTTTCCTAAAGGACCTGCACCAATTACAATACATAATGGTTTCTTTCCTTTAGCCATTTCTTTTTCTTCAACCTCTTTCCATCCGTGAATTAATGAATCAACACCTTTGAATTCAACAAATTTTCCAACAAACATTGCTAGCTTATCGAAATCTCTTGGTAATTCTACTGCATTAGGATCATTATCTAGATCGAATGTTTCAGGATTGTTATGTCCTTGAATTTTGCTAAATACTTCATCAATAATTTCTTCTCTAGATTTGTCTTTAATTCTAAAGAATTTATTTGCATTATAACTGTTTCTAACAAGTTCAGCTTTGCTTGCTTGATCAGGATAAAGTTCTTTAAATCTTTTTTCTTGTGCATT
Source organism: Clostridia bacterium (assembly GCA_045643205.1). Lineage (GTDB taxonomy): Bacteria > Bacillota > Clostridia > TANB77 > CAG-508 > CAG-793. Next base: position 151,005 of record JAZUKI010000003.1, on the reverse strand, counting down.
TGATATAACGATAAACTTATCACCCATCTTTGCTGCATCTTCTGCACACTTTTTATAAATTTCAAATTTCTTTTTATCTGTTTCTGAAGCTGTTTTCATGAATTCAGGAATCTTTTCTCCATAACCTTTAAGGTCTGTTCCGTGAATTGTTGTAACAACTGGAATTTTTCCATTAGCTTCTTTCATTGCTAAATATGAATGAATCCATAAATGTTGTCCGAAGATAACATCTGGTTTGAATTCTTCAATAGCTTGATGAACTGTAGCTTGATACTTTTCCATAATAGCTTTTATTTTTTCAATATCTATGCTCCAGAAGTTTTCTGTAGAAACAGTACTACCTGTGAACATTGGGAAGTTAAATGGGAAAGCTCCCTCTATTTTTTCAGCACCTTCTTCAGGTGATGTGAAATATACTGGATAATACTTAACTCCATCATCTTTAGTAACATTCTCTGTTGTATTCTCACAAGAAATAATAGCAACTTCGTCACCATGATTTAAGAATGAATCTGTTTGTGTTCTTATAAGAGTACCTGAACCAGTTCCAAATAATGAGAAACCAGAACAAAATAAAACTTTCATATATTTTCTTCCTTTCATTTTCGAAAATTCAATTAGTTATTTCTAACGAACACATGCATTATATCACAGATGTTTCGCAAAAGCACCATTTTTTTCGTAATTTGATAGTTAAGTTTAAAATGTCTTCTATTTATATAATCAATTTTCTACTATTATATATAGTAAATATCAAATAATTTAATTATTTTAATTAAAAGACTAGATTTTACAGATAAAATATGCTATATTAATCAAGTACGCAATAAAACTTTATTATATGTCGAGGCGTAGCGCAGTTGGTAGCGCGCGTGGTTTGGGACCATGAGGTCGCAGGTTCGATCCCTGTCGCCTCGACCAGTTTAGACTTGAAACTGTAATGTTTCAAGTCTTTTTTATTCTTATTTCATACTTTTATAAAAAATTCTATATTGATTTTAGTAAGCTAGATATTCATATTAGTATAAAATATATAGTTGTGTTGTTTACATAATAGGTTGCATTTTAAAATATTTTGTGCTATAATTTACTTGTTTGGCATTATTTGCCATTTTATATAGATTTTATTTCTTTTTTCGCCAATTGGAGTTTAATTGACTTTATTATACATTATAAAAAATACATTTTAAGGAGAATAAAGTTATGAAGAAATTAAAATTAATTATTATTACTGTTCTTTTAATATTTGTAGTATCATTTATCGCTGTTGTTATAGCAGAGGCATTAGATCCCAGAGATTACTATATACCTTGTGCATTAGTAAGCCCCAATACAGAAGATATTTCTGAAGAATCTTATTCAGATGATTTTCTTCTAGCTAAGTCAATAGAGCCATCAAAAGATGTGCTTAATAAAATGCATGAAATTTATAACAATCTATGTGATTATTATAAGCTGAATAAAGATGAACCCAGGTATAGGATTATATCTAAAAAAGATTTAGCAAAATACTATGGTTCATCATCCATGGAAATCCATGGATTATATTCTTACAAATATCAAACGATTTTTGTAAGCGATGATTTTTCAACTAATAGCATCCCAGTAATTGCCCATGAGATGTTGCATTATCTCTCTGACAATAACGATGCTATGTTAGGTTGCAAATACGAATATCAAGGCAAATGTTTTGGATATTCGTTATCAGAGGGATTAACAAATTATTTTTCTTCTAAAGTATATCCTTATCCAGAATCTTCATGTGTATATGAGTATGAGACTCATATTGCTAGTTTACTGGCTGAGGCATTTGGAGAAGAAAAATTATTAAGTTGTTATATTTCTTCTGATATAACAGCTTTAAAAAATGATTTTAATACAACATTATCTGAAATTTATACAGATGAAGTTGTATATGGCGTTAGGTTATCTGCATTTGATGTTTTTGTTGATAATCTAGAGTACTACGCTATATTACTTAATGTAATTGAGGAAATAAATCCTCAAATGCTATTTAATTTAGTAAATTCTGAAGAAGAAACTTTACTAAATTATTGCCAATATAAGGGGAAAGAGAAAGAATTTTCTGAATTAACTAAGACCTTTTTATTAAATGAAACTTTGATTTCATGGTCATATTATTCGAAAATTCCCGAGATTCTCTCTGATGTTCAGCAATAAATAAAATGGAGTGGATTTGATATATAATTTTATATCTTATCCATTCCATTTTGTTTTAAAGTATAATATTTAATTCATATATTTTATCTTACTTTTATAGCCCAGTACAATTTACATCTATTTTTATACTATCACTATCTTCAAATGTTATTATTAGTAATTTTCCTAATCCTACTGACTTAGTGTCTATTGTTGTTTCATATGTTTCATTGAATACATATTTATTGCCAAGTTCTTGGTAATCGTCAACATTAACATTATAATTACAAATATCATATTTTATAAAGTCATCTGCATCTGTACCAACTATTTTTGCTAAGTAATACCAGTCTTTATTATTTACTGTATCTATAAGCTCTTTAACTATTTTTTGAGCTTTTATAAGATTACTATCTTCATCTACATAGGCATCATATATATTTTTTATGTTTTCAACTTTATAAGTATTAATTGAATTAGTTTCAGTATTATTAGTTATCTCATTAGTATTATTACGTTCGCTTAATTGTTGATTCAATTTTTTGTTTTCTATAAATATACATACTAATCCTGCTATCAAAATTAAAATGATTAATATTAAAATTACTGAAAACAAATTAATTTTCTTTTCTCTTTTTTCTTCCATTTTTCCACCTCTATTTATTTTATTAAAAATTTACACTATTCTCAAACATTTATGCTGATTACATTTGTAAATTTTTATATTTATATTATACCCTTTAATACTAAAATTTCAATAAAAAATCGCAGCCCTATTACTAGGCTGCGACCCCCCTCTTATTTTTATTGTTTAATTATGGAACCTTTATACTCAATAGTATTGGTTCTTTGCCATGCTCTTTTGAATTTTTGTAGAATCATATCATACAAGGCTAGCAATATAATTATCGGAAAAATTGTGATAAATATTATTGCTACCACTGCAAGAATGAGTATAATAAATTTTATTAATGAATTTTTTTGCGTTATAAACGCAACTACTCTATCCTCGCTGTGGTAAAAATTATCTCGCCGCTCTTGCGTGAGTTCTCTAATCTTGTTTGAGTATTCCGTATTGTCTTTAAAACCTTGGTATAGGCTTTCCTGTTGTTTATAATACTTAATACTATCGTTTATGCAAAATAATTGATACAAAGGTTTTATTACCCTCGTACACTGAAATTTATCAAATTGATAAATTCCAATTGCGGTTAACCCCGCTATCAAAGTGATAGTTAAAAACCGTATTACTAATAATTTGATTGCCTTTTTCCGTCTTGCTCTTCTTGTTGTCATATCCCTGTGTCCTCTTTCTTTCTGTGCCATTTTAAAGTTGCATGTATGTTAAAACATTAATCGAGGGGTTCAATTAATGTATGTTCAAATTATATCATTTCTACCATTATTTGTCAATTTTAGACGTACTGTTTTTTCTTGCTAACTCTATTGCCAAAGCAAATGATGCAATTGTTATTATTGTGTAAATTGCTAATAAAGCAGTATCGTTTTCACCTGTTTGTGGTAAATTCATTTCTGGTATTTTACCCCAAACTGGTTTTATTACATAGTCTTTATCATCTATGTATAGTTTGTTCTCATAAACTTTCTTGCCATCTTCTGTTTCAAAATACAAGAATTCATATCCATTCTTTTCTGGTTTGTCTATTACTATAGTATCATCATATTCTACATCTAATATTATATCTTCTTCATCTAAATTAATCTTAACTTGATGCTTATTTTTCATTGATATAGCTTTTATTTCTTTATCGTTTGCTGGCATAGTTACGTAATCTTCTTGGTGCATATTTTCTTTATCGCCTTGCCATTCTTTAAATGAATATCCATAACTTGATGTACAATTTACCTTTACTTTTTCTCCATACAAATAAGTTCCTTCGCCTTCTGTATTAGCAATGTTTTCATCTTTTTCAATTTTTAATTTGTAATAGTTTCTTGTATAGTAATAATTTAATTCAGATGTTCCATCACCTTTGATTACTAATTCTTGTTTAATTGGAGCTGTAAATCCTTCGTATTCTTTTGTTTCAGGAACAATAGTATCATCTGTTACTCCTGCAAATTCTTCTGTATCTACTAATTTGTAATTTTCTTCATTATATATAGATGCATTTGATTTTTCTTTTGTTTCATCATCATCTTTGTAAATTCTTTGTTGCCAATGTTTTACTGTATATTTTGTATCTTCGTTTTTATTCCAATTTGCTGTGAATGTTAAGTTTCCATGTGTTCCAGGAACAATTGTAACATCTACTTTTGGTTCTACTATTTCGCCTTCTTCTAAATCAACAATAATTTCGTCATTTACTATAGTCCAACCTACAAATTCATATCCATCTCTTGTTGGATTTCTTAATATAAATTCTTCTGTTTCTATATTATATGTTTCTGGATTTTCTGGCATTACAGCTTTTGCTGTTGTTGGATCTGCATCGTTTGAATTATATGAAATTGTATATTCTACAATTGATGTTGATGCTGTTTCTTCTACATTGTTTGATGGCATTGTGAATGTGTAATATTGTTCTTCTCCTGAAACTACATCTCCATCCCATTCTTTCCATGTATATCCTGGTTTAACATTTGCTCCGATTCTAACTGTGTCGGCATACAAATATTTTCTTTCACCTATTAATTCGTCAATTCCGTTGTCACCATTTAATTTTACATTATATTCATTTCTCTTATAATAGTAATCTAGAAATCCGCTTCCGTCTGCATTGATTGTTATTTCTTGTCTTTCAGGACTTGTAAATCCTTCATATATTTTAACTGCTGGTGTTACTTTTGTATCTGATGTTCCTTGTAATTCTTCTGCATCTGTTAGTTCATAGATTATATCATCGTATTGAGTGTTGTAATATTCTTTTGTTTCTTCATTTGTATTGTCATATAAATTTTGTTTCCAGTGTCTAACTACATAGTCTGTATCATTTCTTGGTGTCCAGTTTGCAGTTAATGTTGCATCTTCTGTTCCCATTTTGAATGTTGCAGGTTTTGTTAAACTATTGTCTGTATATGTTAATGTACTATTTGTTCCTGTTAGTGTCCAGCCAGCAAAATTATAGCCTACACGTGTTGGTATTGCTATGCTTTCTGTTGTTCCATCTTGAATTGCTTTTATAGTGCTGTTATTAGAATTGTTGTATACTCCTCCGTTTGGATTAATTGTTAAGTCGTACATTATATTTATTATTGTTGATTCTACAACAGATATATTTCCTACTGCATCTTTTACAGCAAAATAATATCTACCGGTTTCGTCTAGTGTAAATTGATTACTTGTTTGGAATTTACTTTCTAATGTTGCTAAGTCTTTGCTTGCAGCATATTGAGTAACACCACTTCCCTCTTCATTTAGTATTCTGTTTTTATCGTTTGCAACAATTTGCATTGTTGAACTACCATGACCTATTGTTACTCTTGCTAAATCTATTGTTGGTTTTGTGTTATCAATATGACTAATTGAATAATCTTTGTATGATAAGTTTCCTGCTGTATCTTGTGCGTAGAATCTTATTGTTCTTGGTTGAGAATATGTATCTCCTGTTACTTCATATTTTCTTTGGTTGTTGTATGTAGTGTTGCCTACTTGAATCATATCTGTTGCACTTGTTCCCATTGAATAATATTTGTAATCATCTGAACCTGTTAGTGTTAATATTTTTGATGTTGCCCATGTATTATTGTTTTTATCTGCTGTTATTGTTAATGTTGGGCCTTGTGCATCAATGTAACTTATTTGCATTGGAATTAATGCTGATGTTCTGTTACATGCATCTATTGCTTGAACATAAATGTTTTTTGTTCCATTTACTTCTGTCATTATATTTATTGTGCCTTGCCATAAAGTGTTATCTCCAGATGTTCCTGAAACTTTTGTTAATGGTGTTTCTGTTACATTGTTTCCTTGTGGTAAAACTGTTTTTTGATCTGAATCATAAACTTTTACTTTTACTACGTTTCTTGAATATTGTTGTGGATCTTTGAATGTTACTGTTATTTTTGATTGTGTTTTTGGATTACTTTGTGTTCCTGCACCTTCTACCTTCCAGTAGCTATTGTTTGTTGTGTTGTTTGAATATCCATATGCTGTTGGAGCTATTGTGTCGTTGAATCCATAGTTGATTCCACAGTTTATTCCTCTTGATATTAATTGGCTTCCTGATTTTTGATTTGAAAGTCTTACTATTCCATAATATGTCCATGTTGATGATGGATTTGTTGAATCAAGTTTTGGGACTACTGTGTTTGGTACTGTTGTGTTTTCTACTACTGTAAATCCTTTTTCCGGAACAACTGTGACATTTGTTCTTACTGTTGTGTCTCCTGTTCTTTTGAAATTACAATATACAGTTCCTAATTTCACTCCATCTTTTCCTGTAACAATGTGTCCTCCACATGTTACTGATTCTCCATCATTTAATCTTTCATGTGCACTACATCTATACCATGTATCTGATGAATATCCTTCATTTCCATTGTAGTGACAATCACATATATCACAATTAATTGGAACATCATCATTTAAATTAATTGAATGATGATTGCTTGAATCATAACATGCACTTGTTGCATAAATATAACTTCCTGAGTTTGCGTGACCAGCATGTTGGATGTTCATTGATTGCCAACCCCAACTTGATGTATGTGTATAATATCCTTTAAATTCTGCTACTATTTTATTCCATTGAGTATCGTTTACACGATTTCTATATTTTGCTGGATAACCATAAAGCATGTGATCTGAATTATTAATTAAGTCACTATGTGGTGTATTATTTTCCATGTAACTTACAAAACCTAATCTTGTTGGATTTTCTGTTGAGTAAATATATCTTGTTAGAATGAAGTATTCATCAAATGCTACTTTCTTTCCACAATCACCTTCTGAACCTATGATTAATTCTAATGTTCCTTTTACTCCTCTTGTATCGCTCATGATTGGTCCGCCCATAAAGATTAATCCTAATCCATCATTGTCAATGGCATTCCATGTGTATGGTTGTCCTCCTGGTGTTGCTGGTAATTTTTGCAATGATGGGTTTTTACCGCTGTTGTTTGTACCATTAAGAAGATCTTGAAATTCTGCATTTGAAACATGTTTTAAATTATTAAATGTTTGATTGTTCATTGTTCCATAGTTTAAAGTTTGACAATCAACATAGTTTTCATATCTACCATGTACTACTACTTGAGGTTTTGATTGGAAACCGCAATTACATGTTTCTCTATATGCTTCATTAAAGTAGCCATTTTCACATAATGTTTTACTTCCACCATTTCCTGATAAAACGTGGGTTGTTTTATTTCTTGTGTTTTTACATATTGAACATTCTTCCCAGTGATAGTTATCATCAAACTTTGTTGTCCAAATATGCGTGTGAATTGGCGCATTAACAGTAGCCTCATTGTATGTTCCTAAATCAATTGGCATTGCTTCCGCAGCAATTGTTTTTAATGGATTAATGAAGCTTATTGTTAATGGTAAAATCATTAATACAAATATGAGGATTTTTTCAATTATTAATTTTAATTTCTTCATATTGTTCTCCCATCTTTTTTAGATGTTTTTCTTTCGTTTATCTTGTGTTGTTATTTTATTGTTTTAGTTTTTATCTTTGTTTAATTTTTTATTTTCTTTTGTGTATAAAAAATATTGCAGTTCCTAATGACATTACTGTTAAAATTGCATATAGCGCAATTATAAGTGCATCATTATCTTCACCTGTTTGTGGTAATGAGATTGTTGGTATCTCTGCATAAACTGCTTCTATATAATAATCTTTATCATCAATACGTAATTTGTTATCATATATTTTTTCGCCATCTTTTGTTTTGAAGTATAAGAATTCATATCCATCTCTATATGGTATTTCTAAGTCAATAACATCATCGTATTCAACCATTTTATATTTTTCTACATCACCTAAATCAACTGTAACTTTATGTATGTTCTTTTGTGATATAGCTTTTATTTGTTTATCACTTGCAAGCATTTCAATATAATCTTCTTGCTTTTTATCTTCTGCATCTCCTTGCCATTCTTTAAACGAATAACCATAATTTGATATACAATTTATTTTTACTTTTTCACCATATAAATAAATTCCTGCACCTTCTACATTAGATGTGTTTTCATCTTTTTCAACAGTTAATTTATAATAGTTTCTTGTGTAATAATAATTTATTATTGCTGTTCCATCAGCTTTAATTAATAATTCTTGTTTTGCTGGTGCTGTAAAGCCTTCGTATTCTTTTGTTTCTGGTTTTACTATTGTTCCTGTTGTTCCGTTAAAGTTTTCTGTATCAACTAATTTGTAATTGTCTTCATCTATAATTGATGCATTTGCTCTCTCTTTAGCTTCATCATCATTTTTATAAATTCTTTGTTGCCAATGTTGTACTGTGTATTGATTATTTGTTTTTGCTTCCCAATTAGCTGTTAACTTTAAGTTTCCATATGTTCCTTTTGTTATTGTTACTTCTTGTGTTGGTTCTTCTGTTTCAGAAGGTATTTCTTCATTTTCTACAACCCATCCTACAAATTCATATCCAGTTCTTATTGGATTTACTATTTTAAAATCTTCTGTTTCTGGATTGTATGTTGCTGGATTGTTTGCCATTACTACTTTTGATGTTGTTGGATCATCATCATTTGCTATATATGTTATTTGATATTCTTTTGCTACTGCTGATGCTGTTTCTCTAATATCATTTGCTGGCATTATAAATACATAAGTTAAATTTCTTCCTGTTATTTTATCTCCAGTCCATTTTTCCCATTCGTATCCTGGTTTTGTTTCTGCTGAAATTTCTACTCTATCTTCGAATAAATAATTTCTTCCGCCGATTGTTTCTTTAATTCCATTGCCTGCAATTAATTCTACATTGTATTCATTTCTCTTGTAGTAATAATTTAAAACTGAAGTTCCGTTTGCATCAATTAATAATTCTTGTTCTTCTGGACTTGTGAATCCTAAATAATTTTTAATATTTGGAATAACCTTTGTATCACTTGTTCCTTCTAAATCATCTATTTCTGCAATTTCATAACATTCTTCATTGTAATGAGTATTGTAATATTCTCTCACTTCCTCATCTTGATTTTCATATATTCTTTGTTTCCAATGTTGTACTTTATAATGTGTGTCGTTTCTTGCTCTCCAGTTAGCTGTAAAAGTTTTATTTCCAATTGATCCTTTGTTTAGTGTCATTATTATCATTGGTACTGTACTATTATCACTTGTCCATCCAATAAATTCGTAACCTGTTCTTGTTGGATTGTTTAATGTGATAGTTTCAGTTTCTATATCATATGTTGTTGGATTTTCAGGCATTACTGCTTTTGCTGTTGTTGGATCAGCATCGTTTGGTAAATATGTTATTCCGTATCCTACTGTTTTTCCAAATGCAGTTTCTGATACACCATGTGCTGGCATTACAAATGTGTATGTGTTTTCAGTTCCATTTATTGTATCGCCTGTCCATCTATCCCAAGCATATCCTGCTTTTGGTGTTGCTGAAATTTTTACTGTTGCACCATATAAATATTTTCTTGCTCCAGTAACTGTTTGTATTCCGTTTCCTGCTGTTAAAGAAACATTATATTCATTTCTCTTATAATAATAATTTAAAACACTACTTCCATCTGCATTAATAACTAATTCTTGTTTTGCTGGACTTGTGAATCCTTCATAAGTATTTACATTTGGTGTAACTTTTGAATCTGTTGTTCCTGTTAAAGTATCTGTTCCTGCTAATGTGTAATGTGTTGAATCATAATGTGTATTATATTCATTTGTTATTGCTTGATTTGTATTATCGTATGAATTTTGTTTCCAATGTTGTACTTTATATCTTGTATCATTTCTTGGTGCCCAGTGTGCATATACTGTTGTGTCTCTATTAATATTAACTGTTGCACCATTTGCAATATCTGTTTTTGTTCCTCCTGTTGGTTCTGTATACCATCCATCAAATGTATAGCCTGTACGTGTTGCTGATGTTGGTACACCACTATATGTTTTTGTAGAAATAGCTGTTATAGAAGAATTACCTATTGTTGTTCCACCATTTCCATTGAATGATACTGTATATTTTGCTAGTGTTGCTGTTCCTCTAATATTGTTATAACTATCTCCTGGTTGGCTACATGCAAAGAATCCATATGAACCTGATTTTATTGGATTTGCATCAGTATATTCTATTTCTTTTACTCTTGATCCACCTGCCTTAGTTACCCAAACTTCAATCTTGTTTCCTGTAGCTTTTATTTCAACATCTTGGTCAACACCAAGTTCCCAGTACATGTTTTTTTCAGATGCTAATTGTAATAATTGAACATTGGCCATTGCGAATTGAGAATTAGTTATTTTATATAATCCTGCACCTGAACCTGCAATTGATTGAATATATTTTCCATAGTCATCTTTGCCCATTCCTTTATCTTCATCTCCTACAACTGGATTTAAAAGAGTATAGAATTTATTATCTGTATGTCTCCATCCTGTTGGTGAATATGGATCTCCTGGTATTAAAAATAAATAGGCTGAAGATGTATGATTAGTTTGATTTTCAGAAACTCTTATCATTATTCCCATATAGTCATCATCGCCGGCACTTTCTCCATTTATAACTCCCATATTAATTTTTACATCAATATCTTCATAGTTCGTATATGGATTATAAAAGCCTGTTAAGTTATCTGTATTTTCTGCATTTCTAAGATAGCTATTTCCACCACTAGTTAAATAGCCCCATTGTCCTGGATATTGTTGTATACCATCTGCTGTATAGCATGAAATTGATTGCCATTGAGACATTATTTCTTCTGTTGGAAATGATAAATCAACTTCCCAGTCTTCAATAGCATATTTCTTTACTAGTTCACCTTCTAGTAAAAGCAATATTAATGCTATAATAAATGGTATTATTAAAATTTTCTTTAAAACTTTTTTCATACGTAATTCTCCTAAAAAAATATTTTTAAAATCCATTTTGTTCATTATAATAATAGGGCTTTAAAACAGAGTTTTTAATATAAAAGTTATATTAATAAAGAGAGTTTTTGAAATATTTTCTTAATATTCAACTGTGAAACGCTTGATTTCGTAGTTATTTCTCCATTTTCGAGATAAATAAAAGAGCCTACTGAGGTGAACTCTATTTAGAATTCACTTCATTGGCTCTTTTGGTTAAGATTATATTCTCGCACTCATCAAGTTACTTGATGCATATTTCTTTATTCCTCTGTAGAAAATAAAGAATGCAAAGAATAAGAAAAATATTGTAATTCCTAAAATTATCAATAAGTATTTTAAATCAAAATTTGTTAAGGTTTCAATTGGTATATAAGCTGTTGCTCCTAATGGAATTATTGTGTAAAGTATAATTTTTGTTGCACCTTTAAATATTGTTCCTGGATATGTTGCAAATGTTGTCATTAAACTAATTCCTGCATCTGCAATTGAATCTGATTTTGAAAACCAAAAACTTAAGCTATTCAAAATAATTGTTACACTTGTAATAATCAATCCACCTGTAATTCCAAATAATACATACAACAAGAAATTTGTAAATGTTGGTGTGTTTATAAAAAACAATATGAAACCATATATTAAATCTCCCATTGCTGATGGCTCACAACTTGCAGTACTAATTGATATTAAAATATTTTTTGGTTGTACCATGTAGCTATCTAGTTTTCCTTCATTTATTAGGTCTCCAATATTAAAGGCACCTTTGAAAAAGAAATGTGCAACACCATAAGATAGTGAAGCTAATCCCCATAAGTATAGTATTTTATGTATATCATATCCGGCTATACTTTCTTTTATAGATAAAAGTAAAAACCATTGAATAAGAAATGTTGAGTTATTTAAAATCATAAAGAAAACATTACTTATAAAATTTGCTTTGTTCAACATCTCTCTCATGATAGCGTATTTAGTTGTTAATAATGTTACTTTTATTTGATTTTTAACCTCCGTTAACATTTAACTTTTTCATCCCCTTTCTATAAATTAATTCACAAATGCCAAATGCAATAACTAGATATATAACTTGTGCAATTAATGTTTGTATAAATTCTTCTCCATTAAAGTTTGCAGCTAATCTTGATGGTCCTGTTATTACATATATTGGTGTGAACCTTAAGATGTTTTGTGCCCATATTGGAAAAAATTCTATTGGAAATAATGTTCCACAAATTAACCAAATCTTACTGTATATCCAATACATTGGTGATGAGTCCTCAAATATAAACGAAAATAGTCCGATGGCTATAACTATCAGCAATGATATTGTAACAGCTAGTACAAAAATTAAAACAATTGCACATAGCTCAGTAATTGTTAATGTTGGTAACGCGCCTGTAAATGCACTTCCTATTAGTATTGTAAAAGTTGTATAAAATATGCTTGATACAAAACTACGGCCTAATAAAGTAAACAATGTATATACTACATAATCATAAGGTTTATTTATTGTGTATGAAATGTTTCCCGACTTAACATATCTTGCTATTGTGTCACACGTTTTTTTACCTTGTGTTATGAAGTACATTAATTCAGAAATACTTACATACCATATCATCTGAAACTTTGTATACCCATTTATTACTTGACTTGGATCATCATACATAAAATTCCACAAATTCATAAATACAAATATCATAATGAATAGTGAAAATATTTTTCCAATGAAATCAAATACATATTGAAGTGTTGTCATTACTTCAAATTTAAATGCATATAAGTATTTTTTCATTTTGTTCTTCCTTTCTTTAAGATTTATTTTCTCTCTTATAGATATCACTAATAATTGTTTCAAGTGGAATACTTGAAATAGAAATATCTTCGAGATTTTCCAATTGTAACTTCTTTAAAACTTCTGCTACACTTGTGATTGTTGTATCTACAGAAAACTTGTAGTTCGTACCATTTTGTTTTTCAATTTCAACACCTGCCATTTCTGTGATATTTATTTCTGTTGCAAGTTTTGCTTCAATTATTTTTTTGTTGAAATAATGATATTTTAAATTTTCCATCGTATCATCCAAAACAATCTCACCGTTATTGATGATTATTACTCTCTTACACAACTTTTCAATATCGCTTACATCATGTGATGTTAAGAATACAGTTGTATTAAGTTCTCTATTCATCTTCTTTATAAGCGATCTGATATTTTGTTTTACAACTGGGTCAAGGCCGATTGTTGGTTCATCAAGAAACAAAATTTTTGGTTCGTGAATTAATGATGCTACAATTTCACATCTAATTCTTTGACCTAACGATAAATTTCTAACTGGTGTATTAATGAATTCTTCTAACCCGAAAAGTTCCTTAAGCTTATTTATTTTTTCTTCTATCTTTTCGTTTGGAATGTCATAAATTGCACCAAAGAAACGAAAGTTATCATAAGGTGTCAAGTGTGTCCAAAGTTGTTCCTTTTGACCAAACACAGTGCCTATCTTATAGGCTAATTTTTTTCTATCTTTTTTTGGATCAATTCCAAGAATATTTATTTCACCTGCATCAGGATAAAGTATCCCTGTTAACATTTTTATTGTTGTTGATTTGCCAGCGCCATTAGGTCCTATAAATGCAACCATTTCGCCTTCTTCAACCTCAAAAGAAATGTTATTTACTGCATGTACTTCCTTGTGTTTTGATTTGAAGATAGATTTTAAACTTCCCTTTAAGCCTTTTTCTTTGATCTTAACTTTGAAAGTTTTTGATAAGTTTGTAACTTTGATAATGTTCATTACTTTATCCTCCTTCTTAATTTTACTTTTTGAAGCATTTAATTAAATCCTTCTATTTTTTTACAAAGGCCAAAAAAAGCCTTGCAAAAAAATCTGTATAAGACTCCTTTGCAAGACTTTTCAATCTTTCAAGTGTAGGTTGTAACACCCTTTACTGCTAAAAAGTAAACTCTTAATATGTGGCTATGATAACATGCTTTCCACATTTTGTCAACACTTTTTTTATTTTTAGTTTACCTAACGAACAATTTTAGCATTTTTTTAAAATTATTCGTTAGGTAACAAATTATATTTTTGTTATGTTTTTTATTTCACTTTTTATTTTATTTATTTTTATTTTATTTTTTATTTCTATGCTTTATATCATATAAATCTTTATTTAATATCTTATAAAATCAGCATTTAATTTTGATTCTTCTACAATTAATCCAGACTCTTTTAGCTTTTCATCTTTTGCTTCTCGAGCTTTATTATGTTCTTCTATTATTTCAGTATTATATTTTTGCAATGCTCTTTCTACGCCTTCTGGTTTTAGTTTTTCAAATATTTTTTCAATGTTTAAATGTGGCTTTGTGAAATCGCCATAGTTGACTCTTTGAGGCATCATTGCCGATGATAAAAAATCATTCATAAGTATTGTTTTGCTAAATTCAAAATCGCATGTTGCATTAATACATTCTACTAATTTTTGATATTCCTGTTTTCTTAATTCAATTGTTCTATTCATATCTTTCACTTTACTTTCAGAGCAAAAATAAACACCATGTTTTACATTTTTACCTTGTTGTTGTAATTGTCTTACTAATTTTGTTTCACATTCAAAAATAAGTTTTTCATTTTCTTCACATGGATCATAATTTTCATTAGCTTCTCTACTTGTAAATATATTAAATCCATAGTTCTTAATATAACCGAATGTATATCCTTTATCTAAAAGGCACATTCGTACTGCTTCTTCTTCATTGCCATCAAACAATCTTGTATCAAATTTATTTAATTCTTTTAAAATTTTTTCATCTTTTATTAGTCGTTTATACTTTTCTACTGGTACTAATATTGTTGCTTTCTTAGATAATACTAAATCACCTTCAAAATATGTATCTGCTTCATTGATATTAATTAAATTATCATCATTTATATGTTCTTCAAATGGTTCAATTATAATATAGTTTTCGTTTTTTGAATCTCTTTGTTCGCTTTTTGCTGATAATCCATTAAGTGTAAAATGCACTGTTCTTCTATTTTGAAACTTTAACATTTTGTACTTTGATAAATCTATTACACCTACTTTTCTTAATTGTTTTTCAAAAGGTGATTGCTCTTCTAGTAAATCACTATATTTATCTACTGATTCTAAAATTCTATTATTAGGAAACATTGTTGTTGCTTTAACGAGTACTAAATCTGATGTTTTTACTTCACCTACTTTTATATTGTTTTTACATAAAGCATTGTTTCTTTCTTTTGTTTGTTTAAATGTTTCAGTTATATATATCTTAGATATTTTAGCAGTTGATGGAATAGAGTAATTTTTACAAAGTTTTCTTAATTCTCTATCTTTCATAAAATCCATTTTATAAACATCTATAACAGGATATGATAAATAATCTCTTTCCTTTTCTATATCAATCTCTTTACCATTTCTAAAGTCTCTAATATATTCATCATACATTGCAATTTGCTTGTCTACATCTTTTTCTTTTTTAATATTAAAAAGTAGATTTCCTTCATATATGTCAGAAACCTTATTGCTCAAATTACTTATTTCTATTGAATTTTCAACTAATAATATGTTTTTCTTTATAATGCCTTGTAATAATTTTACTTTTCCTATTTCGTATAATTTATTTATATCTTTGTCTGATCCAATTGTTTTCAAATATGTATCTAATGTTCTATCTAATGCATTATGTACTTGTTCATATGTTTCGCCATTACTTGATTTTTCTATTTCATCGTAAAATTTTCTATTTATAATTTCTAGTATTGTATTTTTTATTTCTTTATTATTGCTAAAATAATTTAATATTCTTTTATATGGATTTTCTGTTGAAATTCCTCCAATATCAACTTTTCCATCATTAATAAGAGTAATAAAATTATTAACAATTTCTACATTACGTTTAAGATTTTCTTGAGCAATTTTTTCACCACTTAAATTCTGTTCTAGTAATGCTTTAGTTTTTTCGTTGCCACTAGAATTTATTGCATCTATAAAATCCTTTATTTCTTCTTGTGTTGCAGTTTCTAATAATTTTGTTCCTCTACGTTTTATTATTCTATTAAAAAAGTCTCTTATTATTCCCATCTAATCCTCGAGTTTTTTATAAAATAATTTTGCCTCATTATATCATTAGCATTTAAGTATCTCAACATAAATAATTTTATAAACTCTAGCTTTTACATTTTGTTTTGTTTTTAATTTCTGTTTCGTTTTATTGTTTTATTGTTTTTATTGTTTTTATTGTTTTATTATTCATCGTTTTATCATTTTATTGTTTTATCGTTTTATTTTTAATCTCAATTTTCATTTTTACCATAAATTGACATTTTGTACAAAATATGCTATTATTAAGTGTACGCTATTTTTTAGCAATCCGGTCACAAATATTTTTTCATCAGGAGGTATGGTAACAAATGACTTTATTAAATTCTATTACAACCGAGCTTTTGGCTCGGAATGGTATTGATGAAGCAAAAGCACAAAAGCTTTGCAAAATCAAAGTAGAACAACATTGTTCTCGCAAAATCGCGGAACTCTTAATTGACTACCCTTCGCTGAAGGATGAATTGCTTGAAAAAGCTCCTTCAGCGGGAATACAATTGGTAAAACTAACAATCGATACATCATCTAGGAGACCAAAGCCATTCTGGAGTTTTAAGCAGGATGGTATTGCTCTTCTAGTTGTAAATGGACAACACTAAATTTTTTCTACAAGACCGGAAAAAGCCAGGAATAAATTCCTGGCTTTGTTTTTTGTTTATTTTTATCCTTCTATTTTTGGATTTGAAAATTCGTTTAATTTTAATTCATATGCTTCGATTGCTGTTTCTTCAAATGCTAATTTCTTTCCTTTAATTCCTAATAATTTTATTAAGTACTTTGTAAACAATGGATTAAGAACTAATAGTGGCCCTATATAATATGTTCCAAAGAAATTGTTTTGACGAATTCCTTCAAATTCAGATTCTTCGTTATTTCCTCTTCCTCTGACTACTTTCATAAAATAACCTTCTGAATTATCTCCATATGTCATACTAAATGATGCTTTATATCCAACTATATCTAATTTATCTTTGAATTCACCAATTTGCATTTCATGATATCTATTCATCATTTGTCTTTTTGCATATAAATCAAATATGTTTAATGCTTTTATTTGTGTTCCATCTTCTAACTCAATATGTTTTTCAAATACTTCCATAGCATTTCCTGTCATTAGAAATACTACATTGTTTTTTATTAGTTCAATTATTCTATTTCTATGTTTTGATAATTTTTCTATAACTTTTTCTTGAGTACTTTCTTTCATTGAACCCATATAAATCATGCTTACATCATTTTCTGCAAAATATGGTTCATCTGCCAAACTTGTTTCTATAAATTCTGCTTTTGGAAGGCATTTTTTTAAATATACCATATTGTGTGTGTCACCGTATAGATTTGCAGTTTCAGGAAACAATACTTCAATTTTTAAATTTTCTTCAACCATTTGCTTCTCCTATTTTTTAGTTTATTTAGCTGTTAAATCTTTATCGTTACTACCAGAAATTTTTACATGACTTTTTTCTAGTTTCTCTATAATGTTATCTACTTTTCTTTCAATTCCTGCTTTTATTTTTAGTGCCATTGGTCTTGTATAAACATCATATAAAACAAATACTTTATCTATTTTATTTAAGTCTAATAATGCTGGTTCATCATATTCACTTTCACATATTGTGAATTTATCAGCTGGAATACCTGCTATTAAACATCTCATGTAATGATCCATTCTACGTTTTCCGCCAATGCAAATTTGTTTGATACTTGGATCGTTTAATAGTTCATAATCTGTATCATATAACCAACATATGTTTTCTGATGATGTTTTTGCATCAAAGAAATCATCTAAATTTAGCATTACTGCTTTGTTACCAGAATCGTTTTTAATATAATCAAATACTCTTGAACATGCTACTGCATTTTGTCCTTTTGCTAATATTGTTTTGATTATTAAGCCATTATAGTTTTCTTCTGTGTATCTGCTTTCAACTAATTTATAATCATCAAATGCTTTTCTGATTTCAATCTCTGATAATCCAAATTCTTTTAAGCATGCTACTGCTGCAATTTCGTTATATATATTTACTACATTGTCTGAAACTAAATTGTATTCTGTTTGTTTCTTGCCATCTTTTAATGTTTCTATCATTGAATATTTCATCTTTGTGAAATCAAAATTTGTTCCTAAATACTTTGGTTCAGGTGACTTGAATTCACAGTTTGGGCAATATGCTTTTCCAATGTGGTGATATTTTAAATATTCATATTTAAGTTTTGAACCGCATCTTGGACAATTAGCAAAATCATTTACTATGTTATGACATTCTGTTGTGTCACTTGTTAATGCATCCATTCCAAAATAAACTTTGTTTTTATTTGCAGGTGCTATTTGGCATGAAATTAAATCATCTGCATTTAAAATAATTTTTGTATCTTTGTTGCCTTCAAGTCCTTTATTAATAATATCTAATATAAATTCTGGATGTGCATTTCTTTTCATTGAATCTCTGAAAAGGTTTGTACAAAGAATTATAGTTGGATTTATATATGGATAAACCTTTATAGAACTTCTTTCATCAACTTCAAATACTGCTATGTCATATTTTGTTTTACCTGTTATTGTTGCACCTGTTGCTAATGCACTGGCAATACCAGCTTGAACGTTTGATCCAAGTTTGTTGCTCAATACTTCAAAACCATTTTTTTCTAATGCATCTATTAACATATTTGCTGTTGTTGTTTTTCCATTTGTACCTGTAACACAAATTATTTTCTCTGGTTTCTCTATTTTGCCTAAGAAATCTTTATCTAGCTTTACTGCTACTTTTCCCGGATAAAAAGAACCGTTTAAATTTTTCTTGAAAATTTTTACGATTTTAATTAATCCATAAACCAATTTGCTTGAAAATTGGGCAAAATAAAATTTAAAATCTTTCTTCATCATAACCTCTCATTTTTGCTAATTTCAATTATGTGCTTATATTATAACTTTATTGAGCAAAGTGCAAGTTTTTATAGGGTATAAGAGCTATTTTTATAGTATTTTTGATTTTATGTAAACATTTGAATGGTAAAAAAATAAATGCAAACACGTTTTTGTGTCTACATTTATTTTATCGTTTCTCTTTTTGTTGGGATTTTTATAATTTATTGTGAAACTGGTATTAAATTTAAATCGATTTGAGTTGTAGTATTACTCTCTGATGTGTTATTACCTGATGTTTCATTATCTTCAGTTGTATTATTTTCTACTATTCCGTTTTCTGTTGTAGTACTGTTTTCTGTGTTATTGCTATCAGTTGTATTTTCTGTTGTCTCATTGTTTGTTGTGTTTTCTGTTCCTCCTACAGGAACAATGTTTACTGAATTGTCTTCAATCATTGTATTAGCATTATCTTCAACAATATTTTCAAGACCTTCAAATAATGCACTATCTATTAATGAATTAGGATCAGCTTTTGCTTCTATATCATTTTTCTCAACTCTATGAATACTGTTTGAAACAGTTCTTACAATTTCTAATGCCTTTGCTTTGTTTATATCATCTTTGTAGAAAAATTCAAATGTAAAGATATGCTCATCATCTGCTTGTGAAAGAACTACAAATTCTTTATTGTCATTATACTTAATTAAGAACTTTAAATATGATTGTGTATCTTCGTCTATTGATGTAATTGTTTCATCCATACTTACACCATCTTTTGCAATTAATCTATGAAGTATTTCACTCTTTTGTTTTGAAGCATTTGCATATGTTTGATTTGCAATTTTTATTATTAAGAATTTTTCTCCATCTCCATCTTTAGGAATTACTTTTAAATATCTGTTAAGGTTGGTTTTAAAACCTGTACCATAAGTTTCTTCTACTGTTGAAATGTCAGCTTTTTCTTTATTTTCAAAATCATATCCCTCTGGTATTTCAAATTCGTATCCTTCTAATGTTGCTAAATAATTTTTAACTGTTATTTGTTTTTCAACCATTTTAGGTGCTTTTGTTGCTTCTTTAGATTTTTGAATAAATAAAACTGTAAATACAATTCCCATTATTAATAAAAGGACTACAATGATACCTAAAGTAATTTGAATTCCTGTACCTCTTTTGATTTCAGCTTCTTCTTTTTTGGTGATCTTTTTAGGTTGATTTATTTGATCTCCAAACATTGGATAACTTCCATCGTTTTCTTCTTCTTCATCTTTAATTGTTGGAATTTCTTGATTAGGTATTAGTTCGTTTGTGTCTATTTGTTTTCCATCTTCTCCATGGACAATAATTTTTGCTTGTCCTTGTTTATTATAATTTGGTTGTCTCATTAAATTTGGTTTGTTGGTTTGTTTATTTTCTTCTGCAATTTTTTCTGTTATTTGTTCATTTGTTTGAACTGGTATTTGCATTGGTTCTTCTTTAATGATTTTAGTTCCACACTCTTTGCAAAACAAATCTTCTTCCTTTAGGGATATACCGCATTTAGGGCAATTCATTTCTTTCGTACCTCTCTTAATTTCTTTAGAAAAATCTATATTAATTATTATAATAATAATTATTTATTTGTTCAATGTTTAGTGATGTTTTTCTTAGAAAATGTTCACTTGCTTTAATAAATTTTGCAATAAAAAAAGAGAGGATAAAATTTTCTTCTATCTCCTCTTTTGTTTCTTCTAAACATTTATTGATTAATCAATAACATAGTTCTTCAAAAACTTCTTCAAGTTAATACTCTTCTTTCTTTAGCTTCTTTCTTTCAGCAATTTTTATTCCGCCACTTACATCGAATGCTTACAATCACCATTAACAATGTGATGCTATTACATCTACATTTAGCGCTTTGTAATAATACATTGAAAACATCCTTATTAACTAACTTCACAAAAACCACATCATTCTTATTAGTTCACCTTTATGAAAGTGGAATTGCACCTTCGCATTGAAGTTTAGTAAATAATACTAAAATACACTAAATATGAATTTCTTCACTTGTCTTCTGTTTTCTCTAAACACCTAATCTTTCAATCAGTTCATTATTAACCATCTTTAAGTGTTTATTTTGTCTTTGGTATATTACTATTAATATATTGGTATATATTACACTTTTTATACTTTCAAGAGTTTTGCTTTCGAACAGTTTTTATAAAATCTAAATTATTACTAGGTAATTAGTACCTTAACTTTCTCGATTACAATGAGTTTGCTAAGTTATAAGGGGCTATCCTATAATTTTCACAAACAATTGCAAATTACGAGCTCCATATTTTTTATAGATTTTTACTAATTCAATCACAATTACTTTACTTCGTATAAAAAGAGAGTAATCCTCTTTATATTATATATGATATTTAAACTCTTTATAAAAGTCAAAAACAATTATATTAATATTT
Organism: Clostridia bacterium; assembly: GCA_045643205.1. Classification (GTDB taxonomy): domain Bacteria; phylum Bacillota; class Clostridia; order TANB77; family CAG-508; genus CAG-793. Next base: position 129,415 of record JAZUKI010000003.1, on the reverse strand, counting down.
TGTAACATTTCTTGCTTCTGCAAAACTTATGAGTTTACAAATTTTTATATTATGTCTATAATTAATTTGATTTTTAGATTAATTAGGTTAAAATACTAACCGTTGAAGGAGCTTTTATGGAGAGTCTAAAATATAATCAAAGAAATATTGTGAATTTTGTATATGATTATAACACTTCTAATCGTGTTGTTTGTTCACTTTCTACAATCTTTGATGTTTTTAAAACTGCAATTTCACAAGGTATAAAAAACTATATGTTCATGTTTGCATACAAAAATAATTTATTTACAACTTGGTATGAATATAAGCAAAATGGTGTTTGCTATTTTTATTTATTGTTGCCAAATGGAACTCAAGAAAAGTTCAGTGAGTTTTCAGGATTGACTCAATATAACGTGTGCCAAGCAATTAATGAACCTATCACTATTTTGAAAGAATTAATTCCAACTACATTATCTACATATGAAGAAGTTCCATTAGAATCTAACCCTTTGTTATTAAATTATGTAGTTGCTAAAAATGATATACGTTTTAATACTAATGTTAATGAAAATATAGAAAAAATTTTTACTGTAAAGAAACAAAAAGCAAAGTCTCAAGAAAATAAAGGCTTACCTGTTTGGGGTAAATGTCTTTTATTTATAGGTTTATTTCTTGGAACAGTATTTGTTGTTGGCGTTTTTGAAGCAGCTCTTGGAATCTTATAGCAAAAAGCAGGATGGAGTCTAAAACTCGTCATCCTGCTTTTAATTTTTTATTTCTTAAATAATCTTTTTATTTTTTCAATTAATCTTGTAAAAACATTTTCTTTCTTTTCGATTATTTGTTGATTGTTATTCACTGATTGCACTTGTTCGTTGTTTACAAATTTATTTTCTGGAACAATTATTTTTTCATTATTGTTGATTGTAACATCGACCATTGAATTTACTTCATAGTGCTTGTTATCTCCAATTCCCCGAACTTCTTTAGGTTTAGGAATTACTACAACATCTGAATAAATTGGTGCTACTATATCAGCTGAATTTATTGTATGTTTGATTTCAGTTGTTTCAGCATGTTTTTTTCTATACATATGATTATTGATTTGAATCAAATCATCCGCTTCTTCTTCTGAACAACAATATGTCAAATATATTCTTGCTAATGCAAGTCTTGTTTCTGTACTTATTTTTTGTTCTGCATATGAAACTTTTACATTGTATTCAAATTTGTACGAACTATCGCTTCTTTCTTTAATCATTCCGATAACTTTTTCTGGTATTTTCTTTAGTATTTCTTTATCTAAATGTTTAATTACTTCTAGAAGTTCACTCGCACAATTTCTGCTAAGAACTACCGTCATTTGTATCTCTCCTTTTTATCTTTCTTCTGTTGTTTTTTCATCTCCTGATATTTCTAATTCTGTAATTCTTGTTAGTTTCTCAGGATCAATTTTTCCCTTTTTCATGTCGCTTTCAATATCTGCTGCAGTTATAACTCCAGCTTCTCTTTTATTTTTTAATTTATCTACTGCTACTCTTATAACTTCTTGATTTGTATATTCTTTGTCTTGTGATGAATATTCTTTTTTAATACCTAAGCATTCAATCTCTATGTCTTGCATGTTTCTAAAAATGAATAATCTTTCTTTTTTAATTGCTTCTCTTTCTTCTTGGCTCGCTTCCCTTAAATTAGGATATAATATTTCTATATAATCATCTGCTTTAACAGCTTTAAATGCCATTTCAAAAGCTTGTTCTTCAGTAATTTTTTCATCTTCTACTGCTGAATTTATATACTTTAGCATATCTTCAAAATTGTTATAAATAACATTTTTATCATCATTATGAAGTTCTTCTTCAGATCTTTTATAAGTTTTTGAATATTCATTATAAAATCCTATCAAATCATTGATTTTGTATTCTTTCATTTTATTCTCCAATTAAAATAATTCATTTTTATTTTAGCATAGCATATTTTGTTTTTCAATTTTTTACTAATTATTTTAGTGATCATTTCTACATTGAAATTAATTGTTGAGACAACACATTACTTCATTTAATTTTGTTGTTTATTTTTATAATATATTCCTTGTTTTAAATTTTGTTTTTCCATCACATTATTTAATGTATTCATAACTTTCTTTTTATGTAACTGCCACTCTGGTGAAACAAAATTTTTCTTTGGTGGATCGCCTGTATATCTATGAATTACAAAGTTTTCATTGATATGTGTAATTACATATAATAGTTGTTCCATATAATCTTCGAAACTTATTGGTATAAATTTTTTATTATCAAACATCTCATTCAATTTCGTGTTTTTTACAATATATGTTGAATGAATTTTTATTCCTTGAACATCATGTTCATTAATGAATTTAACAGTTTCCTTTACATCTTCAAAACTTTCATTTGGAAGTCCTAACATTATATGTACAATTACATCTATATTGTATTTTCTTAATGTTTCTACTGCTTTAGAAAAAACATTTCTATCATATCCTCTATTAATTAGCTTTGCTGTTTTATCATTAGCTGTTTGTAAACCCAGTTCTACACTAACATAATATTTGTTTGTATAACTTTTAATTAGTTTTGCTTTTTCTTCATCAATGCAATCTGGTCGTGTTGCAATATCTATTCCTATTATTCTCTCATCACACAATGCTTCATCATATTTCTTTTTTAAATTCTCAACTGAATCGTATGTATTAGTAAAGTTTTGGAAATATACTATAAATTTTTCTGCTTTGTGCGCTTGATTATCTTTATAATTTAACCCGCTTAGCACTTGCTCTCTTATACTTGGATTTTTATCTATTAAGTCTCCACTTCCTCTTTCACTACAAAATATACAACCACCTTTCCCACAGGTGCCATCTCTATTTGGGCAAGTGAATCCTCCATCAACACAAATTTTTAAAACACGCTCTCCAAATTTATTTTTATAATATTCATTTACATAGTTATATCGATTTTTCATATAATTACCTTTTTAAAATTTGGGCATATTATATCTCAAATTTGCTTATTTTACTAGAATTGTCTGTTTTTATTGATTCTTTTTATCTAGCGTAAACTTAGGGAAATTCAAGTTTGCGCATTCGAATTACTAATTATTGGAAATTTTGCCTGTTTTTATTGATTTTATGGCGCTTTTTTGGTATAATATACTTGTATTGTAACGACTAATAATTTATGAGTTGTATAACATTAAATGTTTATGATTTATATAAATTAAAGGAGAAATTATATGAGTAACGTTTCAAACTTAAAGAGAGAATTTAAAAGTTTTGGTGTAAAAGATACAACAGGTAAGTATACATCTGGTATTGCTTTTGACTTTGAGGTAAGTTGTAGTAAAGCTAAAGTAGATGTTGACGAAATTTTAGCTGATTTATTAATTGTTGATGCTACTAATAAATCACCTGAATATGTAGTAAAAAAACAATCAAGAATTAATCAAGCCTTATCTAGATTAGATAAATCTGCTTCTTTTAATCCTAAGGCTTCAAAAGATAAAAAATTAGATTGGGTAAAAAAACATCTATCAATGTCTGAAAAAATTGAAGTTTTAGCAGATATTCAAACTGTAGAAAGTATTGTTGAAGGAACAGACCCTTATCCAGAAGATGTTGCTAAAGCTAGAAAAGCAAAAAGTGATGCTAAACAAGATTGTCTTAAAAATGCAGTAAAATATAAAGAACAATATGCACAATTTATAGCTAAAGTAGATAAAGCCATCGCAGATGCTAAAGCAAGAATTAACAACTTAGAAAAACAAAAACTTGAAATACTTGCTCCTAAAGCTCAAAATATTCTTCAAAATACTGTTCAACAAGATCTTACTGCTGAAGCTAAGGCTGAATTAACTACTATAAATGGAAAAATTAGTATAGCAGAAAAGGAACTTGTAGAATTAGAAAAATTACGTGCTGATGCTGATTTAGAAAAAAATTCTTTCTTTGCTTCTTTAGAAAATTCTTTACGTAACTATAAAATTTTTGACAAAGATGAAAAGAAAGAAGAAAATAAATCAGATAGTAAAGATGTTTCAGGTTCTTCTATCAAGTCACCATATGATTCTTTATCTGATCGTGGCAAACAAATTGCTGATAGTCAAGAAGCAAAAGAGTTGTATCAAAGTTTCAATGCTGCAAATTCAAAAAACAAATTTAAAATGTTAACTGGACCTAATGCTAGAAACATGTTAATCATGGCACAAAACCTTTCTGCTTTAAAAGATAGAAAAAGTTTGCAAGAATATTGTGAACAAATCATTGATTCTCCTATAATCAGTGATTCAGATATAGAAAATTTCAGTATTACTATGAATGGACAAACATTAGATTTTCCAAGTTTAACAAAATCAAAATTAAAAGATGGTTTATCTAATTCTGATTTAAATAAACTTAAAGGCTTTTATCAAGCATTGCTTTGTGGAATAAAACTACAAGATTTATCTGTTGAAGATTTAGCAAAATTACAAAGTTATTCAAAAGCTTTATTAGTATCAACAACACTTAGTGAGGCTAAATGGGGTAAAGGTGGCCAAATTTTAACAGGATTCTTTCATAAATCTAGACCAAAAAATAGTCCTAACTATGATTTAGGAAATGACATTGCTTCTTTCTTAAGACCTTTATGTGAAAGAAGAGATAAGATTTTCAAAGATATTAATGCTGCAGTTGATAAAGGTATTGATTCAGATGACCATGTTAAATATGGTTATAATTCAAAAGTTCATCATAGTTCTAGAAAATTTGAAAATTTTGATAATGAAAGATAATTTATATTATAAAGTTGATTATTGTAAATAATAAAATTAAATAGTATTGACATCTAATATTATTATTTTATTATAATAAAAATTAAAACTTATCTTGAGTGGATGAGAGAATCGGCTCGACGACTCCACAGCAACCTATTGAGTTAGGTGCTAAAACCGACAAAGCAAAGCTTTGGATGATAAATTTTATGAACATTAAAGTTTTAACTCCTCGCTTTTGCGAGGAGTTTTTGTTTCTTAAAATAAAGCTCATCAGAAAGGAATTTTTTATGAATAAATTATTTACAAGTGAAAGTGTTACAGAAGGACATCCAGATAAATTATGTGATTATATTTCAGATAGTATTTTGGATGCATGTTTAATTCAGGATCCAACCTCAAGAGTTGCTTGCGAGGTTGTCGCTGGAAAGGGAAAAATTTTTATTACCGGTGAAATTACAACAAGAGCTAAAGTTGATATTGATCAAATTACAAGAAATACAATAAAAGAAATTGGATATGATGATGTTAAAACTGGAATAGATTATAGAAATTGTGAAATTCTAATTAATGTATCTCAACAATCCCCAGATATCGCACAAGGTGTGGATAATAGTTTAGATGATAAAAAACTTGGTGCAGGTGATCAAGGTTTAATGTTTGGCTATGCAACTGATGAAACAGATAACTACATGCCTATTACAATTTATTATGCTCATAAACTTGCTGCAAAACTTGCTGAAGTTCGAAAAAACGGTGATATTCCATTCTTAAAACCAGATGGAAAAGTTCAAGTTACTTTTAGATTCACTAGTAATGGACTTCCTCTTGATGTTGATACAATTTTAATTTCATCTCAACATGTTGATAATATTGATTTAGATGATTTAAAACAAGATGTTTTAAACAAGGTTGTAAAAGCTGTAATACCTGAAAAATATCTATCTGATTTTAAATTTTTATTTAATCCTACAGGTAAATTTGTTATTGGTGGACCTTTAGGAGATAGTGGTTTGACTGGTAGAAAAATCATTGTTGATACTTATGGCGGCGTTGCTCATCATGGTGGTGGTGCATTCTCTGGTAAAGATCCTACAAAAGTTGATAGATCTGCCTCTTATATGGCAAGATATGTTGCAAAAAATTTAGTTGCTAATGGCTACGCTAAAAAATGTGAAATTCAAATTGCCTATGGTATTGGTATTGCTGAGCCTATTTCAATTGCAGTTGATACATTTGGAATATCAAAATATAGTGAAGAATTTTTAATTGATTTAATAAAAACAAACTTTGATTTAACTCCTTATGGAATTATTAAAACTCTAGATTTGCAAAAGCCAATTTATAAGAAAACTACAAACTATGGTCACTTCGGTAAAGACTATTTACCTTGGGAACAAATAATTAAACTATAAAATGAATAGTTAAACCATAATCTAAATAAAATAAATATCCTCGGCTTAGCTGGAAGTTTACAAACTATAAAAAAGGTGTCTAGAAATTCTAGTCACCTTTTTTTATTTGTTTTTCTTATTTATTCTTTTTTTATTTTTATTCTTCCTCGTCTTCTCTTTTTTCTATTTTATGTTTTGTTTTAAATATTAATTTTATTAAGAAATTTAATGCTATAAAAATGCATGCTGTTGTAACTACTGTAAATGCTACATTTGGCCACAATTCATAAATTGCTTTTATATCAAATAAGTCTTTTCCTATTGTCACTTCTGCTATAAATCCTAATGTCATTAATATTGCTACTGCTAATCTGTATATTGAGAATGGCAATCGAATAATTCTCTTTTTATCCTCTGCTTCAACTTTCCTTTCATATTTTGTTTTGTAAGCAAGTTGATATAGAAGCATTAATCCGGTTGTTGCGACACCTACTATACACAATGTTGAGTATTCTATTTGTGAAACACTATATACATCTGCTAATATTGTTAATAATATAATTTCAAAAACTACAGTAAGTCCAGTTGGAAGTGATTTCTTTATAATATTTTTTAAGAAACTTCCTTTTACTCTTTCCTTGTTTAATTCTAAAGCTAACAAGAATGATGGAATTCCTATACATACTAAATTTATAACGCCCATTTGTATTGGCATAAATGGATATGATCTAGTTGCAAATAAGAATATTAATGCAAGTATCGTTGAAAATGTTGTTTTTGTTAAGAATAATGATGCTGAACGTTGTATATTATTTATTGATTGTCTTCCTTCTTGAACTATTTTAGGCATTGATGCAAAATTTGAATCTGTTAAAACAATTTCTGAAATATTCTTTGTTGCATCACTTCCATTGGCCATAGCTATTGAACAGTCTGATTCTTTTAATGCTAAAACATCATTTACACCATCACCCGTCATTGCTGTTGTATGTCCATTTTCTTTTAATGCTATTATTAATTCTTTCTTTTGATTTGGTGTAACTCTTCCAAAGATAGTATATTTCTCTACTATTTCTTTAAGATCATCGCTCTCTTTTAATGTTGTCATATCAAGATATCTATCATAATTTTCTATATCGCATTCTTTTGCAATTTTAGAAACTGTAATTGGATTGTCTCCAGATATAATTTTTATATTTACCTTTTGATCTTTGAAATAATTTATTGTTTCTTTTGCTTCTTTTCTTATAATATCTGAAATTAAAACTAGTGCTATAGGTTCGCCATTTTCAGTTAATGTCATTACTCTATAATCTGCCGAGTATTCATCAATTGTTTCTTTTAAAGTTTTTCCATTAACTAATTTTGTTGTGAACTTTGTTTCATCTAAAATAAATTCACTTGCACCAAGTTTGTAACTCCCTTCTTCAAAATCAACTCCTGAATATTTTAATTTTGATGAAAAAGGAATTTTCTTTTTTACTAAAAACTTTTCTTTAATATTATGTGCATACTCTCTAACAGCATTAGCTGTTGTATTATTGTCTTCTAATTCTTTCATCATGTTTGCTAAAACGTTGCTAATGTAATTATTATCATGTGTTGTTTCATCTAGTGAAACAACTTTTGTTACTTTCATTTTTCCAATAGTTAATGTTCCGGTTTTGTCGAAACAAATAGTATCAACTCTTGCTAATGTTTCAATGCAATAAATTTGTTGTACCATTACATTTTTTCTTGCAAGACGAATACTTGCTAGAGCTAAAACACTTGATGTTAGTAGCATCAATCCTTCTGGTATCATTCCAATAACTGCTGCTATTGTGTTTACTACTGATAATTGAGTTGTATTGTTTGGAATATTAATTTGCTTAATATATAAAATTGTTCCTAGTGGAATTATAATTAAAGTCATAACTTTAATTATTCCACGTAATGTTTTCATTATTTCTGAATTTGTTTTCTTAATATATTTTGTACCTTCATAAATTTGTGTTGTGTAATTGTCTTTACCAACGTGTTCAACTCTTGCTATTGCTCTACCACTTACTATAAAGCTTCCTGATAAAAGCATGTCGCCTTTCTTTTTATAAATAGTATCTGACTCACCTGTAATAAATGATTCATTGACTTCTACTTCGCCTTCTTCAATTATACTATCTACACAAATTTGATTTCCTGAAGAATACATTATTACATCATCTAAAACAATTTCATTTATCGGAATATCTATCTCTTTTCCGCTTCTCATTACTGTGTTCTTTGTTTGAGTTAAAATTGAAAGTTTATCTATTTCTTTCTTAGCCATTAACTCTTGGATTGTACTTATTGCAGTATTACAAATTGCGATAAACAAAAAGAATAAATTTTTATATGATCCTACTGCAATAATAAATATTCCTAATATTAGGTTTACTAGATTAAATAAAGTGCATGTATTTTCTTTCAAGATTTGAGGAACTGATTTTGTTTTCCTTGATGCCTCTTTATTATAATATCCTTCTCTAAATCTCTCTTGTACCTGCACTTCATCTAACCCGAAATTTAATTCTGGTTTATATCTATTCATGATTTTTTATTTTATCTTCCTTTTTCTATTGTTGTTCCAAATATGCTATATGCAATATCTCCAACTAATGGTAATGCTGGATTTGGTGTATCTTGAGCAACTTGTATTATTCCCCATACAGCAAATATAAATACTGCACATGAAACACACGCTGTAATTACTATTCCTAATATTGGGATAACTGCTAAAATTGCACTTGCTAATGCTACAACCCATAAGCATATAGATTGTGCACAATGGAATTTTGAATGTTTGCTTGTATCATCCATACATAAAAATACTATTGCACATACAACAAGAACATATCCTAAAATTGATCTAACCTTATCTTGTGGATTAACTTGATAATTAAATTGTCTTGGTGTGTACTTTTGATTAGGTTGTTGGTTTTGTTGTTTTTGAGTGCCTTGATTTGTTTGTTGATTTTGTTGTGCTTGTGCCCCTTGGTTTTCTTGTTGATTTTGTTGTTCTTGTGTATTCTTTGTTTTTTTGCTTTTTGATTCTGCCATTATTTTTCCTCTTTCACTTTTCATTATCTCTTATATTTTTTCTTTTATCTTATGTTTCTGTTTGTTTTATCTTTCTGATTCTTCTATTTGTGTTTGTTGTTCTCTTTTTCTATCCTTTGCTTTACCATATAAACAAGCAATAACTGTTTTGATTCTATTTGTGATCTTTTCTTGATTTTCTCTATTTACGCTTTCTCTCATATAGTTCTTTGCACCTTTTTTATTCTTACCAAAGATTTTTTTTAGATTTGCAATTTCCCTTTTTAGTTCTTCATTTCTTGCTTGTAATTTTTCTGTTTCCTTTCTATAAGGTTTGAAAAATTTATCTTGTCTACCTATTATCATTAAAGAATTTTCAGCAAATTCTTTTTCTAATTGTTTTTGTGATTTCTCTTCATTTATTTTTTCTGGTGTTATTTCATTTTCTATTTCTTCACCACGTTCATACATTTTGCGTTGTTCTTCTATTTCTCTTGCTCTTTCTTTTTTTGCCTCTCTTATTAATTGTTTGCAAGCACCAGATTCTGATAAATTTTCAATTAAATCAGCAATTCCTTGTGTGTAATATTTTTCTGGGATTGTTGAAATATATTTATATAATTTTAGAACACTTTCTCCAATATTTTTAGCGCCTAAATCTTCGCTTCTTAATATTTCTGCTCTCTCAGCTAATAAATCATAGTTAAGAATTTGTGCTGCTTTCAACTTGTTTTTTCCCATTATTCTTTCTAATGGAGAAACTTTTTCTTTTAATATTAATTTTTGTTTAATTTTAAAATTTAAAATTTTACTGTCTGCTATTAAATTAGTAATCTCTTCATTTAAAGATTCTACAAAAGTACTTTTAACAACTTCTATTTGTTTGCTATATAAGTCGTTGATTGGTGTAATACTTTCATCGTCCTCTTGCATGCAACTTTCTATTTCTCTTGTAATAGCTATTAAATCTATAGTTGTACCAAATGCTTCATTTAATTTTTTTGTTTGTTCTAGTGGTATTTTTGTTGAACCTTTATATTCTTTATTTGTTAAGTCTATATCTGCTATTTTTTCGCAAATTTCATCTGATCTTCCCTTTATTAAGTCCATACTTCCAGTTAATTCATCCATTAACCTTTTCATTTCTGTTTTGTCAAATGATTTAAAATCTCTTTGTAATCCTATATCCTTTGCAGCCTTTTCATAAATTTCACATTCATCAACTGTTTTATAATATGGTTCTATATATTTTTCAGCAACTTGTGAAAAAATTGTTTCAATTTGTAAATGTGTTTTTTCTATTTCGCTCAAATCAATATTGCCCATTATTTTCTTTGCTGCAACATCGTTTACATTTTCTTCTTTTGAAACATCGTTTGTTTTGGCAAGATCATCAGTAGTATTAACGTCTTCAAACTCTTTACTATTAACTTCTTCTAGGTCTTCTTTTGTTAATTCTTCTGACATAATCTCTCCTTTCTTAAAACAATTTTACTTTTTTATGCTTATTCGCTGTTATTATAGCACTGCGTTTTTTTATAAACAACTTAATCTATTGCATTTTAGCAATCTTTTTTAATCTGTCATATGAAACTTTGTGACAAACTTCAATATCATTTATAAACGCTGGATTTGTATATGTGTCGTAAACCTTTTGTGTATAAATATCTACTAATTTCCCATCCAAAATATATTTTGCAGTTACAGGATAATAAACATTTGCAAGCATTGCATAACTTGTTAATAATGTATCGCTATGTGTATCTATTAATTTGTAATCCAAGAAACCATCTTTTAAAAATTGTTTCATTAATTCTTCGTTAATTGCACCTGTATTATATTCTTCTGGTGTCATATTAGTGTATATTTCCTCTGTTGCTATAATATACATTATATCAGCCTTGTCGGCATCTCTTATTATTTTTGTAAACAATAATTCTCTTTCATTTAAATCTGTGTCTATATATGTTTTGTTGTGATTAATTATTGCTCTTCTGATAATTTCATCATACTTATCTTCTTCAATAAATCTTCTGATTAAACCATCTTTAAATAAAATTTCAGTGCCTAATTCTCCGTGATTTACTCCACTTTTTACATCGCTAAAAGTATCAAATCTTCTTATTTGTTCAAATCTTCCAATGTCATGAAGTAATCCGATTAATTCAGCTAGTTTTCTATCTTCTTCATTCAAATTTAAGTAATCAGCAATCATATCACTCTTTTCAACAACTCTTAATGAGTGAATTTCTTTTCTTTTTATTTTTTCAGAATCATGATCATAACCTGCTGTATATTTTAAAAATTCTTCTTTTGCCTTCTCAATATTTATCATTTTATCCCTCATATATTCCTATTGTTCTCATGTAATTTATATAACTGCTATCTATTTTATTCCAAACCATTATTTCTCTATCTAGTTCTTCTTTATTAAGTTCTTTGTTTTCTAATTTTTCGTAACTCTTATATATAGCTTCTTTAAAACGTTCTGGACATCTTCCAATTATTCTTGCTATGTCGTTATATTTGTTTCCAAATCCTCCGAAACCAAAATCTATAATTGCTTTTAAGTTATTATCTTCATCTAAAATAATATTACTTGAATTTAAATCTCCGTGAACTAAACATCTTTCATCACTTGTTTTGTCAATTAAATCATCTTTTTTCCAAAACTCGTAATCTTCATCGCTTACATGAACTCTTAATAATTCTTCTATAAAATCATTTAAATCTCTTCCTATATTTGTAGTAATATCAAACACTTCAGATTTATCATATTTTAAGTTATGAAGTTCATACATGAATTTGGCAATTTGTTTTGAAACTCTTTCAATATCTTCTTGTTTCAACTCATTCATTACACTTGCAAGTGACTTTCCTGGTACTTCTTTATGAACACTAAATGGTCTTTCTCTATCGTAATGTAATTCTAATTTACATGTTTCAAAAGATGTTTTACCTGTTATGTATTTGCAAAACTCATAATCTTTTACAATTGTTCTTTCCCAAAAGTCATCTCTTGGAAATCTAAAATAATACTTTTCATCTTTACAAGACGCCTTGAAAACAATGTTTGTCCAACCTGTTGTAATCATTTGAATATCATCTATTTCTGTAATGTTTTTTTCTGATAAAACATTTTTAATTATTTCATTAAAATCTTCATCTAACTTAAAAAAATCTTGCATTTATTTCTTCTCCGAATTTATTATTGTTTGAATTAATTCAATCATTTTTTCTTCTGAATCTTGATCATAATTATTAGTAAAAACATAGTCAAATTTTTCAATTACATCTTTGTTATTTACTACTGCTTCATATTGTTCTTCAATTTCTTTTAATCTAACTTCTTCTTTATCTTTAGAAAGATGTCTGGCATAAATTCTATTTTTTGCTTCTTCCATTGATTGAGGTAGTATGTATATTGAAACCAAGTCATCACATAATTTTTTCCAATCATCTAATTGTGTGTAATGCATTTCAAATATTTTGTTTCCTTGTGCCTCCACCTGCTTTTTAAAATAAGCATATTCTCCACCAAAAACACCAAATCTATAGAATATTTCACCTTTTTTGTCTAATTCATCTAGTTCTTCTGGAGTTGTGAAAAATCCTGTAACTCCATTTATTTCGCCTTCACGTGGCTCTCTAGTACGAATTGCTAATATTTTATTAAAATTTAATTTATTACAAATGCTGTCTGTAAAAAAAGATTTTCCTACACCTGTAATACCAAAAAGTGCTACTATCATATATCTTCCTTTCGGCTGAAATTATATCATTTTAAAATATAAAAATCAAAAATATTGACACTTGGCTTTAAATATGTTAATATATTCTTTGTCATAGATACATGGGCCTGTAGCTCAGCTGGATAGAGCACCTGCCTTCTAAGCAGGTTGTCGGGGGTTCGATTCCCTTCAGACCCACCAAACTAAAAGACTGGATTTTTCCAGTCTTTTTTTGTTGTCTTATTAAATAATTTTGATTACTCGCTATATAATAGTGAATCGCTTATTTTGTCTTATGTTCAATTATTCTTTTGTTTCTTCCTTTTTATTTAAGATAATGTATATTAAAGCTGCAATTGCTGCACCTACTAATGGTGCTACTATGAATAACCAAGATTGAGCTAATGCTTCTCCACCACTAATTAATGCTGGTCCAAAGCTTCTTGCAGGATTTACTGATGTTCCTGTTAAATTAATTCCTAATAAATGAACAAATGTTAATGTTAAACCAATTACTATTCCTGCAACAGATCCTTTTTTCTCATCGCCTGTTACTCCTAAAATAGTATAAACAAATACACAAGTTAATACTACTTCTGTAATAAATGCTCCTGTCATATTAATGTTGACAGCTGATGCAGCATCAAATCCGTTTGTTCCTAAAGGAATATTTCCTAATAATGACATTCCAGTGTTGTTTAAGATTAAATATAATAATCCTGCTCCTGCGATTGCTCCTAAAAATTGAGCTATTACATAAAAAATGAAATCTTTAAAACCCATTCTCTTTGTAATTAACATTGCTAATGAAACTGCTGGATTTACATGGCAACCAGAAATGTTTCCAATTACATATGCCATAGCTACAATTGCTAAACCAAAAGCTAATGCTGTAGCAACTAGATTTCCGCCTGAAACAACAGCTATTCCACATCCGAATGTTACAAGTACTAATGTACCTAAAAATTCTGCAAAATATTTTCTCATACATTTTCTCCTTTCAAAATATTACTTAAATTATATGTAATGGCAAAATTAAAATCAAGGAATTTTTGAGAATGTAATATTTCTCTCAATCCCTTGATTTATAAATGTTTTATTGTTTTTTATCCTTGTTCTTGTTGTGTTTTAAATGTTTCTATTTTTATTTATGCTTCAACTTTTTCTATCTTCTTTTTCTCATTTTGTTTTTCTATTTTAATATATGCTGGAATAAAGAATATCGCTCCACATATTATTGGTAAATAGAATATAAATAATCTCCAGAATAAGATTGAAACATTGATTGTTCCGTTTCTAAATATATCTTGGAATAATATTAAGAAGCCACCTTCTGCTCCAAGTCCTGCTCCTGGTGTTGGAACAAATGACATTAAAAGCATTAAGAAAGCTTGTGTTGTTACTATTTCAAAGAATGTGTATCCACTGTTTCCAAAAGCTTTGTATATTGCATAAGTTATTGCATAATAAAATAAATTTTGGAAGACACTTATTATAACCATTGCTGCGATAGTACCTTTTTGGCTTCCCATTTTTGTAAATTGCTCGCTATAATGTTCAACGCTTCCTTTAAATTTATTAATTTTATCTTCTGGATCTTTTACTAATCTTTTCTTTCCAAATTTAATTTTGCTACCTAGTTTAATGAATGGTTTTGCAATTTTTAAAACAAAATTTTTTCTTGTACCTGCTAGGAAGAACGAAATAACAATTCCTATATTTATTAGAATTCCTATAATTCCAACCCATACCCAATCTTTAAATAATTCTTTAAAGAAATTAAATTGTGATAAAACAATTGATAATGTAAATATTATTAAAACTGTTTGACCAATAATGAATTTTAATGAAAGAACTGATAATGTTTCACTAGCTCTTTTATTTTCTTTACTCATTACATAAACTTGCATTACTTGTCCGCCTGATGCAAATGGTGTTAAATTATTAAATAATTGGCCAATCATTGTAATTCTGAATGAATCCCATATTTTGAAGTTTGGATAAATCTTTTTCATAGGAAGTACTAATGAAATTGTTTCTGCAACCCACATTCCTAATAAGAATAATCCTGCTATTCCTAACCATTTTCCATCGCAGTTGTCCATCAATGCTATAATATTTTGCATTCCATCTTTTTGAATTGTATAAATTAAGAATCCTACAAAAATAACTAATATTATTACAACATCTAATATGTATTTTTTTCTGTTTTTCTTAACTTGTGCCTCAGCATTTTTGTTACCTATTTCTTGGTCTATTTCTTGAACTAAATCATCTTCTAGAGTCTCATTTCCATATAATTCGTCTGTAGCTCTGTTATGAGGTTTCTCTAAATTAATCTTTGCTCCTGTTTCTGTTGTTTTGTATTTTGGTTCTCCCATTACATTCTCCTTATTTTCACAATTGGGTCTATTATATATAATAATTTCACATTTTTCAACAAATTTTCATCATTTGAAATATAGCATATTGAAAAATGCTACAAATAATAGTATAATCATTGTTGTTATGTGACCGTGGCGTAACTGGATAGCGCATTTGGCTACGAACCAAAAGGTTGGGGGTTCGAATCCCTTCGGTCGCACCAATTTATGAGCCCTGTAAGTGTTTGTAAATGCTTGGGTTCATTTTTTATTATATGCAATAGTAATGCAATAGAAATTGTTTTTATTCGCTACTATTGCATTTTTTATTTGGTTTGAAACATTTTTTAGTTTTTCCAATATATCTAGTGTTTTCGTGTTTTTAAATAGGTAAATTTTGACAAATTATGTTAAATATTATATAATATAAGTGATGTAAATTTTTTATGCATCACCTCCTTACACTATATTGTAAGGCTGAAATTTAAATCGAGGATAATTCCTCAGGAGGTAAAAAAATGGCTAAATGGGAACATGAAGGGTACTGCCCAAACAACACTATTTGTCGCAAACTTTGGGAAGGCAATTTTGACTCACGGCTTATTGGCCTTTGGGACGTTTTTGGATCAGTAGTTGTATATGCTACTGAAGAAGAAAATGAAACGCCAATCGACGTGGATACCTGTAATAAAGTTTTTACAGAAGATCCACTTGCCTACAGTTTGCTTGCAGCAATAATTAAAAAAGCTGCACAACCTGAAAAAGTTAAAATTCACCAAATTCACAATGGTGCTTCGAACAAACAAATGTTAGTTGATATTATGGAGACCATGAAAAAACTTGAAGCTGCCAACCCAGAATTAGTGGTGGCAGCTGGAAGCAATTTTGCAGTTCTTTTATCCAATGCAGGCTATGGCATTGATGTATGGATCTGGGATTTGCTCTCCCTTATTTAAGCCATAAAAAAAGAAAATATTTTTTTCTTTATCCCCCGTAAGGGGTTTTCTTTTTTTATTTATGATATAATTAAACTGAATTATTGTATATATAAAATATGAGTTTTAAAAAGAATTATCAAAAAGAGAAAATAATGATATACAAAAGCAAGGAGTAAATTTTAATGAATAATAAATTAGTTCCAACAAATAATTTGTGGTATCGAATAAAAAATTTTTTTAGAACTATATTTTTAAAAGAAAAAAATAATAATAATAAAGATTTTTATAATTCTTCTACAAACAGTATACCTAATAATAACATTATTACTAATAATGATTTAAAGCTTAAATTTGAAATAGAAAATCAAAAACAATCTTTAGCAAAAAAACTTCTTTGTGATGAACTTAGTCCTAGTGATCTAGAAGATAATGAAATTGATGACATGATTGATTATTTTTCAAAAGATATTACAAATATAGATAATGAATTATTAAGAATAAAACAGCATATTATTTCTATGCAAAAAGAGTTAAAACAAGAGTAGCAAATAAAATCGGAGGTATTATGATAATCGCAAATGATTTACAAGGACTACAACCACATCAACAGGATGCTTATAAAGCAGTACAAGAAGCATATCAATATAATAACAAAGCTTCTGTTGTAATGCCTACTGGTTGTGGAAAATCTTTCGTTTCATTGCAACTTATGGCAGATAATAAAGATAAAAACATTTTATTTTTAGCGCCTACTCGTGCAATAAGAAATCAAATGTATAATTATATTGCTGAATATATTGTAGGCATAAAACCAGTTGGAAAATCAGCAATACAAATAGCTGAAGAATATTTTCCACATTTAAAAATACATCTATATCCAGCTTTGCTTAGAATTCCCGATCAGTTACTAGAAAAAATACAAGCTGATTTTATAATTATGGATGAACTACATAGAACTGGGGCAGATAAATGGGGAGAACGTGTTAACACTTTACTTGATAAAAATCCAAATGCTAAAATTTTAGGTTTAACAGCAACTCCTGATAGAATGGATGATATTAATATCATTGATAATCTATTTGAAGGTACTATTAATTATGAATTAACCTTAGTTGAAGCATTAAGAAATAGAATTGTTAAAACTCCTAAATATGTAAAATGCGATTATGCACTAGATTATCAATTGGAAAATGTTAGGTCAGCTATAGATAATTGTTATGATGAACAAACAAAAAAAGAGTTAGAAAAACTATATGAAAAGATGAGAAGAATCGTTGATAATGCTGATGACATCCCTGAACTTTTTAGAAAAAACATAGAAAAGAAAGATGGAAAATATATTGTTTTTTGTAAAGATAAACAACATATGGATGAATTAATAAACAAAGTCAATGAATGGTTTGGTTCAATTGATTCTGAACCTGAAATATATTCAGTTTATTCTGGAGAAGGTTATACTGATAAAGAAAATTCTAATACTATTAAAAATTTTGAGAATTCAAAATCACAACATTTAAAATTGTTATTCTCTGTAGATATGTTAAATGAGGGATTACATGTTGAAAATATATCAGGAGTAATAATGGCTAGACCAACTAGTTCTAGACTAATATATTTACAACAATTAGGAAGAGCTTTGTCTTCTGACCCATCAAAAGATCAGACAATAGTTTTTGATTTAGTAAATAATTATTTAACAACTAATTTAGATTATGAAATAAATCACAGACAAAATGGCTTAACTAGCAATAATAAATCTAACTTTAATACTAATGTTAGAAATCTAGATGATTATGATATTGAAGATATTGGTGTTTTTAGAATACAAGGTGAAACCAAGGATTTTATAGAATTATTAAGTAAGGTAATGGCAACACCAAAAGATGAGTCTCCTTATTTAGTGAATGCAAGACTAAGTAAAGAATGGATGAAAACAAGAAATACTACTAAGCCTCCAACTTCTATTTCAAAAAATGAAGAAGAAAAAAAATTAGGAATATCATTAAATAATATTAGGCAACTGATAATAAAGCCTTATAGAGAATTACAAACCGAAGATAAAAAGGCTAAATATATAGAAGATCATCCAGATTTACCTGAAATATTAGAAATTATTAAATGGATTGATGATAATAATATTTCTCCTTCTTTAGTGAATACAAAACTAATTAAAGAATGGATGGAAACAAGAAATACTACTAAGCCTCCATCACAAACTTCAAAAAATGAAGAAGAAAAAAAATTAGGAAAATCATTAAGTTCTATTAGGCACCTGGTAATAAAGCCTTATAGAAACTTACAAACCGAAGATGAAAAGACTAAATATATAGAAGATCATCCAGATTTACCTGAAATATTAGAAATTATTAAATGGATTGATGATAATAATATTTCTCCTTCTTTAGTGAATGCAAGACTAATTAAAGAATGGATGGAAACAAGAAATACTACTAAGCCTCCATCACAAATTTCAAAAAATGAAGAAGAAAAAAAATTAGGAAAATCATTAAGTTCTATTAGGCAAGATGTAATAAAGCCTTACAGAAACTTACAAACCGAAGATGAAAAGGCTAAATATATAGAAGATCATCCAGATTTACCTGAAATATTAGAAATTATTAAACAGATTGATGATAATAATATTTCTCTTTATTTAGTGAATGCAAGACTAATTAAAGAATGGATGGAAACAAGAAATACTACTAAGCCTCCATCACGAACTTCTAAAAATGAAGAAGAAAAAAAATTAGGAATGTCATTAAATAAAATTAGGCAACTGGTAATAAAGCCTTATAGAGAATTACAAACCGAAGATGAAAAGGCTAAATATATAGAAGATCATCCAGATTTACCTGAAATATTAGAAATTGTTAAGCGGATTGATGATAACAAAGATGCTTTGCGAAATAGTAAAGAAAAAAAATTAGAAAGTTTAATAACTCAAGATTTAGAAAAGCAACAATCATTACATGATGCTAAAGATTTAGAACATGAATATATACAAGAATTATCAAAAAGAGAAAATAATATTATTCAAAAACAAGAAACAATAGATAACTAGGAGGTTAATTATGTACGCCAATGGCAAATTATTAATTGGAAAAAACGAAGAAAAAGAAGTCTGTTTACTACCTCAAATGGCTAATAGACATGGTCTTATTACTGGTGCTTCAGGTACTGGAAAAACAATTACCGCAAAAGTTATGGCTGAAAGTTTTTCAGATGCCGGTGTTCCTGTTTTTTTAGCTGATGTTAAAGGTGATATTGAGGGAACAGCTTTGTCAGGCGAAATGAGTGAAGCTGTTTCTAAAAGAGTAGAAACTTTAAAACTAGAAAACTTTGATGTAAAAGCTTTCCCAGTTAGGTTCTGGGATATATATGGACAAAACGGACATCCAATTAGAACTAAAGTTTCAACTGTTGGAGCTAGCATCCTTTCAATAATGTTAGGCTTAACTGAAGCTCAAGAAGGTGTTCTAGAAATCGTATTTAGAGTTGCAAAAGATGAAAATTTACCATTAATTGATCTTAAAGATTTAAAAACAGCATTACAATATGTTGGAGATAATAGACAACAATATACAACTCAATATGGAAATGTTACAACTCAATCAGTTGGCGTTATTCAAAGAAGTTTATTAGCTCTTGAAAATCAAGGTGCTGATAAATTTTTCGGTGAACCCGAACTTGATATTCATGATTTTATTGCTGTTGATAATAATGGTAAAGGTTTTATAAATATTCTTCATGCAGTTGAATTGTTTAGAAGTCCTGATTTATATGCATCATTTATGTTATGGCTTTTAACTGATTTGTTTAATACCCTTCCTGAAGTTGGAGATATGGATAAACCAAAAATAGCTTTTTTCTTTGATGAAGCACATTTAGTTTTTGCTGATATGCCAGCATATAGATTAAAACAAATTGTTCAAATTGTTAAATTAATTAGATCTAGAGGAATTGGTTTATACTTTATTTCTCAAAATCCAACAGATATTCCTAGTGAAATACTTGGACAATTAGGAAATAAAATTCAACATAATTTAAGAGCTTTTACTCCTGCTGAACAAAAAGTAGTAAAAGCTGCAGCTGATGGTTTTAGAACAAATCCTAGCTTTAATACAGAAGAAGCTATTTTAAATTTAGGAACAGGAGAAGCCCTAATAAGTTTTCAAAATGAAAAAGGTGAACCTGAAATTGTTGAAAAAGTTACTATACTTCCACCTCAAAGTAAAATGGGAGTAATTGATGATTTATCAAGAAACAAAATAATTAATAGCAGTATTATTGCCGGAAAATATGAAGAGGCAATTGATAATGAATCTGCTCATGAGATTATTAATAAAAAAATTGAAGAACAACAAGCTGAAGAAGCTAAAATAAAAGAAGAGCAAGAACAAGCTAAACGAGAAGCTGAAGAGCAAAAGCAAAAAGAAAAAGAAGAAAAAGAACAAGCTAAAAAGGAAGCTGAAGAAAAGAAAGCAAAAGAGAAAGAAGAAAAAGAAGCTGAAAAGAAGAGAAAAAATTCAGTAGAATACAAGCTTGGTAAAAAAGTAGCTAATAAAGCTGTAGATAAAGCTATAAATAAAGGCCTAAATTCAATTTTTAAAAAGTTCTTTAAATAAATTTAATCATTACTGATAAATTTAAAAATTATAAATTAGAATTTATAAATTAAAATTAGAAATATATAATTTTGTATAAGTACTGGTATGTAAAAAAGCAACTGTAAATCTATTAAGATTTTACAGTTGCTCTTTTTTAACGTGTTGGAAGTTTCCTCCAATTGTCCTCTTCTTCTGTTGATATTTCTGCATATTTACAGAATGTAGGACTATCGTCTTTTATGCAGGCAGGAATTAGAGTTTCTTTTTTACTACCTCCATTGTCGGATAAATCAACTACAAGTTGATCTGTCTCCAGTACCGTTTTGTTTCCATTCATGAATATTGGAATTTTTCCATTATCATCCTCTCGCCATTCAGGTATGTCCTTATGCTTTATTTGCTTTTTTTCTGCGCATTCTGCACAAATTAGCAAAAGTGGATTGAATTCATATGGAATCCAAAGTTTTACTTTTCTTTTTCCACACATACTGCACACATATTTTGTTTTTTTCATGTTGAACCTCCTTGTTGCTCTTAATATGTGTATGGTACTACTTGAAACATAGCATTTGTTATATCATATTTTCTGCTAAAAATCAATTGTTCTAATGTTCTAATCCGTTGACTTTTGAGGCCTTTGGTCATATAATTAGGCTGTAAAAATTATAGTTTTATTAAGTGAGGGTCTCACATGGAGAAATCTTTGTATGAATCAAAGAATCCTCAAAAAAATTCTCAATCTGGAACTTCTGATATTCAAAAAAATGACAATAATTTAAAACAGATAATTTGTTTTAATCAAGAAGTTAATATTGAAAATTTGAAGCAATCTATTCAATGGGTCATTGAAAATAATGATGCTTTCACTAAGAGGATTAGTACAAAAGACAAAGATGTTTCCGAATACGACATTAAAGTATTTGGTGTAAAAAATAAAACTGAAATTGATAAACTTGCGAAAAAACTAGCAAATAGATTGCTAGGAGAGAATAAATTATACGATATAGTAGTTTTTAAACTAAAAAATATAGGCGGAGGAATTATAAGTGTCATTTCGCCTTCTTTTGGTGACTCTATATTGTTAAATAAAATTTCTTCGCAAATTTCTGATGTCTATTATTTGTATGAAAATGAAATTCAAAAAATAAAAAACATTCGCAATATCATTCCTTTAGAGATTGTTCCAAAACAAAAGAGTTATCCTATTACTGGAACTCAAAAACGAATTTATTATTCTAATTTATTATGTGGTGATACTAATACTGTTTATAATATGCCTTATGCAATTCGTTTTAATCACAAATTAGTTGTAAGTAAAATGCAATCTGCTTTTGAGAATTTACTAAATAATAATAGTAGTTTACGCACATCTTTTGCCATGGCTGAAACTGAAGAAGGTAAAATTGAGTTGCGACAAAAAATAAAAAGTAAAGTAACTTTTAATTTGAAAGTTGTAGAAAATTATAAATTTGAAGATAAAAATATAGTAAAAACATACCAATCATTTGTGAAACCATTTAATATTGAGAAAGCTCCACTTTTGAGAGCAGCCCTTTATGAGGATGATAATCAATCAATGTTATTAATTGATACACATCAATTGGTATGCGATAAATTTTCAATAATGTTAATTATTAAAAAATTATTGAATTACTATAATTCAGATGTTTTAGAACAACAGATTTCACTTGATAGTTTTGCTCCTGTTGAGACATTGGATTATAAAGATTACTCTGTTTGGGAGTCAAAATATTTAGCTAGTCCAGCAATTACTTTGGATAAAAATTATTGGATTGAGAAGTTTAATGGATGTAATTTTGATTCATTAAATCTTCCTTATGATAATCCTTTAAATGATGCTAGAAATTATACTGGTGAAAAGTTAAAGTTTGATTATAGTAGAGAAAAGTTTAAGAAAATTAATAAATTTGCACATGAACATAACGTTCTACCTAGCTCAGTTTTCTTATCAGCTCTATATATTACTCTTTACAAATTTACTGATCAAAATGACATTGTTGTTGGGGTTCCCGCAACTAATAGAAAACTTGAGGATTTAAAGACAATTATTGGTCCTTATGAAAATGCATTGGCGCTAAGAACTGTTATTGATGAAAATATCTCTGTTGCTGACTTTGTTAAAGCTGTTAATTCAAACTATTTACAGGGATTAGAACATCAATCATATCCTATAGATGAGTTGTCAAAAGCTTTAAATGTTGTTTCTGTAAATTCAAATAAGCAATTGTTTGATATTTGTTTTAACTATCATTTTAATGAAAAAGAAAAACTTAATACTATTGTTGATATCAGTCGTATTTGTAATTACACTTCACAATATCTAATCACTGTAGATATTGTTCCTGATACTAATAAAATAAATTTTAATTATCGCTCTTATTTGTTTAAGGCCGAAACAATAGATAACATTGCAAATAATTACATGTCTGTGTTGAAACAATTGATGGATTTATCTGATAAATCTGTTGCTGATATTGATGTTGATATAGATAAGGAAATCAAATTATTAATTGAAGAAAACAAAGTTGAACAAGATAAATTTAAAAAATCAAATTCAATAATTATTGATCCTGTTACTGGAAAAGTTGTTGATTTAAGAAATGTTGATCCTGTTACTGGAAAAGTTATTGACTCAACAAATATGGATTCTCCTACTGTAAAAGTTATTGATTCAAGAAATGGCGATTCAATTATTGATCCTGTAGTTGAAAAAATGGTTGATGAAAAAGAGTTTCCAACACTTGCTGAAAATACAATAGAAGAAAATTCGAATGAAATGGATTATTTAGACATCAATGATTCTAATGATTCTGGTGCTAAGATTAAAGGAAAACATAGAAATTTTGTATTATTGTTTTTTAGTAAATTAAAAGCATTGTTTAAATACAATAAGGAAAATAAAAAGAATTTGAAAGTTGCTCCTTCTTTCTCTAGTCAAGCGCAAAAAGCACTTGATGAAGAAAAGAAAAAGAGCCAAACTCTTTTAGAAAAAGCTTACTTAGATACAATCAATATTTTGAAACAAACTGTTGATGCAAAAGATCCTTATACTAGAGGTCACTCAGATAGAGTTTCTGCATATTGTGTTTTACTAGGAAAGAAATTAGGTTGTGATGAAGCTACTCTTAAAACATTAAAGATTGGTGGATTGTTCCATGATATTGGAAAAATTGGTGTTCCCGATTCTGTTCTTTTAAAGAATGGCAAGCTTGATGATAAAGAGTATGAATTGATAAAAAAACATTCTACAATTGGTGCAAAAATTTTTGGTGATGCTGAAATGTTTAACTCTATTATTCCTATAGTTTTATATCATCATGAGAGATTTGATGGAAATGGATATCCTGATAAAATCAAAGGTGTAGAAATTCCGTATATTGCTAGAATTTGTACTGTAGTTGATACTTTTGATGCAATGACATCAAAGAGAAGTTATCGAAATGTTTTACCATTAGATATAGTTAAGGCTGAAATTGAAAAATGTTCAGGTTCACAATTTGATCCTATAATTGCTACTGCATGGTTAGATATTTTAGATAATAATTATGAAGAGATTGAAAAAATTCAGTCTGAATTTCCACCTTCTGATGAGACTTCAGTGGAAAACTAATATTAAAAATCAAAATTTATTTAAATCGACTTTTAATCTTAAAGTCAAAATAAAAGAGCAGAAACTTAGTTGATAACTTCAACTTAATTCTGCTCTTCTTTTTTTATTCTAATCCTAAATATTCATTATATGTTGTTTCTTTATCTATTAATGTTCCGTCTTTCTTGATTTCAAGAATTCTGTTTGCAACTGTCTGTGTTAATTGATGATCATGTGATGTGAATATCATGTTTCCTGTAAATCTTGTCATTCCTTCGTTTAATGCTGTAATTGATTCCATATCTAAATGGTTTGTTGGTTCATCAAATACTAAGAAGTTTGCTCCTGATAACATTATTTTTGAAAGAACACATCTAACTTTTTCTCCTCCTGATAAAACATTGACTGCTTTTAATGCTTCTTCTCCTGAGAATAACATTCTTCCTAAGAAACTTCTAACATATGTTTCATCTGGATCTTTTGAATATTGTCTTAACCAATCTGTTATACTTTCTGTTCCTTTAAATAGGTAGTTGTTGTCTTTTGGGAAATATGAATTTGTAATTGTTGTTCCCCATTTTACTTCTCCTGAATCTGCCTCTGCTTCGCCTATTAATATTTGGAATAATACTGTCATTGCATTTTCATTTTCTGCTAAAACAGCTATCTTGTCGTCTGCCTTTACCTTAAATGAAATATTGTCTAAAACTTTTTCTCCATTTACTGTTTTGCTTAAATTGTTTACTTCTAGAATTTCATTTCCTGGTTGTCTATCTGGAGTAAAGTTTATGTATGGGTACTTTCTGTTTGATGGTTTAATATCATCAAGTTGAATTTTCTCTAAAGATTTTTTTCTTGAAGTAGCTTGTTTAGATTTTGATGCATTAGCAGAGAATCTTCTAATGAATTCTTCAAGTTCTTTAATTTTTTCTTCTTTCTTCTTGTTTTGATCTCTCATTTGTTTTTGAAGTAATTGTGAAGATTCATACCAGAAATCGTAGTTTCCAGGATAAAGTTTTATTTCACCATAATCAACATCACAAATATGAGTACATACTTTGTTTAAGAAATATCTATCGTGTGATACTACAATAACTGTGTTTTCATAATTGATTAAGAATTCTTCAAGCCATGAAATTGATTTTAAATCTAAGTCGTTTGTAGGCTCATCTAGTAATAAGATGTCTGGATTTCCAAATAAAGCTTGAGCTAATAAAACCTTAACTTTATCTTTTGCTTCTAAATCTTTCATTAATAAATAATGTTTATCTGATTCAATTCCTAGATCATTTAATAAAACTTCTGCATCTGATTCTGCATTCCATCCGTCTAATTCAGCAAATCTTTCTTCAAGTCTGGCAGCTTTCATTCCATCAGCTTCGCTAAAATCTGGCTTTGCATAGATAGCATCTTTTTCTACTCTGATGTCATATAATTCTTTGTTGCCCATAACAACAGTATCTATTACTGAAAACTCTTCGAAAGCAAAGTGGTTTTGTTGTAAAACAGATATTCTTTCTGTTTTATCTTTTGTAACTTCGCCTTTGCTTGGTTCTAGTTCTCCTGATAAAACCTTTAAAAATGTTGATTTTCCAGCGCCGTTTGCTCCTATGATTCCATAGCAACAACCTTTGCTGAATTTTAAATTAACGTTTTCAAATAAACTTCTTTTTCCAAATCTAACGGAAACTCCTGTTACTTGTAGCATTTTTCTTCTCCTATTAATTCGTGCTATTTGTATTTTTCTAGCAATTTATTAAAAATACATGCCTTGTCATTATAACATCTTTCTTTAATTAATTCAATAATATCAACTCTTTCACAAGTTAGAAACTATAACACATAATGCTATGCCAAGTATAACACAAAAGATTATAAACGCAACAAATATCCCTCTCTTAGCCGGAATTTTATAAGTAATAAAAAATTGAGTAAGTTTTGCAACTTACTCAATTTTTCATAATCTTTTGTATTTCTATTTTTATCGTCTTTAGTTTTTTAAATCTTTAGTGATTATGGTTATTTATTCTTTTGTTTTATCTTTTTAAAATCTTTAGTTCTTATAGTTATTTGTTCTTTTGTTTTTTGTAAATCTTTTGTCTATTTATTATTTTTTCTGTAGTTTACAAATATAATAACTGATACTCCTGCAACTGCAACTAAAGCAATGATTGCTACCATGCTCTCACCTGTTTGTGGAATCTTTTTATTTGCTATTGATTGATCACCACTTGTTGATTTTGGAGTTGTTTGGCTAGTTCCTTTTTGTGAATAGATTACTTCTTCATTTGGTTTTTGATTTTCTGGATCTTGATTTTTTGGATCTGTTTGATTTGATCCACTCTTTCCTCCATCATCTGATTTTGCTTCATCCCATTCGCAAATAAAGCCAGCTACTTCTGTACTATTATTATTTAAAGCTCCCCATTTTGTAGGAAGTACTACTGCTCTGTTTTCATTTGATTTACTACTTGGTTCATTTGTATTCCAATCTGTATAATTCCAAGCTTCGTTTGTTACCCATTTCCAATCTGTTGATGTTCCACTTGTTCTATATCCACCAATCCATGCTTTATGTGTGCTGTTTAATGTTTTTATAAAATCTGATTCATCTTTTGTTGTAATTGTAACTAAGTGTCCACCAATTTTTTCACAGTATGCTTTTGCATCATCCCAAGATTTATTTCCTGAGAAATAATAATATGTATGTCCATTATATGTTTTTGCATCATCAGGAATATCTGTTGTTGGTTTTGTTGAATTTTCTGATTTAACTGTAACATAAATATCTATTACTTCTTTTCCATCTTTCTTTCCTCTAATTATTGTAGCTCCAATTTTTAATCCATTTACTTTATTATTTGTAATTGTTGCTATTGTTGGATCATCACTTGTCCAAGTAATTGTTGATAAATCTGTTCCTTCAATTCCTGTTAATTCTAATGTTTTTCCAACTTCAACTTTTATGTCTTTCTTTGGAATTTCTGGATCTGCCATTGCGCTAACTTTATAAACTAGCTTATCTACAGTGTCTCCAACTTTTGCCCATAAAACATAATATTTGTCTTCAGCTGTTTTGTTTGTTATTTCTACTTTACCATCTACAGCTTCAATCCAATTATCATTATTATATCTAGGATAGAATGCCTCTAGGTTGCTTATTAATTTTTTTTGTTCTTCTTCCTGTTCTTCTTTCATTTCAAGTAATTCTGTATATAATTCTCTTGCTAGATTTATTTCTTCTTGCGTTGCAGTTTGATTATTTACTTTTTTTGCTAATTCTGTATATATTCTGTTTTTTGCATCAAATTTAGCTGTAAAATCGTTCTGTTCTGTTTGAATTCTTTCTATATATGAATTTAATTTTTGATATTGTTCATCTGTCATTACTATAGATTGATAATATATTTTATCATTCTCTGTGTTACCACTTACTACTATTGTTCCTCTTCCATTTATGAGTTGCATAGGTAAAATAATACTAACCGCTCCTAATGAACTTGTAGACATTAGTAAGGTAGCTAACAATATTACAAATATTGTTGCTAATATTTTTACTTTTGTTTTCATGTTTTTTATCCTCCGTTTTAATCATACTAATTCTATCAATAATATTATTGTATAGTAAACTGTAGATTATTAAATGAAATATAATTGTAAAATTTGATTTGATTTTTGGTATTTTTTTCTCAAATTTTTCCATTGATTTTTTACTTGTTTTTGTATTTTACTTTTTTACTGTATCTCCAATGCTTTATTTTGCAATACTTTCAAGGTTTCGTGTTTTTTCATTGAAAAAGCCTTATTTTTCAACGTTTTTAGGTTACATAATTGTAAAAAATCGCTGTAGACCTTAAAAATGGTAACTTTCGCTTGACAACAGCCTTAAATTTTGCTAAATTAAGCGTATACAAAAGATAGCAAAAATTTAGATTTTAATTAGGAGGTTTGTTATGAATAAATCTGAATTAGTAGAAGCTATGGCTAAGAAAACTGGCTCTAGCAAGAAAGCTGCTGAAGCAGCATTAGACGCTATGGTTGATTCAATCAGCGTAGCATTAAAGAAAGGTGATAAAGTTCAATTAGTTGGATTTGGATCATTCGATGTTAAAAAGAGAAGTGCTAGAAAAGGAAGAAATCCTCAAACTGGTGCTGAAATGAAAATCCCTGCAAAGAAAGTTCCAGTATTCAAAGCTGGAAAAGCTTTAAAGGATGTTGTAAATCATAAATAATTGATTTTAATATTCAAGACTTCACATTGTGGAGTCTTTTTTTATTACTTATAAAAAAATAATTTTATTTCTTATAAAGAAGATTTTTTGTTTCTTATAAAACAAAAAAAGAGAGAGTAGAAATTCTACTCTCTTTTATGGTGGGCGACCGGGGGATCGAACCCCGGACCTTCTGATTAAGAGTCAGCTGCTCTACCAACTGAGCTAGTCACCCATAAAGTATAATAGCAAAGTATAAATCTTTTTCCTTTGCACTTTGCTATTATACAACGCTTTTTTCAAAGTGTCAATAAATTTATTTTAAATTAATTTCAATGTCTCTCATTCCTTCGGTGTTCAATTGCTCATATTTTACGCCACATGCATCAAATAATTTTCTTGCAGCTATATTATTTGCTGAGTCTGCATATTTCGCAGATAAGTAAACAATGTTCTTTATACCTGATTGAATTACTATTTTAGCGCATTCATTACATGGAAATAATGTTACATATAAAGTACTACTTTCTAATTCTCTTTTGTTTCCTCTATAGTTTAAAATCGCATTAAGTTCGGCATGACAAACGTATGGATATTTTGTTTCTAATTCTTCGCCATCTCTTCCCCATGGAAATTCATTATCATCATATCCATTTGGTGCGCCGTTATATCCTATTGATAATATTCTGTTATCTTTTGCAACTATGCATGCTCCAACTTGTGTTGATGGATCTTTACTTCTCATTGATGATAACTTTGCTATTGCCATAAAGTATTCATCCCATTTTAAATAATCTTCTCTTTTTTTGTTTTTATCGTCTTCCATTATTTTTTCCTTTCTATAAAAACAATTTGTCTCCACTGCTTAAATCACTAAAATATTAACATATATAAAAACTTTTTACTAGACTTTTTAAGTAACCAATATTATAATTTTATTTAAGTTTAAATTTTATTTAATTTTAAGGAGATAGTATGATTGGTGCTTTATTAGAACAAATTAGAAAAGATAAAAAGATGTCTAAAACAACACTTTCTGACCTTACTGGGATTAACGTTGGCCATTTGACTCATATTGAAAAAGGTGAAAGAAATCCTAGTTTAAAAGCTCTAATTTCAATTTGCAATGCTTTAAAAATTCCTTATCAACCAATTATGCGTGCATTCGAATTTGAATTAGATGAAGAGCAAAAACACTATGATGCGCCATCCCATATAAATTACAATTCTATTCCTGTTTTCTCTTCAATTAAAGGTTTTTCTAAATGCCCTAAAGCTTTTTACAATGCATCTTTTGCTATTAAATCTTTTGATAAAAACATGGAGAGCAAGATTCCTACTGGAACAATAATGTACATTGAAGAAAACGCTCCTTTATCAAATAAAGATATTGGATTATTTAACTATAATAATTCACTAATTGTTAGAAAATTTATCGTTCGTAAACATGATATTGTTTTAAGAGCTGATAATGAATCTATTGAAGATATTGTTTTAGATAATGATGATAATTATTTTATTGTTGGCAAAATTCTTGGTATAAATAATCCTAAAGAAAATAAATTTATTGTTTTCTAGTTAAATTTCATAAGTGTTACATGACTTTTACATTTCAATGTCATTTAACTTCTTTTACTTGCTATAAATTACCAGTTAACTTATAATTTGTTTATAATTATTGTAGGAGAGATGGCAGAATGGAATTAGAACCAAATATTTTTTTCAACACAGATAAGTTAGTTGAAAATGATACTGTTAAAATTTCATATATGGGTTATTTCTTTCAGAGAGGTGATGAAAAAGTTACATTGCATTATGGCTTTGGTAACGAATGGCATGATCTTACTGAAATTGAAATGGAAAAAACAGAACTTGGTTTTCAAGCTAAGTTTCAAATTGTTGGAACCGATGAATTACACTTATGTTTTATGAGTGGTAATGGTGATTGGGATAATAAATTTGGACAAAACTTTAACTTTGAAGTTAAACCTTGTGAAAAAGCTTTAGCTGTTATTCCAGAACAACAAGTAGTTGTTTCTTATAAATTAAGCCCTTCTTATATTTTTATTAAGAAAGTTAAATTAGCTTTTTATAAAACAATTAAGTATATTCCAAGAATCCTTGGTTTTGGAAAATATGCAGCTCAAGATGATATGAATTAATTAGTAAATTGACAAGTTAATAGATTTTATATTAAGTTTTTAAAAGCCATGTTGTCAAAACATGGCTTTTGTTTTTATTTATATTTATATTTTAACTTGTATGCTCTCTTCAGGGGATTCACATTTATCGCTTTATATGCCTGTATTTCCCTGTGTATTGCTTTATAATTCGGTATTTAACAGTATATAACTGTATTTAAATGTATCTAATTTTCTTTTTTTCTTACCTAATTCTTACCTAAATTTCTTCTAGAATTTGTTCAAAACTCGTATAACCACTTTCAGCATTTATGTGACCACCGTCATTAACAATGTATTGCTTTTTAGCTATAGAATCAGCAAATTCTTTTTCTACTTCAAACTTTACATATGGATCATTATCTGAATAATAGCAAATTATATTATTACAATAGTTCTTCACATCATAATAATTATCTATAAACATAGGTTTATTTACTGAATCAAAATCTTTATCTATTCCTAAATAGTTATTAAATCCACAGACAAAAATTAATTTTTTCACTTTCAATTTGTTTTTTATTAAATATTTACATACAAATATAGGTGCAATAGAATGTGCAATTATTGTTGTATTTTCATTTATTGTTAATTTATTAAATTCTTTTTCCCAATTTTCATAATTTTGATTGCCAACTCCAACTGGCATTTGTGGTACATCAACAATCAATTTTTTACTTTCTAATTTTTGTTTTAACCATGGAAACCAGTTTCCATCACAAGAACCAAAACTACCATGCACTATAATATAATTTCCAACCACATTAATCATCTCCTATATATTTATTATATCATAAATTAGTCTAAGTCTATCTGAAGAGAGCACATTTTCTTACATGTCTCTAAATTACAACACTTTATCACATTAAAAAATATTAATTATTTATTAATATTTTTGTTTAAAATAGTTGACAATAATGCTATAATATAGTACAATATTAATCGTTCGCAACGCGAAACATAAGGTGGGTACAACATGAGTCATTAGCTCAGTTGGTAGAGCACTTGACTTTTAATCAAGTTGTCCGGGGTTCGATTCCCCGATGGCTCACCATTTTTTGGCCCCGTGGTCAATCGGTTAAGACATCGCCCTTTCACGGCGGAGTGATGGGTTCGACTCCCGTCGGGGTCACCATATTTGCCACTTTAGCTCAGTTGGTAGAGCAACTGACCTGTAATCAGTAGGTCGTCCGTTCAAGTCGGACAAGTGGCTCCATTTTTAAAGGTCTCTAAGCTTTAGATTTGCTATTGCTTTTAGGCTTTTTTCTTTTGTCTTTTTTTAGTTCTACTAATGTGTTATAATTCTATTGTGTTTAATTTTATAAAATTAAGGAGATTGTATGGAACAAAAAGTATCTATTGTTACTGGTGGTTCAAGAGGAATTGGTGCTGAAATTTGTAGAAAGCTTTCTAGCTTAAACTATAATGTTGTTTTATGCTATAACAATTCAGAAGAAAGCGCTAAAGCTATAGCTGAATCGCATAATAATATTTTTATTTATAAAATAGATGTTTCTCAAGCTGATCAAGTTAAAGCTTTAATCGATTGGACTTTTGAGAAATTTGGAAGAATTGATTTGTTAGTAAATAATGCAGGTGTAGATATGTTCTCACCTATTCAAGATTACTCAAATGAAGAAATTGATTCATTGCTAAAAACGAATTTATATTCTTATATATGGGCTTGTAGAGATGTTTCTAAATATATGATTAATCAAAAATTCGGAAATATAATTAATGTTTCTTCTATTTTTGGACAATCAGGTGCATCTTGTGAATCTATCTATTCAGTTAGCAAAGCAGGTATTGATGGATTAACTAAATCTCTTGCCAAAGAATTCGGTTTATCAAATATTAGAGTTAATAGCATTGCTCCTGGATTAATTGATACAGACATGAACGCTAGATTAGATGATGAGGAAAAACAAGCATTTATTGAAGAAGAGATTCCTCTTGGAAGAATTGGAACTCCTGTAGATGTTGCAAACGTTGTTGAGATGTTGGAAAAATGTGATTATATAACAGGTCAAATAATTAATGTTTCAGGTGGATGGGATAAATAAAAAAGTCAGGGAATTATTGAGGTAACCACAAATATGGGCATTTCAATAATTCCTGACTTTTATTTTTTTGCTTTTATCTTTTATTATTACTGTTCATTGTTTTTATTTACTTTTTATATTGCTTATTTTTTGTTTAAAGCTTCTACGACTTCATCTACATCAACGTAATGAACCATGCAAGCTTCTTCTAATGTTTCGTATGCAGAAACAGGACATTCTAAACAATGCATTCCTACATCTAATAATATTTGTGCTTTTTCTGGAGCATGTTCTAGAATTTCATGTATTTGTGTATCTTTAGTTATTTTAAATTCTTCCATTCTTTTCTCCTTGTCTAATTTGTTTAAAAAACAATTTATATTTATTATTATAATTTATTATTTAATATCCTGTCGAACATTGTATTTTGTTGACTTACAAATAGTAACACATTTTATATTAAAAGTCTAGACAAAACCCAAAACTCTAACTATAATGCGCATTATTGGAAGAGGTGATTTCTTATTTTTATCATTTTATTTTTTATAGTTTTAATCTTAAATCTACTTATTTGTTTATTTTCTCTTTATTATTTAATTCAAACTAAACTATGTCACAATCTTCAAGGTTCAAAATTAAAACTAAAACTCAGCAAAGAAGATTCATAATTTTTATTAAATTTAAATCTCAACAAAGAAGGTTCATAATTGAAATTTTTTATATTTATTTTCTCTATATTTTGTTCACTAATTGTTTCGTTTTTCTTATTGTTGTTTTTCAAAGATATATTGATAAACAATTCTTTTCAATTGCCAGACATTAAGTTTATTAAATTCTGTGTTGCAAACAATCAACTATGGAATATAATAAAAATATTGTTTGTTTCTAGCCTTTTTCTATCCAACTTTTTTATCTCACACTTCATTATTAAGAAAATTTTTAAAACGCAAAACAACACTTGTATTTCAACAGCCCCTGAATTTGGATTACTTATAGGCAAAGATTTAAACAATAATAATATTTATATTCCTGAAAAAAGCATGTATCAAAATATTTTAGTAATTGGTTCCATTGGCTCTGGAAAAACATCTTCTGCAATGTATCCTTTTACAAAACAATTAATGCAATATAAAAGTGATGTTTCTAAGGAAAAACTTAGTTTTTTAATTCTTGATGTAAAAGGTAATTATTATTCTAAAGTTCTAAGTTTCGCAGAAACATTTAATCGATTGGATGATGTTATTGTAATTGAATATGGTGGAAAATTTAAATACAATCCTTTAGATAAGCCCGACTTAAAAGCCTCAGTTTTAGCAAATAGATTAAAAACAATAATGCTTTTATTTTCTCCAAATAACACTGAATCTTATTGGCTTGATAAAGTTGAGCAAGTTTTAGAAAGTTGTATTGTTTTATTAAGATCTGCCTATGATGGTTACTTTACTTTTTACGAAATAAATAAGCTTGTTTGTGATAAAGATTATTATGCAATTTTAAAAGAATTAATTAGAACTCACTTTAACAATGGCATTTATGATTCTAGTCAATGTTATTCAATATATCATAGTTTTGAATTTCTAGATTCTGATTATTTTTCGCTTGATGATAGAACTTATAATTTGCTGAAGTCTGAAATTACGAGAATTACAAATTGTTTTGTTTCTAATTACACTGTTAAGCAAACGTTCTGTCCATCAAAGGAAGAAGAAAATTTTTATGGTTTTGATGATGTTTTAGATAAAGGAAAAATTGTTGTTTTAAATATGAATGTTGCTGAATATAAAAACTTAGCAAAAATCATAGCTGCTTATTTAAAACTAGATTTTCAAACTGATGTACTTAAACAATTAAGTAAAAAAACAAATAATTTTATTCGTCCAAGTGTGTTTATTTCAGATGAATATCAAGAATATGTTACCTCTTCCGATGCTGATTTTTACTCACAATCAAGAGAGTCTAAATGTATTAATATTGTTTCTACACAAAGCTATACCTCAATTTTAAACACTATAAAAGATCAATCATCTACCAAAGTAATTATTCAAAACTTAGTTAATAAGTTGTGTTTTAGAACTGATGATGTTTTTACAATTGAAGATTTGCAGAAACAAATAGGCAAAGAAGAAAAAAAGAAAGTTTCAAAAACTTATTCAGAGAGTTCGCGTGAAAGCAAATATGATGTAATTCATAAAAACTTTATTTCTTCTCAAGGAAACATTTCTGAAAGTGTTAATACTTTCTATCAAAATGATTATGTGTTTGATTCTAACTTTTTTACTCAGTCTTTAAAAGCCTTTCAATGTCTTGGTTTTCTTTCTACTGGTGATGAAATATTAAAACCTCAACAATTACACATGATTCCATATTTCAAGGAGGATTTTAAAAATGAAAAAACATAAATTTATACTTTTTATCAAAATATTTATACTGACTTTATTATTGTTTTTCTTATGTTCAAAAATATCTTATGCTGCTAATACAGATGTTGTTGTTAAAGTAGGTTCTGCTTTTAAAACAGTAAAACTCTGGCTTTTCTCTATTTCAACACCGGCTGCTGCGTTATCTATTACTATAGGATTATTTATGAAAAAATTTAGTTTTGGAGATGAAGAAAAGATGAGAACTTCCAAAAAAATTATTAGAAGTACTTTTATTTCCTATGGATTAATAATACTTTTAGATCTAATATTATCTGCTGTTGAATCACTACTTGTATAGGAGGATTTATTGGATTCATCGTTATCTATTTTGACTCAAGGTCTTAATCAAGCTCAATTATCTGAAATAATAATTCAAACAATTAACCAAATTTTTAGCAATATGTTTTCTTCGATTGACAACAATCTTTATAATAATTTAGATAATTTAGTTTTTATAAAAACAGATATTCTTAATAGTTCAATCTTTAAAAATTTACTTGGTGCTAATACTTTAACAGGCCTTGTTTATTTAGCAAATGCAATGCTTGTAGGCATTCTTATATACTATATAGTTAGATATTTTTATTCTAATTTTGTTGATGTAAATATAGAACAACCTCATCAATTTTTCTTTAAATTATTGATTTTTGCTTTTGCTGTTAATGGTTGTTACCTTATATTAGAACAAATAATTAATATCAATTATTTTATTTCTTCTGCTATTCAAGAACTTGGAAAAAAATCAACTGGATTAGATATAACGTTTTCTCAACTTTTAATTAACACAAATAAATTTATTGGAAATGATGTTTCAAGCATAAATTTTCTTTCTTTTGATGGTATCTTAAAAAGCTTTATTTCAGTGGGTTTGATAGGTTTATCCTTAAATTATTCACTGCGTTTTATTTTGTTACAGGTACTTATTTTATTTACTCCTTTTGCTGTTTTAAGTTTGATGACTTACTCTACCTCATGGATTTTTCAAGCTTGGAGTAAATCGTTTTTTTCATTACTTATTGTTCAAATTTTTGTACCATTAGTAATTATAGTTATTTTTAATATTGATCCTTCTAATAAAGTTTTATTTGTAGGTGGAATATATGTATTGTCAAAAATTAATAGTTACGTTCGAGAAATCTTTGGAGGTATCAGTTCTGAAATCTCAGGAAATATTCCTATGATAAACAAATTAGTAACAAAATAAGAAAGGATTATCATGAAATTTATCATTCCTAAAAATTATAATTATCATCTTAAAATCTTAGGTGTAATAGATTATCCAACTGCAATTTTTAATTTAATAGTTTTATTTTTACTTTGGACAGGTCTTTCTCCACTTTTTACTGATATATTGGGGAAAACTGCTGTTGTTATTATTTTGTATTTACCACTTTTGTTAATAACTTTAGTTGAAAGTCAAAAAGAAAGTCTTGTTTATCAGATTTATTATGTTCTAAAATTCTTAATTAAACCTAAAATTTATCTATATGTATAGTGTTTCACACATAAATAATTTGAAAAATAGTTTACTTATGTAAACTTGTCAACTTTACTTTTTTGTTGTAAATTGACCTTGTAGATGATATAATACAAACACTAAAAATCTGTTTTTAATAGTAAAAATCTATTTGAATAGTTTTTAGAAAACACTTGGAGGTCAAACAATGAAAATCGAACAAGGCGAATCTTCTTTAATTTCATCATCAACTTCTGTTTCTGATTTATTCTTTACTGAATATCTTTCTCAAGCTAATGGTGATTTTGTTAAAGTTTATATGTACTTATATTTCATTTCAAAGTATAACAATGACTTGAAGATTAATGATTTGGCAAAAAAACTAGAATTGCCTTTAAAAACAATTCAAGATGCTTTAAAGTATTGGGAAGAACAAGGTCTTTTAAATAGAAAAGGTCAAGGTTTTGTTTTAACTAATATATTAGAAGTAGAAATTCAAAAATTGTACAAACCAAAAGTTTCATTGTCTCCAGAAAATATGAAAGCTATTTCTGATAATAAGATTAGATCAAAAGCAATTACAGCTATCAATAATGAGTTCTTTCAAGGAGTTATGTCTCCAAGTTGGTATGGTGATATTGATCTTTGGTTTAAAAAATATAACTTTGATGAAGAAGTAATGATTGCATTATTTAGATATTGTTTCAATCGTTCTGCATTAAATAGAAACTATGTTGCTACGGTTGCGAGTGCTTGGAACAAAAGCAAAATTCAAAGTTTTTCTGATTTAGATGCTTACTTCCAAAAACAAGAAAAGTTAAATATTCAAATTAAAGATATTAAAAAGAAGTTAAGATTAACTCGTAATTTATCTATGTTTGAAGAATCTTATGTTGAAAAATGGACTGTAACGTATGGATATAATTCAGATATAATTGATTTAGCTTTAAGAAAAACAACTTCAAAATCAAATCCTTCATTTGAATATCTTGATAAATTAATTTCTGATTGGCATGAGAGAAATTTCAAAACAGCTGATCAAATTAAAAAATATTTAGATGATAAGAAATCAATACCTGTTCAAAAAGATACAAAGCAAAATAAAGATTCTAAATTTATAAAACATAACTATTCAAATTTAAGTGATTTCTATGTAAATGCTGATGAAGAAGAATAGTTTCAAAACTGATACAAAGAGGTGATAATATGGATGCTAACTTAAAAACTCTTTTAAAAGAATATGAGCAAAAAAGAAATTTAGCTGAAGCAAAGGCTTTAAAAAAGAAGCAAGAGTTATATAAAAAAATTCCTGAATTAGCTAAGCTAGAAGAGGATTCTAATATTTATGCTTTAGATTCTATTATTAAATCTCTTAACTCTGGAAATACAGATAAAACATTATCAAAAAATTTAAAAGATAACACATCAAAAAAGAACCAAATTCTTAAAGATAATGGTTATGACATTCATTATTTAGATCCTGAATATGAGTGCAAAAAATGTAGTGATACAGGATATATTAATTTAGATGGTAAACAAGAATTATGCTCATGTATTAAGCAACACTTATATAATATAGCTTATAATAATTCAAATATTTATGATTTAGAAAATCAGAATTTTGATAAATTTATTCTGGATTATTATTCAAATGAAGCTGATAAAGAAAGATATGGAACTAAGGTTGCACCTAGAAAAAACATTGAAAAAATAGTTAAAACTTGTCATAACTTTATAGATAATTTTGATGATGTAAAAACAAATAATCTTTTATTTTGTGGTAGTACTGGATTAGGAAAAACATTTCTTTCTTCATGCATTGCTAATGAAATGATTAAAGAAGGTAAGGTTGTTTTATATCAAACAGCACCACTTATGTTAGATCAAATTCTTGACTATAAATTTGGCAAATCAAATAAAAATGTTTTTGATGCTATTCTTAATGCTGATTTATTAATTATAGATGATTTAGGAACAGAAGCAGTTAATTCTTTAAAGAACACTGAAATTTTTAATATTATTAATTCTAGAATTTTAAATCAAAACAATAAGATAACTAAAACCATTATTTCAACAAACCTTTCATTAGATGATCTAAATGCTATATATGAAGAAAGAATAACATCTAGATTAATTAGTAATTATGATTGTTGTTTGTTCTATGGTGATGATATAAGAATTCAAAAGAAATTAAAAAAATAAAAAAGAGGTAATATTTAATGGATTAAACCTAAAAATATTCACAAATAAAAAAGAGTAAAAAAATAAGAGAAGATTTATCTTCTCTTATTTTTTATTTATTAATTTTTTGTTAGTTGCTTCTGTTAATTAATTTTCAGATTCATCATTAGCAACATTTTCTTCTTCATCTGGAGAAATTGTTTCAATACTTACAATCTTTCCTCCATCATTTGTTCTCATTAATGTTACACCTTGAGTATTTCTTCCTAAGATAGAAACATCTTTTGCTGGAATTCTAATTACTGTACCAGTATCTGTAATCATCATTACATCATATCTGTCATCACAAATTCTAATTCCAACTATTTCACCAGTTTTAGGAGTAATCTTGTATGTAATTACACCCTTTCCACCTCTAGTTTGTACTCTGTATTCTTCAAGTTCTGTTCTCTTTCCAAATCCGTTTTCTGTTATTGATAATAATGTTCCATTCTTTCTATCGTAAATCTTTTCCATACCAATAACATAGTCGTCTGAATCAAGTCTAATTCCAATAACACCTTGTGCTGTTCTTCCAACTGGACGAACATCTTTTTCACTGAATGTTATACAAATACCTTTTCTTGTAACAAGTACTACATCGTTGTTTCCATCTGTTAATCTAACATCAATTAATTCATCATTTTCTTCTTTTAAATTGATTGCAATTAATCCTGTTTTCTTACCAGAGTCATATTCTTTTAATGGTGTTTTCTTAATTAAACCAGAACGTGTTGCCATTAATAAAAATTCACTATCTTCAAATGATTTCAATGGAATAACTGCTGTTATTTTTTCACCTGGTTCTAATGCTAATAAATTAACAATAGCAGTTCCTTTAGCTGTTCTTCCACCTTCAGGAATATCAAAACCTCTTAATCTGTACATTTTACCTTTATTACTAAAGAATAAAATTGTATCATGTGTTGAAGCTTTGAAAATTTGTTTTACAAAGTCTTCTTCACGAGTTGTTAATCCTGCAATTCCTTTTCCTCCACGTTTTTGGCTTCTATATGTATCAAGAGGAACTCTCTTAATATATCCAAAGTGTGTTAAAGAAATTATTGTTTCTTCTTCCTTGATTAAATCTTCTTCATCGAATTCGCCTTGTGCTCTTACGATTTTAGTTAATCTATCATCTCCGAATTTTTCAATTGTTTCTAATGATTCTTCTTTGATTATATTATAAACAAGTTTTTCATCAGCTAAGATTGCTCTTAAGTGTTCGATTAATTCCATTAATTGTTTATATTCTTCTTCAATTTTCTCACGTTGTAATCCAGATAATCTACGTAATTGCATATCTAAGATTGCTTGTGCTTGAACATCATCAAGTCCGAATCTTTCCATTAATCTTTCTTTTGGATCGTCATATGATGCTCTAATAATTTTGATTACTTCATCAATATTATCAATAGCAATTCTTAAACCTTCTAAAATATGAGCTCTAGCTAAAGCTTTGTCTAAGTCAAATTTTGTTCTTCTCTTAATAACTTCTCTTCTATGATCAATGTAATAATCTAAACATTGTTTTAAAGTTAAAATCTTAGGAACATTATCAACTAAAGCAAGTATGATAACACCAAATGAGTTTTGCATTTGAGTATTTTTGTAAAGTCTATTTAAAACAACTTGTGCATTTGCATCTCTCTTTAGCTCTACAACAACTCTAACTTTTTCTTCTCTATCTGATTCATCTCTTACTTCAGAGATTCCTTCAACTTTCTTGTCTTTAGCTAAATTATTAATATCAACTATTAACTTAGCTTTATTAACTTGGTATGGTAAAGATGTAATAACTATTTTTTGTCTATTGCCTGCCATCTCTTCAATTTCAGCTTCTGCTCTTTGAACAATTTTACCCTTACCTGTTAAGTATGCTTCTCTAATTCCTTCTTTTCCTAGAATTGTAGCTCCTGTTGGGAAATCAGGTCCTTTAACTATTTTTAATAAATCTTCATCTGCTATTTCAGTATCTTCTTCTCTACATTCAACCATCTTAACAACTGCATTTAAAATTTCTTTTAAGTTGTGTGGTGGAACATTAGTAGCCATACCTACTGCAATTCCTGAAGATCCATTTACTAATAATGCAGGGAATCTATTTGGTAAAACTGTTGGTTCTTGTCTTATACCATCAAAGTTAGGCATAAAATCAACAGTGTTTTTCTCTATATCTTGAAGCATTTGTTCTGCAATTTTAGACATTCTAGCTTCAGTGTAACGGTAAGCAGCAGCTCCATCACCATCGATAGAACCAAAGTTTCCGTGTCCATCAATTAATGGATATCTCATTGTAAAATCTTGTGCTAATCTAACCATTGCATCATAAACTGATGCATCACCATGTGGATGATATCTACCTAAAACGTCACCTACTGTAGTAGCAGATTTTCTATAAGGTTTCTCTGTTGTTAAACCATCTTCATACATTGTATATAGAATACGTCTATGAACTGGTTTTAAACCATCTCTTACATCTGGTAAAGCACGTTGTACTATAACACTCATTGCATAGTCGATATATGCTGTTTTCATTTCATTAACAATTTCTCTGTTAATGATCTTTCCATCAGACCATACTTCTTCTTTTTTCTCGTCGCTCATAAATACCTCTTTTCTTGTATTTTACACGCATTTATTATACTAAAATGCACTTTAAAATGCAAGAAAAAATATGCTTTTTTTACTTGTTTTTTCGCTATTTTCAGGCATTTTTTGCATCAAAATTTTATGCTTAAATTTACATAATTTTTTAGTCTATGCTAACTTTTGTGCAAGCTGAATTTCTTCCTCTGAAATATTAAAATTTTTATTGTTATTTTTAATTAAATTGTGCAAATTTTCTATGATTCTTGCCTGTTTTAATGTATTTTCTGTTGGCATTATTTTCTTTAAAACAGTTTGCATCTTTTTATATTCTTTTTCCATTCCGGTAAAATCTTTTTGTTCAAAATATTCTTTCCAATTATTATTATATTTATTTAACTTTTCTAATGAATTAAGTTGATCGTTAAAATCTTCTTTTATATTAGCTTCTATGTTATCCATTATAGTTTGTGCACCATTTGTTAATGTGGTTGAAACATCTGCATTTATTTCATTATTCTTACTTGCACTATTAATTGAATTACTTATTGCTTCACCAAGTTCTCCTATTAAATTTCCGTTTTTTAAAGAGTTATATATTTGTGTAATACTTTGATATGCACTCTCCATTATTCCAGATGTTGCTGTCATGTTTTTTGCTATATCAATTGCTTTTTGAATTCCACCTTGTAGTCCATTATTTACTAATGCATCTTTAATTCCTATTACAGAATCTTCTAAAAAATCTGGAAGTAATGCTCTTATTCCACTATCAATACCTGTATTTACAACTTTCCATAAATTTGATTGAAGAAAACTATTTTGTTTATTTGCTAAATCTGTACTATTAGTTATATTGTTCGTTAAACTGTTGGTTAGACTATTATTTAAATTACTACTTAAACCATTAGTTAAACTATTAGTTAAATTATTAATTGAATTTATTATATTATTAGAATTATTTACACTACTTAAATAATCATTTGTTGCTATATCCATACTCATTTTGTCCTCCTTAAGTTAGTTTTTATTAATAATATTTTTTTCATATTCTGATGAATCAATTTTTGAAATTACATGATTTGGTCCAATAAATAATAATGATTCACCTTTATTTAATGCTTTAATTTTTATTTTTTCCTTGTCATTTAAATTAATGTTTTCACTTAGTATTTTTATATTTTCTTCTTCCATATTAAAAAATGCTTTAAATTCTGAATTATTTAGAAGACTCTTTCCGAATGCTCCATCTTGTAAACTAAACATATCTGAAATGTCTTGTGTAATTGCTACTGCACTTCCACCATATTTTCTTATAGTTTTAAAAATCTTATATATAAAA
This sequence comes from Clostridia bacterium, assembly GCA_045643205.1. Taxonomy (GTDB): domain Bacteria; phylum Bacillota; class Clostridia; order TANB77; family CAG-508; genus CAG-793. The sequence goes on along the minus strand of JAZUKI010000003.1, from coordinate 86,503 downwards.
CTAGCAACTTCCTTATTTGATGTTATGCCAATTAATTTCCAAACTTCATCCATATAAATAATTTTATTTTCATTACGATTACTTTTAATTTTGTCCCAAAACAAATCAGTAAAAATAAACATTCCATATTTTAAATTTTCTTCACCTAACTCATATACATCGCCTACTATTAGGTTATTATCCAATTTTATATTTGTATAATTATTAAAAAATTTAAGTGAACCTTTTACAAATGGAAGTAATTTTACCTGATATTTATAATCTAGATTATTATATAAATCTTCAAAAATTGGCATATCATTTGTAGTTTTAAAATTATCTTTTCTATATAAAGATTTATCATCAAAAGTTATATTTTTTTCTTCGTAAGTTTTTATAATTCTTGATTCTAAATAACCTTTTTCATCTTCGCTTATTTCACTAAATATTAATTTAAAAAAGGCCATTAGTTTTGAAATTTTAGTTTGTAAATAACCAGATTGATCATTTTCTAAACTATCTTCTCTTATGTCAAAAATGTTTATATATGTATTTGAACTAGGTCCAATTTTTATTAATGATCCATTCAGTTCTTCAACTAAATTTCCATATTCTCTATCTGGATCAATTACATATTGATTTATATTTAATAAATAATTTCTTAAAATCATTACTTTATTAAAGTATGATTTTCCTGAACCAGAAGTTCCGAATACACACATGTTGGAATTTTTGTATTTGTTTTGATCAAATCTATCTATAAAAATTAAACTGTCATTATTGAGATTTGTTCCATATAAAATCCCCTTTTTGTCATTAATTGTGGATAATGTAAAAGGATATGTAACTCCTATAGAACTAGTTAAAATGTTTCTTTTAGCTACATTCTTTATATCTTTATCATTATTCATAAATGGGAGGCTAGATTTGAAAATTGATTCTTGTCTAAAGTATCCTTTTTTAGAAACCATACCACTCGATTTTAAAATACTCTCTATTGTGTTTATTTTTCTTTCTAAGACTTTTTTATCTAAATCATAGGTTAGAATATATGTATATATAAAATACATTTCTTCGTTGTTAATTTGAATTTCTTTTCTTACATATTTAGCATCGTTAATTGAAAAAGATGCAATATCACTATCTTGCCTACTCTCACCTATCTTTTCAAAATCTATTGAGTTATTTGAAATGTTGTAAGTTAAATCTTTAACAACTTTTGATTTATCTTGTTTTTCGAAATAAACAGAAATATTTATATTTTCATCGTTTTCAACTAATTGTTTAAAAATTAATTCATTATATTCTCTTAAATAATCAACAACTAGTAACCGTGAAAAATAAACTCCATCTATTTCATATATTTTAGGATTTTTAAAATTAAAATATGATGGACTGATTAAATCAATTGTATTAATTTTTCCTTCAGCTAAATTTATTATTTTCTCCTTTCTCTATCTTTACTTTATTTTATAAAACGTTTCTATCATTTTTATTAACTCATCTTTTGATTCAATTAAAGAACTTTTATTACCGCAACGTTCTAATAATTCTTTAATTTTATTTATTTTTTCATTTATTGAATTTTGTTCAGAATTTTCTTTTAAAATTATATAGAAATTTTTATTATTAGATTTTTTTATTTGATTTAAACTATCTATGTATTCAATGTATTGATTTAACAGCTGTTGCTGTTTAGAGGTTTGATTAAGAATTTCTTTGTTTTTAGATTTTATATAATTTATGTTTGTTGATATATCTTCTTTTGTACTTTGAATTATAATTTGAATATCATAATCTATTGATTTAAAAATGTTTTTATATGAATTTAATACTACCTCCTTTTCCATTTCTGATCTAAGAAAAAAATTTATTGGTTCAACTTTTAAAATTTTTATTTTACAATTTTCTTTTGTTAGTATTGTTCCGTTTTCTAAAATATCATCTATATAAAACCAACTTTGTATAGAATTTATTTTTTTATTAAACATTAATCTCCTTTCTTATTTTCTCTATAAAAAACATAAAATAAAACTGCTTGAAATTCAATATTTTCAAGCAGTTTACGTATTCTCTTTTTTTTATTTTTTCGACAATAAAATTTTATATATCTAAGTTTTGTACATATTTTGCATTTTCTTCAATGAATTTTCTTCTTGGTTCAATTTCATCACCCATTAATATTGAAAAAATTTCATTTGCTTTTTCAGCATCATCCATTGTAACTTTTACAAAAACTCTTCTTTCAGGATCCATTGTTGTTTCCCATAATTGTTCAGGATTCATTTCTCCTAAACCTTTGTAACGTTGAATTGAAACATTATCTCTTCCAACTTCAATCATTGTATTATCAAGTTGTTCATCTGTATAACAGTAAACATCTTTCATTCCTTTTTTAGATACTTTGTAAAGTGGTGGTTGTGCTAAGAAAACATGTCCTTGTTCAATTAATGGTCTCATATATCTAAAGAAGAATGTTAATAATAATGTTCTAATATGTGCACCATCAACATCGGCATCAGCCATAATTACAACTTTTCCATATCTAATTTTTGATACATCAAAGTTTGCTCCAATACCAGCACCAATAGCTTGAATAACTGGTTTTAGTTTATCGTTATCATAAATTTTATCAGCTCTTGCTTTTTCAACATTAAGCATTTTACCCCATAGAGGTAAGATTGCTTGATATTTTCTGTTTCTACCTTGTTTTGCTGATCCACCTGCAGAGTCTCCCTCGACAATGTATACTTCACATTCATCAGCATTCTTACTTGAGCAATCTGCTAATTTTCCAGGTAATGTTGTTACTTCTAATGAACTCTTCTTTCTAATATTTTCTCTAGCTTTCTTAGCTGCGTCTCTAGCAAGTTTTGCATTAACACATTTTCCAATAATAGTTTTTGCTACTGATGGATTTTCTTCTAAGAATGCAGATAATTCATCTGATACTAATGATTGAACAATACCTGCAACATTTGAATTTCCTAATTTTGTTTTTGTTTGACCTTCGAATTGTGGTTCTTTAACATCTACTGAAATTACACAAGTTAAACCTTCTCTACAGTCTTCACCTGATAAATTTTCATCTTTTTCTTTAAGCATTCCTTTATCTCTTGCGTATTGATTAAATACTTTTGTTAATGCTCTTCTGAAACCTTCAAGATGTGTTCCACCTTCTATTGTATTTATGTTATTAACAAATGTTAATGTGTTTTCAGAATATGATGTTGTATATTGTAATGCAATTTCTATTGGATATTCTTGAATTGTTTTTTCAATATAGATTGGATCTTTGTGTAATGTTTCTTTCTTTTGATTTAAGAATTCTACGAATGATCTTAATCCACCTTCGTATTGAAATTCATTTTTAACTGGTGTTTCTCCTCTTAAATCTTCTATACTAATATAAAGTCCTTTTGTTAAGAATGCCATTTCTCTCATTCTTTCCATTAAAACATTATAATCATATTCAAGTGTTTCAAAAATTTCACTATCTGCTAAGAATCTAACTAAAGTTCCTGTTTCTTTTGAATCACCAATTCTTTTTAATGATTCAACTGTTTTTCCTCTTTGGAATTTCATTTGATGAATTCCACCATCTCTTTTAATTGTAACTTCAGCCCATTCAGATAAAGCATTAACAACTGATGAACCAACACCGTGTAAACCACCAGATACTTTATATCCAGAGTCTCCACCAAATTTTCCACCAGCATGTAAAACTGTATAAACTGTTTCAGCTGCAGAAATATGTGTTTTAGGGTGTATATCAACTGGTATACCTCTACCATTATCTTGTACTGAAATTATATTTCCAGGTTCAATTTTAATTTCTATTCTATTACAATATCCAGCTAATGCTTCATCAACACAGTTATCTACAATTTCATAAACTAAGTGATGTAATCCTCTTATTGAAACAGATCCTATATACATACCTGGTCTTTTTCTAACTGCTTCTAATCCTTCTAAAACTTGAATTTGATTTGCATTATACTCATGATCGAACTTTTCCATTAAATCCTCCGTTTTTATGTTAAAATTATACTTAATTTTTTACACCTTAAAAATGCTTAAAACTATAATAAAATCAAGCTTTTCTAACCTTTCATATTATATGTTTAAAAAACCTTTTTGTCAAGCATTTTTATACTCTTAAAACCTTGATATTACAACAAAATTTTACCATTGTTTACATAAAAATTAACACTATTTTCTAAATCAATTTTTTCTGTACATGTTATTATTACCTGTATGTTATTTATGTTCTTTAAAAAGTTAGTTATTCTATCTTGATCAAGTTCTGACATAAAGTCATCAAGTAATAAAATAGGATATTCCCCTATTTCATCATTTATAACTTCTAATTCTGCCATTTTTAATGATAATATTGCAGTTCTATTTTGTCCTTGAGAACCATAAATATCAACTTCATCTCCATTTATTAAAATTTTAAAGTCATCTCTATGGCAACCAACAGATGAGAAACCTCTATACTTATCTTTCTCCCTATTCTTTTTTAATTTTTCTAAACAACTTTCTTTTGAACTACAATCTGTTTTATATATTATTGAAATTTCTTCATCAGTAATTTTATTATGAATCTCTTTTATTTTTTCTTTTATCTTTTCTATAAATTCATTTCTATATTGATAAACATTTTCTGAATATTCAGCTAATTTTTCATCATATACATCTAACATTGCATCAGAAACATTTCTAGATTTTAAGTAATTATTTTTTTGCTCCAAATTTCTTTTATAATTATTTAAATTATAAATATAATTTTTTCTTAATTGACTAATCATCATATCTAAAAATTTTCTTCTAACTGCTGATTCATCTTTTAATAAATTAATATCTTCTGGTGAAAAAATTACAATATTTATATTTCCTAATAATTCACTTAATTTATTTAACTTAACACCATTTACAGAAATTGATTTATCTTCTCCTAGGAACAAATCCACACTTCCATCTCTATCTTTCTTTTGAAATTCAGTATGAATTTTAAAATATTCTTTTTCTTTCATTATAACTTGTTTTTCTTTTGATGTTCTAAAAGATTTTCCAAAGGCACTAAAAAATATTGCTTCAAGTATATTTGTTTTTCCTTGAGCATTATTTCCATAAATAACATTTATATTTTTATTAAATTCAATTAATTCATTTTCATAATTACGAAAATTTTCTACATTAATATTTTTTATAAACATTGTTATCCTTTAAAAATAAAATAAGTTATCCACAATTAGTAAAAAGATTGTGAATAACTTATTCTTAATTAATCATTTTTTAATCTAATTGGAAGAATCATATATTTATAATCACCATCATCTTCAACACTTCTTACTATACATGGTGAAATTGCTGTTCCAAAATCAATATATACTTCTTCGTCATCTATATTTCTTAAAACATCTAAGAAATATTTAGGATTAAATCCTGCTTCTAATTCTTTACCTTCTGTAGTAACTATTAATTCTTCTTTAGCATCACCTGTTTGATTAGTACATGAAATTTTTATTCCTTTAGTATCTACATTTATTTTAACTGGATACTTCTTTTCTTTTTCTATACTTGATGAAGAAATTAAACTAATTCTATCAAAACAATTCATAACTAAAGCTCTATTAACTCTAACTCTTGTTTCCCATTGTTCTGGTATAACTTTTGAATAATTTAAGAATTCTCCTTCTAATAATCTAGTAACTATCTTACAATTTTCTATTTCAAATAATGCTTGGTTTTTAGAAACACCTATTTTAACTGTATCTAAATTATCAGCTATTATTTTATTTACTTCTGATAAAGTTCTTCCTGGAATAACTGCTGAAAAATCTTTTACACTATCTGTTAGATTTTTTTGTTTCCAAGCTAATCTAAATCCATCAACAGCTACTACATTTAATATATTATTTTTTATTTCAAATAAACATCCTGTAAAAATAGGTCTATTTTCTTCTATAGATATAGCAAAAATTGTTTTTGTAATTATATCTTTTAATGTATTTTGTTCTATTGTTACTGTGTTCTCAACTGTGAATTCTGGTAATTCAGGATATTCATCTGCATTCATTGTTGCTAATTTATATAATGAATTTTCACATTCTATTACTAATAAGTTTTTATTATTTACTTCTATATCTATATCAGCATCAGGTAATTTTCTTATTATTTCTCCAAACATTGTTGCATTAACAACTATTGCACCTTGTTCTTTTACATCACAATCTTTAATAATGTATTCAATACCTAATTCTTGATCATAACATGTTAATTTAATATCGTTGTTATCATTTGTTTGAATTAATATTCCTTCTAATATAGGTGTAGTTGTTCTAACAGCTACAGCTTTAGCTACGGAATTAACGGCTTTAAGTAATTTATCCTTTTCGACAACAAATTTCATTGAATTTCTCCTTTTCTGTTAAATAATTTTATTTTTATAGTAATAGTATTAGTAGGTAATGTTAATTATGTGGATAACTCATTTATTCATTTATATTTCAACCTAAATTAATGTTGATAAGTTTGTGTATAAAATTTTTAGTTTTTCACACTATTAATTTGTAATATTTTTTTGATGGTTATTAACATATTTTACACATCGTATCCACAACTGTATGTGGATAACTAATCAATTGTTTCCGTAAGGCTTATTTGAGGTTTTATAATGAAACATTTTTTTACCGAACATATATTTTAATGTAACCTAAATTTTTATTCATTTATCAATTATTTATTAGATAATAATAAATTTTTAACACTTTCCACAATCAATTTTGTATTACTATTTGTTTTAATTTCTTTTTCTATTTTTGTACATGCATGCATTACTGTTGAATGGTCTCTATTACCGAAATCCCTACCTATTTGAGGCATTGACATTTGAGCAACATTTCTACATAAATACATAGCAATTTGTCTAGGAAAAGTAACATCGTTAGATCTCTTTTGACCTTTTAAATCATTAACACTAATATTAAAATATTTAGCTATAATATCTTGTATATAATCAGATGAAATAACTTTAGTCTCCCCTTTTATATCATCTATTGCCCTTTGTGCCATCTCTATTGTAATTTGAGTTTCTGTAAGTGATGCTTTTGCAATTAATTTATTTATGATACCTTCAAGTTCCCTAATATTTGAATCTACTTTAGTAGCAATTAATGAAAGTATTTCATCATCAATAACAATTGATTCTAATTGAATTTTCTTTCTTAATATTGCTAATCTTGTTTCATAATCAGGACTTTGAATATCGGCTGTTATTCCCCACTCAAATCTTGAACGAAGTCTATCATCTAATAAATCAATTTCTCTAGGTGGTCTATCACAAGAAAGTATAATTTGTTTTTGAGCATCATATAAAGCATTAAATGTATTAAAGAATTCTTCTTGAGTACTCTTCTTTCCTGCTATAAATTGAATATCATCTATTAATAGAACATCTATATTTCTGTATTTATCTCTAAATTTATCCATAGACTGATCTTTTAATGCATTAATCAATTGATTTGTGAAGTTTTCAGATGAAATATATAAAACTGATGCGTTAGGATTGTTTCTCAAAACCTCATTTCCGATGGCTTGCATTAAGTGAGTCTTACCAAGACCTACTCCTCCAAATATAAAAAATGGATTATATTTTGATCCTGGATTTTCAGCTACCCCCATAGCTGCTGCTTGAGCAAATTTATTATTATTTCCTACTACGAATGTATCAAATGTATATTTAGGATTTAAACCTGAGTTTAATATAGTTTTATTATTAACAAAAACATTATTATTTTCAGGTACTGTATCCTCTATTGCTTCACTTTCTAATTTTATAAGAACTTTACATTTTTTATTAGTAATATAATTAAATGTATTAGTTATTAAATCTATATATCTAGTTTCTATTGTATCTATTTGAAAAGAATTAGATGCAATTAATATAATTGTATTATCATTAAAGCTTTTAATTTCAAGTGGTTGAATCCATGTAGCATAAGTTATTTCTGTTGTTTCATTTCTTAATAATTCTTTTGCTTTAATTAAAAGATCATTTATATTATCCACAATAAACTCCTTTCATAAAAATAAAAACGTTATTTAGAGGCATATAAATTGCATTAAATAACATTTTTTCTTTAGTAAAATATACATGCCTATATTATCAAAAAATGTACCATATAGTCAATAGTTAAAAAAATAAAAAAGTCTTTTTTATAGCCATTTTTCTTGACATTGTAGCCGTATGTATTATATAATATAAATCGCTATTTTTAAATACAAGTTGGTTTATAATTTTACATAATTTTTAACGGCAAAATTTAAAACTAACTTTAATATAATTATTAAGATGGAGGTAAAAAACATGAAGCAAACATTTCAACCAAAAAAGAGACAAACTCAAAAAGTTCATGGTTTTAGAGCTAGAATGGCTTCTACAACAGGAAGAAAAGTTTTAAGTGCAAGACGTGCTAAAGGAAGAAAAAAGATTAGTGCTTAAGTCACATATATTAATAAGGTCACATCAACTATGTGACCTTTTTTAAGATTTTAATTATGTGATTATGTAAAGGTAAAACAATGAAAAAGATAAAAACATTAAAAATGAATTATGAATTCAAAAATGTTTTTGATAAGGGGAGATACTTTGTAAATAATCAGGTTATTATATATACATTAAAAAATAATCTTGGTTACAATAGAATAGGTATAGCCGTAAGTACAAAGCTAGGACATGCAGTTAAACGCAATCATATTAAAAGATTGATTAGAAGTGCATATCAAAGTTTTGAATTAAAAAATGAATCATTAGATATAGTTTTTACTTGGAATAAAAAATCAAATATAGAAGATGTATCATATGAAATTATTAAGGAAGAACTATATAAAACATTTAAAAAGGTTCAAATTTTAAATGAAGATTAGGAATTAATTATGAAAAAATTTTTTATAAAATTAATTAATTTTTATCAAAAACATATTTCTTCAAGAACAAAACCTCATTGTAAATACTATCCAACTTGTTCAGAATATACAAAACAGGCGATAGAGAAGTATGGAGCATTTAGAGGAATAATAAAAGGAACTTGGAGAATATTGAGATGTAATCCATTTTCAAAAGGTGGATATGATCCAGTAAAATAAATATTTTAAGGAGTTCGCATGGATTGGTTAGCAAGTTTATTTGGATATGTATTAAATTGGTTATATAATTTAGTACAAAATTATGGTGTAGCAATTTTATTATTTTCATTATTATTGAAGTTAATAATGTTACCATTATCATACAAACAACAAAAGAGTATGAAAAAGACTCAAAAAGTACAAGAAGAGATGAAAAATCTACAATTCAAGTACAGAAACGATCAAGAAAAACTTCAACAAGAGACTATGGCTTTATATAAAAGAGAAGGAATTAGTCCTTTTTCTGGTTGCTTAAGTACAATATTACAATTAGTTATATTTATAGCAGTATTCTATTTAGTTTCAAAGCCATTAACATTTATGAAAAAAATTGATAGTAATAAAATAGAAGACTACAAAAATAAAATACAAACAGTACAAGTAGATAGTACAGAAAAAACTGAAAACAAAGAAGAATCTGAAAATAAAGATTCAGAAAAAGAAAATAAAGAAGAGAATAAAGATCAAAACGTAGAAAATAAAGAAGAGAACAAAGAAGAAAATACAGAAAATAAAACAGAAAACAATGAAAACAAATCAGAAGAAACTAAACAACAATCAAATTATGAAGAAATAAAAATCATTGAAAAATTTGGATCAACAGATGAAGAAGTAAATATAAATATGAGCTTCTTAGGCCTTGATTTAACAGCAGTTCCAATGAGTAATTGGCAAGATTTTAAAGTATTAATTTTACCTATTTTATATTTAATAGTTACTTTAGTTAATATGAAATACACAACAGTATTACAACAAAAAACAAGCAAAGAAAAGAAAGAAAGAAGAAGTGCAGAATTAGCTAGAAGATATGAAAAAATTCAAGCTGAAATAGATGAATTAGAAGACGGAGAAGAGAAAAACAAGAAAATTAAAGAGTTCGAAAAAATTAAAAAAGCTGATCAAGAAACTGATGACTTTGAAGAAGGTACATTAGGAATGTCAAAAGGAATGAACTTTTTAATGCCAATAATGTCTATAATGATTTCAATGATAGCACCTTTAGGACTTTCATTATATTGGTTAACAAGTAATTTATTAAACTTAATTGAAAGAATAGTAGTAAATAAAATTATTGATAAAGAAGACAATAATTAGGAGGATAGAATGGGTAAATCAATAGTTGTTGAAGGAAAAACTTCTACAGAAGCAATTGAAAAAGGACTTAAAGAATTAGGACTAACAAAGGATTGCGTAGATATTAAAATTCTTGAAGAAGAAGATAAAAAAACATTTTTTAGTATATTAGCACCAAGAGTAGTTAAAGTAGAATTAACTGTCAGAGAAGATGCAGTTGCTAAAAAACCTGAAAATCAAGAACCTGTCAAGAAAGAAAGAAAAGAACCTACACAAGAAGATGTTGATAAATGTAAAGAAAATATTAGCAAATTCTTAGAAAGTTTCTGCAAAGCATATGCTGATATAACTTTTGAAATTGAACAAGTTGAAAAAGATTTAAAAGTAATAATTAATGATGATGAAAACACTAAATTAATTGGATATAGAGGAGAAGTAATAAACTCAATTCAAAATTTAGTTTCAACAATAGGAAACAAAGATACAGATTTAAGAGTAAGAGTTTCAGTAGATATTCAAGGATATAGAAATAAAAGAGAAAAAACATTAAAAGAATTAGCTGAAAAACTTGAAAAAACAGTAAAAAGAACAGGTAAGAAAATTACATTAGAACCAATGCCAGCATATGAAAGAAAAATTTTACATACAGCATTACAAAACAGTAAAATAGTTACAACATATAGTATTGGCGAAGAACCACATAGAAAACTTGTTATTGAAAAGAAATAAAATTAAATAATTTATAAATATCGAGGTCAAAGGTCGTATTTATGAAACAATTATTAAAGAATAGCCTAATTATTAGGATTATTGTATGTTTCATAAATTTGAAATTTGATCTCTTTTTTAATTTATGGAGGAATCTATGAGTAATACAATTTGTGCAATTTCTACAGCTCAAGGAAATGGGGGAATAGGAATTGTTAGAATGTCAGGAAAAGAATGTTTTGAAATACTAAATAAAATATTTATTCCAAAGAACAGTTCAGAAGAAATAAAAGGATATACCATTAAATACGGCAAAATTGTCGATAAAGACGTTTTTATAGATGAGGTCTTAGTTTCATACTTTGTCGCACCAAAAAGCTTTACAAAGGAAAATATGTGCGAAATAAACACACATGGTGGAATGGTAGTTGAAAGAAAAATATTAGAATTATGTTTAAAGAATGGAGCTGAGCTTGCAACACCAGGAGAATTCACTAAAAGAGCGTTTTTAAATGGGAGAATCGATTTATCTCAAGCAGAAGCAGTAATGGATTTAATTAATTCTAAAACAGAAAAAGAATCTAAAGAATCTGCAAAACAACTAGAAGGAAGTTTATCAAAAAAGATAGATAATATTGAACAAAAATTATTTAGTACAATCACTGCAATTGAAGTAACCGTAGATTATCCGGAATATGATATAGAAGAAGTTGCTAATAGAGATGCAGTAAAAGAACTAAAAGAAATAAGAGAAGATTTGGATAAATTAAAAAATAGTTTTAATCAAGGAAAGCTATTAAAAAACGGAATAAGAACAGTAATATTAGGAAAACCTAATGCAGGAAAGTCATCACTATTAAATGCACTATTAAAAGAAGATAGAGCAATAGTAAGCAATATAGAAGGCACAACAAGAGATACAATAGAAGAACAATTAAATGTAAATGGAATAATTTTAAATTTAGTAGATACAGCAGGAATAAGAAACACAGAAAATGAGATTGAAAAAATAGGTGTCAAAAAGGCAAAAAAACTAGCAAATGAAGCAGAATTACTAATTTCATTGTTTGATAAATCAAGAAAATTTGATGATGAAGATGAAGAAATTATCAAAATAATAGAAGATAAAAACACAATTATAATAATAAATAAAAATGATATAGATGAAGAAAACAATGAATTAGAAGCAAAGTTAAAAGAAACAGGTAAACCAATAATAAAAGTATCAGCATTAACAGGAGAAGGAATAGAAGAACTATATTCAAAAATAGAAGAAATGTTCAAATTAAATGAAATATCAGAAAATAATGAAATCATAATTACAAATGAAAGACATAAAAACCAAATACAAAAAGCAATAAATAATGTATCTCAAGCTATTGATTCTCTAGAGATTGATACACCAGTAGATATTTCAGCTATATATATTAAACAAGCATTAGAAGATTTAGGAGAAATAACAGGTAGAAATATTTCAGAAGACATTATTAATGAGATATTTAAGAATTTTTGTCTAGGAAAATAGTTCTAATTAAAATGACAAAACAAAACAACAAAATAATGTGTAAAGCAATAGATAAAAGGGGTTACGGAAACAGGAGTTTTTAAAATGTATATTTGTTTTTGTTTCATAAAAATCAAGAACATAGTAAATATAAATTAACAAATAGGCAAAATAATAAAAATAAAAGAATATAAAGAAAAAAATATAAAAGAAAGAGGAAGAAAAATGAGTTATTACGCTGGAAAGTATGATGTAGCAGTAATAGGAGCAGGTCATGCAGGATGTGAAGCAGGATTAGCAGCAGCAAGATTAGGAATGAAAACACTAGTGTTTTCTATTAGCTTAGAATGTATAGCAAATATGCCATGTAATCCACATATTGGTGGAAGTAGTAAAGGCCATATAGTAAGAGAAATTGATTGTTTAGGTGGAGAAATGGGTAAAAACATTGATAAAACCTACGTACAATTAAAAATGCTAAATACTTCTAAAGGACCTGCAGTACATTCATTAAGAGCACAAGCAGATAGAAAAAAATATCAAGAAGAAATGAAAAAGAGATTAGAGGAGACACCAAATCTATTCTTAAAACAAGGTGAAATAGTTGATATAACAGTAGAAAATAATAAAATTAAGTCAGTAGAAACAAATGTTGGTGCAATATATGATGTAGATGCAGTAGTATTAGCTACAGGAACATATTTGAAAGGAGCAATTCATATAGGAGAAGTTTCTTATGAATCTGGTCCAGATGGAGTTTCTGCAGCAAATAAGTTATCTGATGTATTGAAAAAACTTGGCATTACAATAAATAGATTTAAAACAGGAACACCAGCTAGAATAAATAGAAGAAGTATTGATTTTTCTAAGATGGAAGTTGAAAAAGGTGATGATATAATAGAACCATTTTCATTAGAAAATGATTTTGATCATGATGATAATCAAATGGATTGCTATTTAACATATACTAATGAAAGAACACATGAAATAATTAGAAAGAACTTAGATAGATCTCCATTATATTCAGGTAGAATACATGGTGTAGGTCCTAGATATTGTCCATCTATAGAAGATAAAGTAGTAAGGTTTGCTGACAAACAAAGACATCAATTATTTGTTGAACCAATAGGTAGAGGAACAGATGAAATGTATATTCAAGGAATGAGTTCATCATTACCAGAAGAAGTTCAAATAGAGATGTATCATACAATTGCAGGACTTGAACATTGTGAATTTACACGTCCAGCATATGCAATTGAATATGATTGTATTGATCCTCAAGAATTAAAGTTATCATTGGAACATAAAACAATTGAAGGAATGTTCTTTGCAGGACAAATTAATGGAACATCTGGATATGAAGAAGCAGCAGGTCAAGGTTTAATTGCAGGAATAAATGCTGCACAAAAAATTAAAGGTAAAGAACCTGTAATCCTTAATAGATCACAAGCTTACATAGGTGTTTTAATTGATGATATAGTAACAAAAGGAACTAATGAGCCATATAGAATGATGACTTCAAGAGCAGAATATAGATTATTATTAAGACAAGATAATGCGGATTTAAGATTAACTGAAATCGGACATAATGTTGGATTAATATCAGATGAAAGATATAATAAGTTCCTTGAGAAAAAGAAACACATAGAAGATGAAATAAATAGAATTGAAAATGTTATAATTAAACCAAATGAAGAAGTAAATGAGTTTTTAAGAAAAAACAATTCTAGTGAAATCCTTACAGGAATAAGACTTTCAGACCTTTTAAAAAGAACAGAAATGAATTATAATTTATTAAAAGAAATAGATAAAGATAGACCAGATGGATTAACTTTACAAGAACAAAAAGAAGTAGAAATTCAAGTAAAATATGATGGCTATATAAAATTAGAAGAAGGGCAAGTAGAAAGATTCAAAAAGATGGAGGATAAGAAATTATCTCCAGATACAGATTATTCTACTATAGAAGGTTTAAGATTAGAAGCAAGACAAAAACTTAACAAAGTAAAACCTACATCAGTAGGCCAAGCATCAAGAATATCAGGCGTTTCACCAGCAGACGTTACAGTATTACTAATTTATTTAGAAACTATTAAGAACAAATAAATATTATAAAAGATTTAAAAATATAAGGACAGAATATTAAAAAAGTTAAAAAGTAAATAAAAATAGAGGAAATAGTATGGATTTAAAAGATTATATAGAATTAAGTGAAGAACAATACAAAAATTTCGATTTTTATGAAACTGAAACAATTGAGTGGAATAAAAATATAAATTTAACAGCAATTACAGATCATGATGATTTTATTTTAAAACATTTTGTAGATTCACTTTCAATTAGAGAAGAATTAGAGGATGGAAGCAAAGTCCTCGATTTAGGAACAGGTGCAGGTTTCCCAGGAATTCCTTTAAAAATATATAATAGAACATTAAATATTACTTTAATGGATTCATTAAATAAAAGAATAAACTTCTTAAATAATGTTATTGATAAGTTAAAACTTGAAAATATCGAAGCTGTTCATGGAAGAGCAGAAGAAATGGGGCAAAACAAAAAATATAGAGAACAGTATGATATAGTTGTATCAAGGGCTGTAGCCAATCTCTCTACGTTAATAGAATATTTAGCACCATTTGCTAAAGTAAATGGAAAGATAATCGTAATGAAAGGCCCTAATGTTGATGAAGAAATAAAAAATGCTTCAAATGCATTAAAAGAACTTAATTGCAAAATAGAAAATAGAAAAAAATTTAATCTTGCAGGAACAGATAATGAAAGAAATGTTTTAATTATTCGAAAAATAAAAGAAACAAATAAAAAATATCCTAGAAAGGCTGGGACACCTTCAAAAATGCCACTTTAAGGCGAATAATAACAAGCGGTTTGTATTGACAGATCGCTTGTTTTTGTTATATATTATAAGTCGATTGGAGGAAATAATTTTGGGAAAAGTAGTTTCAATTGCAAATCAAAAAGGCGGAGTAGGAAAAACTACGACTGCAATAAATTTATCATCTATGTTAGCAAAAAAGGGAAAGAAAACTTTGTTAATAGATGCAGATCCTCAAGGTAACGCTACAAGTGGGCTTGGGGTTAGTAAGGATTGTCAATTTTCAACATATGATATTTTAATTAATGATGTTGAAATAGTAAATGCAATTCAACAATGTGATATTAAAAATCTAGATTTATGTCCAACCAATCTAAGCCTTGCTGGTGCTGAGGTTGAGCTTGTTAATGCAATGGGAAGAGAATATAGATTAAAAGAAAAAATTGATAATGCTCGTGATAATTATGATTATATAATTATTGATTGCCCACCATCATTAGGACTAATTACATTAAATGCATTAACTGCATCTGATAGTGTATTAATTCCTGTACAATGCGAATACTTTGCACTTGAAGGAGTTGGAGAATTATTAAAAACAGTTGATTTAGTTAGAAAATATTATAATAAACATTTAACTGTTGAAGGTGCTTTATTAACAATGTATGATCCACGTACAAAACTTTCAAATCAAGTAGTGGAACAAGTTAAAAAGTTTTTTGAAAATAGAGTTTTTGAAACATTAATTCCAAGAAATGTTAGACTAAGTGAAGCACCAAGTTATGGAGAACCTATTTCAAGTTATGATCCATTCTCAAAAGGCGGACGTGCCTACGAAAAACTGGTTAAAGAGTTTTTAAAGAAGAATGAACAATAGTAATAATTGTATTAATAATTAAAGAAAAGAGGATATACAAATGGCAAAAAACTCAGGATTAGGAAAAGGACTTGACGCGTTATTTTCTGAAAGTAAAGTTCTTTCTGAAATGAAAAAAGAAGTTGTACAAAGTGATGATGATAAAATTAAAAATATCAAAATCGTTGATATTGAACCAAATCCAACACAAGCAAGAAAGAAATTTGATGAAGAAGCTTTAAATGAATTAGCTGCATCAATTAAAAATTATGGATTAATTCAACCTATCGTTGTTGAAAATAAAGGAAAATATTATAGAATTATAGCTGGTGAAAGAAGATGGAGAGCCTCTAAATTAGCGGGTTTGGAGAAGATACCATGTATTGTCAGAGATGAAGATGAACAAAAGAATAAAGAAATTTCTTTAATAGAAAATATACAAAGAGAAAATTTAAATCCAATTGAAAAAGCATTTGGATATAAAGAATTAATAGATAATTATAATATGACACAACAACAGCTAGCAGATAAATTAGGTATTAGTAGAACATATGCAACAAATACATTAAGACTTCTAAACCTTGATTCTAGAGTCTTAGAGCTTGCAGCTGAAGGAAAATTATCAGAAGGACATTGCAAAACTTTATTAGCAATAACTGACGGTGATGAACAATATCAAGCAGCACTTAATATAATTGAAAAAGGAAGTACTGTAAAAGATATTGAAGATATAGTAAAAAGAAAAAAGAAAATGCCAAAGAAAAATAAAAAATATGAGGCTGTATATAGAGATATAGAGGATTCATTCCAAGACTTTTTTGGAACAAAAGTAAAATTAAATGCAGGCGCTCATAGCGGAAAAATTATTATTCAATATTCTACAAATGATGAATTAGAGAGGATGCTAAGCTTAATAAGAAAGGGATAGAAACGTTTCGTGGAAGCTATAGATATTGTAGAATTAGTATTAATAGTTAGCACACTAACTATTGCAACTATAAGTTTATTATTAACATTAAAAACTAAATATCGTTATGAAAGACTTGCACTAAGTTTAGGTAAAGGACAAGACATAACTGAAATATTAAAAACATATATTGAAAAAGTAAATGAAATTGATAAAAGAGATGATGAAATAATTGAGTTTTGCAGAAAGCTAAACGATGATTCGCTTAAATCCGTAAGCAAAATTGGAATTATTAAATATGATGCATATAGTAATACAAGAAATAAATTAAGTTTTGCAATTGCATTATTAAATAGAGAAAATACAGGAGTAATTCTTAATAGTGTTTATAGTATTGATGGATCAAATGTATTTGCTAAATCAATAAATGAAGGAAAAGCAAATTCAACATTGTCTGTAGAAGAAACAGATGCATTGAAAATTGCAATGAATGTTAAACAATAAAAATTACGCATAAATAAAGAAGGTTTATAAAAGTATATTAAAAATAACAAAATTAAATATATATAAAATAAAAAAAGATATGATTAAATCATATCTTTTTTTATGGCGGAGATTGAGAGATTTGAACTCTCGCGGCCCTAAACGAACCCTAACAGTTTAGCAAACTGTCCCCTTCAACCACTTGGGTAAATCTCCATGTGTTTGGTTAATAAATTTTAAATAAAAAAATGGCGCAGAGGGTGGGATTCGAACCCACGAAGGGCTATAAACCCTTGCCAATTTTCAAGACTGGTGCCATCAACCAACTCGACCACCTCTGCGTGTTTGCAATTTTGCAACATAGTTATATTAGCACATTTAAAAGCGTGTGTCAACAATTGTATTAATAAATGTTAAGAATAATAAAGGACTAATCATCTATTTTATTAATACCTTTGTTTTCTAATGAATTTTTTGTTCTGTGCTTAGTAAAAAAATTATTAATATTGTTTTGAATATAAATTGAATACATTCCAGCTCTATTAGCTCCAAAAATATCTGTAAATCTATTGTTTCCAACAAAAGCAATTTGCTCAGGTTGTAATTTCATTCTTTTGGCCATATCTAAAAGAGATTTTTTAAAAGGTTTTAAAGCAAATTTTTTAACTGAAACTATATTCATTTTTCTAATTAAGAAATCATTAATATGAATATTATTACTTACTACAGAAACCTTAAGTCCACTAGCTTTGGCTTCTTTTATGAATTCAAATGTTGATTTTGAAACATGCCATTTTAGTTGAAGAGTGCCATCAAAATCAAATATTAAACCCTTAATTCCTACATCGTTTTCTAAGTAGTCTAAACTTATATCAGATATTTTACGATATGTTTCTTTGGGTGTAAATTTGCTCATGAGGCACTCCTTTCTAAAACGTTTTAATCATTATTTTGTTCATTTTTTAAATTATCTTTTGCAACAGCAATTAATAATTTTAATCTATTTGTTTGGTTTGCTTCTGATGCACCAGGATCATAATCAATAGGAGAGATATTAGCCATAGGATATTTATCTCTAATTGTTTTTATAACACCTTTACCAACAACATGGTTTGGTAAGCAAGCAAAAGGTTGAACACAAACAATATTTGTAATTCCATTTTCAATATACTCAACCATCTCTGCAGTTAAAAACCATCCTTCACCAGTTTGATTTCCAATTGATAAAATGTCATCTACATTTTTTTCTAGTTCAAAGATGTTTGCAGGTAGCAAGTATTCTTTCGAGGATGTCAATAGAGCCGTTTTTATATCTTTCTCTATTAATTCTATTAATTTAATAACAACCTTGAAAATTCTGGCTGATTTTGAGTTTGTTTTAATTAATTGATTAAATGTAATTTTATGGGTAGCGATAAACTTAATGAAGCCCATAAATTCAGGATAAATAACCTCACAACCAGCATCTTCTAACTTTTGTCCAACAAAGTTGTTTCCAAATGGTTGATACTTAATTAATACTTCACCAACGATTCCAACTTTAGGTTTTTGTTTTGACATATCAACTTTAATTTCTTCAAAGTCATCAACCATGTCATATAAACTCTTTTTAAATTCTTTAAATGTAGTTCCATGAACCAAGTGTTTACACTTGGTAAGCCATTTATCATAAACTTTTTGTGTATCGCCTTTATTAACTTCATAAGCTCTGTTTCTTGCAGCAAGCTTTTGAAGTAAGTCACCGTAGATAACAGCTTTAGAAAGTCTACCAATTAATTTAGGTGTTAGTTTGAAACCTGTCATCTTTTCCATACCAACAACATTGAATGAAACAACAGGAACATTTGAGTATCCAGCATCTTTCATTGCTTTTCTAATGAAACCTATATAGTTTGTAGCTCTACATCCACCACCAGTTTGAGACATTATAACTGCAGTTTTATTAATATCATATTTACCTGATTGTAAAGCTTCTATTAATTGTCCTGTAGTTAAAATTGATGGATAACAAGCATCATTATTTACATACTTTAATCCAATTTCAACTGTATGTTCAGTACATTCTTTTAAAACAACAAAGTTATAACCACATGATTTAACAGCTTCTTCAAGTATTTCAAAATGAATTGGAGCCATTTGTGGACATAAGATTGTATAACCAGAGTCATTCATTTCTTTAGTATATTCAACTCTATTTCTTTCATAATTACCAAGGTCAAAATCATCATCTAACAATTTAGTATAAGATTCAGTCTTAGTAGCTTGCATACGTTTATTCATACTAGCTAGAAGTGAACGTATTCTAATTTTAACAGCACCTAAGTTATTAACTTCATCAATTTTAATTAATGTATACATTTTGTCATAGCTTGATAAAATTTCATCTACTTGATCAGTAGTAACAGCATCAACACCACAACCAAATGAATTTAGTTGTACTAATTCTAAATTAGCTCTTTGTCCTACGAAATCAGCTGCTGCGTAAAGACGAGAGTGGTAAACCCATTGATTAACAACTCTTAAATTGTGTCTAATATCAGCTTGATTTTGAATACTATCTTCAGATAAAACAACTAATCCTAATGAGGTAATTAATGTATCAATACCATGGTTAACTTCTGGATCAACATGATATGGACGTCCAGCTAAAACAATTCCACGAGCATTATTTTTTTCTATATAATCAAGTGCTTTTTGACCTTCAGCTTGTACATCATCTTTAAAGTGTTGATATTCTTCTTCTGCAGCTTTTGCAGCTTGCATAAGTTCATGTTTCTTAAATTTATATTCTTTAAATTCAGGTAAGTCTTGAATTGTTTCTACTAATTTCTTAACGTCAAAAGGTAAGAATGGATTAATAAATTTAACATCTTTTAATTCTTCAACATTGTTTTTCAAAACTTCTGAATAAGAAATAACAATTGGACAATTATAATGATTGTCAGCTTGTGAAAATTCTTTTCTTGAATAAGGAATACAAGGATAGAAAATTGTTTTAATACCTTGTTGAATCAAACTTACAATATGACCATGTGAAAGTTTTGCAGGGTAACATACTGATTCAGATGGCATGGATTCCATTCCTTTTTCATAAGTTTTTCTATTTGATTTTTCACTGATAATTACTCTAAATCCTAATTTTGTTAGGAAAGTAAACCAGAAAGGATAATCCTCATACATATTTAAAACTCTAGGAATACCAATAGTTCCACGAGTTGCTTCTTCTTCAGAAAGAGGCTTGTAATAATCAAATAATCTTTCTTGTTTATATTTATAAATGTTAGGAAGGGCACCTGTTTTATTAACTATACCAGCACCCTTTTCACATCTATTACCGCTAATATGTCTTTGACCATTATTGAAAATATTAATTGTTAATAAGCAATGGTTTTCACATCCTTGGCAACGAACATGATTTGTTTTAATTTCTAATTTATCAATATCTTCTTCGCTAGAAATTGTTGAATGATAAGTCATATCTAAGTTTGCTTCGTATTGTTCTTTAGCGATAATGGCAACACCATAAGCTCCCATTAAACCTGCTATATCAGGACGAATAACTTCTTTACCAACAATTAATTCAAAGGCTCTTAAAATTGCATCATTATAGAATGTACCTCCTTGAACAACTATATTATTTCCAAGTGTTTCTACATCTCTAATTTTCATAACCTTTTGAATAGCATTTTTAATAACTGAATAAGAAAGACCAGCAGAAATATCTCCGACTGTTGAACCTTCTTTTTGTGCTTGCTTAATTTTAGAATTCATGAAAACAGTACATCTAGAACCTAAGTCAACAGGTGAACGAGATTCTAAAGCTGCTTCAACAAATTCTTCAATAGGTAAATTTAAACTTTTAGAAAATGTTTCTATAAATGAACCACATCCTGAAGAACATGCTTCATTCAACATTATGTTGTTTATAGAACCATCTTTAATTTTAATGTACTTCATGTCTTGACCACCGATGTCAACAATAGAAGTAACATCTGGCATAAATCTTTTTGCCGCAGTATAGTGTGCGATTGTTTCTATCTCACCTAAATCTACATTTAATGCAGTTTTAATTAATGATTCACCATAGCCTGTAACACCACTATATCTAAGTTTAGCGTCTTTAGGTAGTATTTTATATAAATCTTTTAACATTGCCATAACTGATTTTAAAGGAGAACCTTCATTACTCTTATACATTGAGTACAATAAATTATCATCCATATCAGTTAATGCAATTTTAGTTGTTGTTGAACCAGCATCAATTCCAAGGAAACAATCACCTTTGAAATCTTTCAAATCTTTTTTTGGAACTTTAGCTTTTGAGTGTCTTTCTTTAAATTGCTCATACTCGCTTGTTGTTACAAATAAAGGATTTAAAGGTTTTGATGTAGAATCATGAGAACTTTCTAACATCTTAATTTTTGATTTTAATTTTTCGTTAGTTATTGATTTACTTTCACAAGATTCAAGTGCAGAACCTTTAGCAACTAATAAGTGAGCATCTTTTGGTACTATTGTTTTTTCATCTGTTAATTGTAAAGTTTCAATAAAACGATTTCTTAATTCAGATAAGTAATTTAGTGGACCACCAAGGAAAGCAATTTTTCCTCTAATAGGTCTACCACAAGCAAGGCCTGAAATTGTTTGATTAACAACTGCTTGAAAAATTGAAGCAGCAATATCAGCTTTTTCAGCACCTTCATTTATTAGTGGTTGAACATCTGTCTTGGCAAAAACACCGCAACGAGATGCAATAGGGTATATCATTTTATGATCTTTAGCTAATTCATTTAAACCTGTAGAATCAGTATTTAGTAAAGAAGCCATTTGATCAATGAATGCACCAGTACCGCCAGCACAAGTTCCATTCATTCTTTGTTCAATAGATTTACCAAAGTAAATAATCTTTGCATCTTCACCACCAAGTTCAATTACTACATCTGTTTCTGGAATATATTTTTCTACAGATCTTTTACAAGCAACTACCTCTTGGATAAAAGGTAAATCTAAAAATCTGGCAGCAGACATAGCTCCAGAACCAGTTAAGGCTATAGTATATTCATAGTCTTTATATTTTTCAGCAAAGTCAGTTAAAACCTTGCATACAGTATTTTTTGTATCAGAATAATGTCTTTCGTAACTAGAGTATATAGTGTTTAGTTTGTCATCCATAACAACAATTTTTACTGTTGTAGAACCAACATCTAAACCTACATGAAGTAATTTTGACATGATGCCTCCTATGTTTGCGTATTAAAACGCTTAAATTTCTTGCATATTATATAAAAAAGAGCCTCAAAAGTCAATTTTTACAACGGGTTGAAAAAACGATAGTAGTAGGAAAAATAGAGGTTTTTATTGAAAAATTATGTTAACTATGATATAATTCAAACGCGTTATTTTTTTCGCAAGAACTTCAAACTTTTTTTATTTTAGGGTTACGCAGCAAGGAGGAATGCATATGAGAATAGTGAACCCAGAAACCATTGTAAGAGCTTATAATCAAATAGGCAAAGCCATTAGCCTCATGGGGCTAGAATTATCAACATCTGAAATCATACAGGAAATGAAATTTATTGATTTTGAAAAAATGTACGATTACAGAGTAGAGAAAATGGGGAGAGGTGATGAAAGCAAAACCATTAAATTTTGGGACTCCAATAGGGAGTTAAAAGAGATTACCATTTCTCTACATAAGAGTTGCGGAAGAATAGATTTTAAAAATCTACAATCTGAAGAATACTTGAAAATTCAGGATTTATTAGAGATTATCTATTTAGATCCTGAAACAAATGCAATGCTTCAGAAGTGCATCCCGGAACCTACAAAGTATAGTTTTACAAAATCAAGAGAAAAAAACGAGATTTGCTATTACTTAAAGCATCCCGATAAATCTTTTTCCTGCTTTTGCAAAACTGACTTAAAAGGTAACATTCTAAAACTAGGAAACAAAGGAAGAATTTTAACGATTCTTTTATTCCAATTTGGTTTGTTCCTTGAAGTCGAGGAGTATGGACTGGCTTTACCAAAAACAGCTGAAGAAAAAGCGAAGTATGAAGTTTTTATCATGAACAAATATAGTAGAAAAATTTAATTGTATTTTTGTTCATGATAGATGGGGGTGCATGTAGCGCCCCTTGTTTTTTATTGAAAGAAAAAGGAAAGTAATATATAATAAGCGTATGGAAAGAATAGATGATTTACAATATGAAAATTTAAAAATTATTCAAGACACAGATGGTTTTAGATTTGGAATAGATAGTGTTTTATTAACAGATTTTGCAAGAGATATAAAGAACAATTCTTTAATTGCAGATTTAGGAACAGGTACAGGAGTTTTAACAATACTTCTTTCAAAAAAAGTAAAACCAAAGAAGATAATAGGTTTTGAAAAACAAGAAGAAGTTGCCAATTTGGCAAAAAGAAGCATAGAACTTAACAAACTAGAGAATGCAGAAATTAAAAATATAGATATACAAAATGTTTTTAATGAATATGATAGGAATAGTTTTGATGTAGTTGTTACAAATCCTCCATATAAAAAGCAAGGAACAGGTATTAATGCAATAAATGAAAAGCAACAAATATCAAGGTTTGAGACATCTGTTAATTTGGCAGAATGGATTAAAATTTCAGCAAATTTAATTAATTCTAAAGGATTATTTTATATGGTTTATAGAACAGATCGACTAGGTGAATTAATAAAAGAACTAGAAAAAAACAAACTAGCAATAAAAAGATTGAGATTTGTTCATTCAAAGTTAAGTGAGCAATCTAATTTAGTATTAATTAAAGCAGTAAAAAACGGCGGAACCTTTGTCACCGTTGAGAAACCTCTCATCATTTATAATGAAGATGGAAGTTATACTGATGAAATAAAAACTATATATAATAAATGAAGCATATACAATAAATGAAAGGAAAACTCATAATACACAAATTGTGAGAAAATTGTGGATATGGAAAAAGGAATTTTATACTTAGTTGCGACACCAATTGGAAATTTAAATGATATGACTTTTAGAGCAGTAGATACATTAAAAAACGTAGATGAAATTGCAGCTGAAGATACAAGACAAACACTAAAATTATTAAATCATTTTGAAATTAACAAACCAATATTTAGTTATCACAGACATAATGAAGATGTAAAAACTGATATAATAATAAATAAATTATTAGAAGGTAAAAATATAGCAATAGTTACAGATGCAGGAACTCCAGGAATTTCTGATCCAGGAGAAGTAGCAGTAAAACAAGCAATAGAAAATGGAATAAGTATTATTCCAATTCCAGGAGCATGTGCTATGGTAAATGCATTAATAGCATCAGGATTAGATACAACACAATTTGCATTCTATGGATTTTTACCACTAAACAATAAAAACAGAAAAGAAAAAACAGACGAATTAGTCAAAGAAAAGAAGACTGCAATTCTTTATGAAGCACCACACAGAATAATTGATACACTAAAAGAAATAGATAAAAACTTAACTGATAGAAATGTAGTAGTTGCACATGAATTAACTAAAATTCACGAATCTTTTTATAGAGGAAAACCAACAGAAGTTATCGAAAAAATTGGAACTCCAAAAGGTGAATATGTAATTTTAATTGAAGGAAACAAAGTTGAAGAAGAAAATGAACTTTTAAATTTGTCATTGGAAGAACATTACAAACACTACGAAAATCAAGGTTTTGACAAAAAAGAGATTATTAAAAAAATAGCAAAAGATAGAGGAGTTAATAAGAATACTATCTATCAACAATTTATTGAAAAACAATAAACAAATAATAAAAAACAAATAATAAATAATAAATAATAAATATATTATTTAATTAGTAAAATATAAAAATAGCACGTATCAAAAGATATGTGTTATTTTTTATTTAAATAAATGAAAAAAATGTCGAAATTTGGCGATGAGTTAATCTCTAAAAATGTTGACATTAAAGAGAAAGGGGAATAATATAAGAGCATGTTAAGCATGCTTAATATTAATTAAATTGTTATTACATTTGTAGAGAAGATTAATATAAAAACATAAACAAACTTTTAACAAACAAAAATTTTCTGACAATAGATAGCCCCCATAATTTAGTCAAATTTATAATCTTGTTTAAAAGTCTAATAGTATTTTCTCACTTTTTACTACATATTAAAGATATGTATCTGCTATTATTTATACATAATTTTATGATTTTTATCTTGTATATTACCCTTAAATCTTCTCTACAAAATTATATAAAAAACATTTAGAAATGAACCAATACGATTTATTTCTAAATGTTTTTTGATGATTATATGTTTTTAAATAGTTTTCTAATGATTGATATTTATAAATGTTTTTTAATATGTTGAAATGTTTTCTAAATATTTTTATTAATGATGATATGTTTCGTTATTATTAATTTTAAAAGCTCTAAAGATTTGTTCTAAAAGGAAAATTCTGATTAGTTGATGAGGAAATGTCATTTTTGAAAAACATATTTTTTCATTACATATATTTTTTAATTCATCATTCATACCTAATGAACCACCAATTATAAAATTAATTTCACTTGTTATTTGTGGTAAGTCTTCTATTTTAGAAGCAAATTCTTCTGAAGTATATTGTTTACCTGTAAGGTCTAGAGCAATGTTGTAGCATTTTGACTTATTAATATAGTTAATAATTTGTTGACTTTCTTCGTTAATAACTTGTTGTTCCAAAGCTTTACTACATTTTTCAGGAAGCTTTTTATCAGGTAATTCCACTATTTTTATTTCACAATATTTACTTAATCTTTTTAAATATTCATTAATTAAATCGCGAGAAAAAGTTTCTTTAACTTTTCCAACACATACAATATTAATGTGTAACATAAAACCTCCTTGAAATTTAAAAAATGTTTTTATAAAGCTTCATAATAATTTACAAAGTTTTATTTATATTATGCGAGCTTTTATTAATTAATCTATATCAATTATCTTATTAACTTGGTTACGTAAAGCAATAGAAAGATTTACTTTTGAAGTATCGATATTGTTTTTCATATATTTTTCTATTACTGTTTTATATGCTAATTCAGGAAAATTATTTTGTTGAGATAAATGACCAAGCTGAATATTAGTAACTCCATGTTTAAAAAGTTCAGATAATAATTCGCCAGCTTCATCATTTGATAAATGGCCATTTGGACCAAGAATTCTTCGTTTTAAATTATATGGATAGCGTGAAGCCATTAGCATTTCAGGTTCATAATTTGATTCTAGTAAAACAAAATTACTACCAATAAGATTATTAATTATTGAGTCATTAATATGTCCAACATCAGTTAATATTGTTATTTTTTTATTATCTTTTAATACTGAAAAACCAACTGGATCAGCAGCATCGTGTGGTATGGCAAAAGGAACAATTTTTAAATCATTAATCTTAAATTGTTCATCAGTAACAAAGAACTTTTTATGATTTTCATTAATTGTTTCATCAATCATTGCCATTGTATGATGATTAGCATAAATATCAATTGCAGAATTTTTGCATAAAGTCTTTAATCCTTTAGTATGATCAGAATGTTCATGAGTTACTAATACTGCGTCAATATCTTTTGTAGATATATTAAGAGAAGCTAGTCCTTCAACTAGCTTCTTATTTGTAATACCACAATCTATTAATATTTTTGAATTTTCTGTAATTATTAGTGAGCAATTTCCAGAACTGCCACTATACAAATTGCAAAACTTAAACATTTGTAATCCTTTATATTCTTTGTATATGGGCGCCTAATTTTCTAAATTTATCTTCAACGCCTTCATAACCCCTATCAATGAAATGAATATTTGATAGTTCTGTTTGTCCATCTGCTGAAAGTGCTGCAATGATTAATGCTGCACCAGCTCTTAAATCTGGAGCTTCAATTTTTGCACCTTTAAGTTGTGAAACACCGTTGAACAATGCTGAAGTTCCTCTATCTATAATATCGGCACCCATCTTATTTAATTCAATAGTATATTGAAAACGTGATTGCCAAATATTTTCTGTAATAACACTTTTTCCTTTTGCTAATGCAAGACATACACCTAATTGAGGTTGTAAATCAGTAGGAAATCCAGGATAAGGAGCAGTTGTAATGTTTGTTGATTTGATTTTTCCATTACCCATTGAAACTCTTATAGAATCACCGCTTTCTACTACTGTAGCGCCAATATCAATTAATTTATTTGTAAGTGGTTGCATATGTTCAGGAATACAATTCTTAATTAAAATATTTCCACGTGTTGCAACAGCTGCACACATAAATGTTCCAGCTTCTATTTGATCAGGAACGATAGAATAAGTATAATTACCCTCTAGTTTCTCAACACCGATTATTTTGATTTCTTCAGTACCAGCACCAATAATATTAGCACCGCACTTATTTAAAAAGTTTGCAACATCTACTACATGAGGCTCTTTAGCTACATTTGATAATGTTGTAGTGCCTTCTGCTAAAACAGAAGCAAGCATAACATTTATTGTTGCACCGACAGAAACAACATCAAAATAAACAGAATTTCCTTCTAATTTATCAGCTTTTGCATAAATTCTATTATCAACTTCAACAGTGGTTCCAAGAGATTCGAAACCTTTAATGTGTTGATCGATTGGTCTTTGACCTAGTTTGCATCCACCAGGGATACCAACTTCAGCTTCGTGAAATCTACTTAATAAAGCACCAATAAAATAATAAGAAGCTCTAAATTCACTTGTTTTATCTAATGGAGCGTGTACTGTTTGGATGTTTCTAGAATCAACAACAACTGTATTTTTTCCAGTCCATTCAACCTTTGCACCTAAAACTCTTAAGATATCGCAAATTTTATTTATATCACTTATGTTAGGAACGTTTTCTAAAGTAATAGTTCCATTAACTAAAAGTGTGGCTGGTAAAATTGCTACTGCGGAGTTTTTTGCACCGCAAATTTCAATTTCACCAGTCAAACTTGTATTTCCATCTATTAAAAATTTATCCAATACAAAACTCCTTTCAGAAACATTTTGCCACCGCCTATTTATAGCATAAAAAGAGCAAAAAAGCAATAAATTGACAAATTATAATATATTAGAAGAAATTATTGAAATTAAAAAACAAGGAAACATGTAATATGTAATTTGACTAAATACTAAAATTAAGGTATAATGAACTATATTGCTAATTTATGCTTGTATCTTTAATTAAGGTAAATTGGTGATGTAAGTCTGCATAAAACACATTACATGTAGGCATAATTTTATATTTGTTATCAGGCATGAAGAGTCCAAAGTGACCGAAGCCACAACAAGTTTTACAGAAATAAAAAATTAGGAGGAAATGATGGACAACGAGAAAATGCGTGCAAAGGAGATTTGCGCCCAAATTGGGCAAGAGCAACTTTGGAAAGCGTATGAGAGGCTTGAAACAACTGAAGAGAAAAAGGCGTTTTTGGACAGCCTTTTTAAGTTTGACTTTGAACAGTTGAAAGCCTTGAAAGAACAAGTCAAGAAGGCAAAAGAAGAAGAACAAAAAGGTGAAGAGGAGATTAAATTTACTCCACCAGATTTTGTTGTTAAAAAGAGTATGACAGAACAAGAAAAAGCAAGACTTAGTGCAAAAGGCGCAAGTGCTATAGCAAATGGAAGATTAGCAGTAGTAACTATGGCAGGTGGTCAAGGTACTAGATTAGGACACAATGGTCCTAAAGGAACTTATTTCATTAAAGATAATGGAGTAGAGAAATCTATTTTTCAAATTTTAACTGAAATAATGAAAAAAGGAAGAAATAACTATTCAACTAATATTCCTTGGTATATAATGACAAGTGAAGAAAATCATGAAGAAACAGTAAAGTTCTTTGAAGAAAACAATTATTTTCAATATAAAAAAGAAAACATAATGTTTTTTAAACAAGGAAAATTACCTATGTTTGATGAGAATGGTCAAATATTAGTAGGTGAAGACAAGCAAATTAAGCAAGCAGCTGATGGCCATGGTGGAGTTTTTGATGCTTTACTAAATAACGGATGTGTTAAAGATATGAAAAACAGAGGCGTAGAATGGATATTCATGACAGGTGTAGACAATATTATTGTTGAACCAATTGATCCTGTATTTGTTGGATTAGCTATTGATAATAATGTTTTAGCAGCAGGAAAAAGTGTTGTAAAAACAAGACCAGAAGAAAAAGTTGGTATGTATTGCAAGAAAAATGGAAAAACAACTGTTGTTGAATATACAGAAATTTCTCCTGAAATGGCAGGCGAAAGAAATCCAGATGGATCACTAAAATATAATCAATCACATATATTAAATAATATGTTTAATATAGAAGTTATGAATGCTTTGGCAAAGCAACAATTACCAATTCATTTAGCTCACAAAAAGGCAAATTATATAGATGAAAATGGCGAAACAGTAAAAGCAGACCAACCCAATGCATATAAATGTGAAAAATTCTTATTCGATGTTTTTCAAAATTTACAAGGATTTGCTGATTTAATTAACAAACATGGAAATAGATCAAAAACAAAAAAAGATTTTATTATTATGGAAGTTGAAAGAGAACAAGAATTTGCACCTGTTAAGAATGCAAATGGAGTTGATAGCCCAGAAACAGCAAGTAAACTATACATAGAGAAACAGGAAAAACAACAAACAAAAGAAAGATAAAAGGTGATATTTATGGAAGATTATAAAACCAAATATGAAGAATGGTTAAACAATCCTTCATTTGATGAAAAAACCAAAAATGAATTACTTTCTATAAAAGACAACGAAAAAGAAATTGAAGATAGATTTTATAAAGAACTTTCATTTGGAACTGCAGGATTACGTGGAATAATTGGCGCAGGTTTAAATAGAATGAATAAATACACCGTAGGAAGAGCAACACAAGGCTTGGCAAATTATATTTTAAAAGTAGGTGGCCAAAAAAAAGGCGTTGTTATTTCATATGATTCAAGACATATGTCAAAAGAATTTAGTGAATTAACAGCATTAATCTTAAATGCAAATGGTATTAAAACATATATATTTAGAGAACTAAGACCAGTTCCAGAATTATCTTTTTCTGTTAGATATTTAGGATGTGTTGCTGGAATAATGATTACAGCAAGTCATAATCCACCAGAATACAATGGATATAAAGTTTATTGGGATGATGGTTCACAAATTGTTCCACCAGTTGATGGTGAAATAATTGATGAAGTAAGCAATACAAAGTTTGAAAATATTAAAACAATTGATAAAAATGAAGCTATGGAAAAAGGTTTATACAATATCGTTTTAGAAGATGTTGATGAAGCGTTTTCTAACAAATTAAAATCTTTAGTTATCAATAAAGATGTAATTGAAAATTGTGAAGATTTAAAAATTGTTTATACACCTTTACATGGTACAGGTGGTGAAGTAACTCCAAAACTATTAAGAGAAATTGGATTTAAGAATGTTTATGTAGTAGCTGAACAAGAAAAACCAAATGGAGATTTTCCAACAGTAGATTATCCAAATCCAGAAGATCCAAATGCATTTAAACTTGCTTTAGATTTAGCTAAAGAAGTTGATGCAGATGTAGTAGTTGCAAATGATCCTGATGCTGACAGAGTTGGATTATATTGTAAAAACAATGATGGTGAATATGTTTCTTTCACAGGAAATATGTTTGCAATTTTAGTTATGGAGTATGAATTAGCTCAAAGAAAAGCTAAGGGATTATTAAAAGAAAATCCATGTGTTATTTCAACAATTGTTTCAACTAACATGACTCATCCTATAGCTGAAGAATATGGTGCAAAAGATTTTTATGTTTTAACTGGATTTAAATGGGTTGGAGCTTTGATGAAAAAGTTCGAACAAGAAAATTCATATAATATGGAATTTGCATTTGAAGAAAGTTTTGGCTGTATTATTTCAGATCATGCTAGAGATAAAGATGGAATATCAGCAGTTATGGCAATTTGCGAAGCTGCAGCTTATTATAAAAATAATGGAGAAACATTATATCAACATATGATTAAATTATATGAAAAATATGGTTGGTATAAAGAAAAACAAATTTCTATAGTTTTGAAAGGTGCTGATGGCGCTGAAAAAATTAAAACTATGATGGAAAATTTGAGAAATAAAACAGTTGAAAAAATAGCTAGATGGGATGTTGAAGAAGTTAGAGATTATCAAACTCATAAAATAGTTAGAAAAGATGGAAGTGAGATAGAAACTGAATTACCAACATCAAATGTTCTATATTATGATTTATCAGATAATAGTTGGTGTGCAGTTAGACCATCAGGGACTGAACCCAAAATTAAATTATATATTGGTGTTAAAGGAACAACAGAACAAGATGCCAATGATCAACTTGAAGAATTATCTGCTGAAGTTAGAAAATTAGTTGAAGAATAAAATTTAATAAAGAAAAGAGGTGAGAGCAATGACTAATATCGAAGGCCAAGTAAGAAGAGCAGTTGAAGATTACAACATGATTGAGGATGGCGATAAAATAGCCATTGCTCTTTCTGGTGGTAAAGATAGTGCAGCAATGTGTTGTGCGATTTCAAACTTGAGAAGATACTATCCAAAAAAGTTTGAATGTATAGCATTAGCAATTGATGCGGGATTTGAAGGATTTGATGAAAATGTTTTAAAAGAACAAGCTAAAATAGCTGGTGTTGAATTAGTTATAGTACCATCAGATATTAAGAAGATTGTTTTTGATATTAGAAAAGAGGATAACCCTTGTTCATTGTGTGCAAACTTACGTAGAGGAATGTTAAATTCTATAGCTAAAGAATATGGTTGCAACAAGGTTGCTTTAGGGCACAATGAAGATGATGTTTTAGAAACATTCTTAATGAATTTTACTTATGGAGGAAGAATTGATACATTATCTCCAATTAGTTATATGGATAGATCAGAGATGACAATAATTAGGCCTATGATATATACTACTGAAAAAACTAATAAGACATTTGTTAAGGAGAAACAAATTCCAACAATGCCAATTGTTTGTGAAGTTGATAAGAAAACAACCAGAGAATTTGCATATAATACAATTAAAGAATTTGAAATTAAAAATAAGCAAGCAAGAGCAAATATGATGGGTGCAATTAAAAGAGCAAAAATTTCTGGATGGCATGAATAAATGCCTTCCATATATGTTCCAGTAGCTCAGTTGGATAGAGCAGCAGTTTCCTAAACTGTGTGTCGGGGGTTCAATTCCCTTCTGGAACACCAAATTAAAAATAAAAAAGAAGCAAAACTTGATGATAGATTTAATAGTTTTTATTATAAAGTTTGTGCTTCTTTTTTTGTTTGTGTATAATGTAAAAGAAGTTTTACATTATAGGCCAATTTGTAAAGAAATGTTGATTGTTACAAAGAATATAGTGAGTTAAAATGGTGATTGCAAGTCATTTTAAAAAGGAGAGTAAGGTGGAAGATTTAGGTTTAAAAATTTCCAGAGGAAGATTAAACATGAACTTATCACAAGAAAAACTAGCAGAACTAGTTGGAGTATCAAGACAAACAATAATTAATTGGGAACAAAACGAATCAAAACCGCGATTTGATAATTACAATAAATTAATGAAAACTTTAAATAGTGAGCGGAAACAAAATATATTTAACACAGATAATTTTAAAATTATTGATAAGAGAAAGATAGCAGATAAGCTAATTTTAATTATAGCTGAAACTTCCAATGATTCTAACAATGACGAGTAGAAAGGAGAAGATAAAAAGTGATTAAAATTGGTGAAGTGAAAGTATTTGTGGATTTTAATAAGTTCAATAGTATTAATTATTATATTGTTGAGAATGAAAACAATTTTGGTATAAGAGTAGAAAATGAAACAACTAATCAAATAATAGAAATCAACAATATTACAACCAATGAATATGAAGCAGTAAAATTAGTAAAAAAGATAGTAGAAAGCTATGTTGATTTTGAACAAATTAGATATTTAATAGAAGATAATATAGCCTAAAATATTTATTTTAGATACTCAAAATATTAAAAATATTGAGTATCTTTTTTTATGAAAATTTTGACTAAAATCATAAAATAAACTATAATTGCACTATGAAAACAGAGCAAGAAAAATTTATGAATGAAGCTTATAAAGAAGCAAAAAAGGCATATGAAAAATTAGAAGTTCCTGTTGGAGCAGTAATTGTTAAAGATGGAAAAATTATTGCAAGAGCACATAATATGAAAGAAGAAAAAAATTCTAGTTTAAAACATGCTGAAATAATTGCTATAGAAAAAGCTAGTAAAAAAATTAATAATTGGAGATTATCTGATTGTGATTTATATGTGACACTTGAGCCTTGTAATATGTGTACAGGTGCTATTTTGCAGTCACGCATTAGAAAAATATATATTGGCGCAATGGATGAAAAATACGGATATTGTGGATCTGTTTTAAATCTACCTAAAGATTATAATTTAGGAATACCAGTTGAAATTGAAAATGGTGTTTTAGAAGAAAAATGTGAAAAAATATTGAAAGATTTTTTTATTGAAATACGTAAAATAAAAAGTAAAAACAAATAATATAAAATGAAAAACATATAAGATAAAAAATAAGCTATAAAAACAGAAATATAAAATTTAAAATATATACAAAAGAAAAAGTATTCTAAATTGGAGAAGTGCCGAAGCGGTCATAACGGGACTGACTCGAAATCAGTACTGCTGAGGAAACTTGGCCCGTGGGTT
Organism: Clostridia bacterium; assembly: GCA_045643205.1. GTDB lineage: Bacteria > Bacillota > Clostridia > TANB77 > CAG-508 > CAG-793. Next base: position 52,250 of record JAZUKI010000003.1, on the reverse strand, counting down.
CGAATCCCACCTTCTCCGCCAGTGGAGGAAAAATGAGAGATTTTTTTAAAGCAAGATTAAGTGCAATAATAGCTCTAGGAGTAATATTAGTTGCTTTAATATTTACAGTTGCTTTTATGATTCAATATGATATTGAAGGCGAAAAGAATATGCCTTTTGAAGTTGAGAAAATATTAGTTGTTAGTAGTGCAGATGCTTCAGAAAAAGAAAGTAATGAAGAAAATATGAAATGGAATATAGATATAAATCAATTTAATGATATTTATATTCTTTTTAAGAAAAATGATGAATATAATAAAGGCGAAAGAATTTCTGAAGTTCGTGTAGAAAATTTAACAATAAAAAATACACCTAAAAAGGGTGAGATAAAAATGTATAAGCCTAGCGAAAATGAAAATGTTATGTTTGATTATAATGAAAAGTCTGCAGTAGATAGTAAAATTGTTTTTCAAGGTGATGATGAAACAAACAATAGCAACTTAAAAATAAGTAGAGATGGCGGAACAATAAAAGTAAGAATTGCAAATACTAAAATTGGGGAATTTGTTTCTAACGAGGCAGAAGAAATAAATTATGATGGAACATTATTAGCAAAAACAGATAGTACTTTAGAAGATATAAAAGCATTAGTAAAGTTTGATGTTGTACTAAGTACAGACAAATTAACTTATAGAGCAACAATAGAAACAGAGATTCCAGTGGGAAATATTATAGAGAACGGTGTTTCTCAAAAGAATATAGATGTAAAAAACATTGTTTTTAAACGAGAATAAGACTTGTAAAAGCATATAAAATAATGTATAATCTGCAAGGGTATAATTATGTTTTCTTGTTTTAGGATATTTTCAATGTAAGCCTGTGAAACTTGTCAGATCCGGAAGGAAGCAGCAATAAACGGTCACTTACGTGTGAGAATATCCTAAAAGAGGGAAATGTAGTTGTACCCTTATTTAATATTGAGGAGGTAGTAATGGAATACAAAGCATTGTATAGAAGATTTAGACCAGTGACATTTGGCGAAATATTAGGACAAGATCACATTACTACAACTCTACGTAATCAAGTAGTTGCAGGAAGAGTAGGACATGCATATTTATTTACTGGAGTTAGAGGTTGTGGCAAAACAACATCTGCAAAGGTATTAGCTAGAGCAATAAATTGTTTAAACTCAAAAGATGGTGAACCATGTAATGAGTGCGATATTTGTAAAGCACAAATGGATGGAAGCCTAACTGATGTTGTTGAAATGGATGCTGCATCAAACAATGGTGTAGATGATATTAGAGCAATTAGAGATGAGGTTAACTTCTTACCAACAGTTGCAAAATACAGAGTATATATTATTGATGAGGTACACATGTTATCAACTGGTGCATTTAATGCTTTATTAAAAACATTAGAAGAACCACCAGCACATGTAAAATTTATTTTATGTACAACAGAACCTCAAAAGCTACCTGCTACAATACTTTCAAGATGCCAAAGATTTGATTTTAAGAAAATTTCAAGTGTAAAAATAGTAGAGAATTTAAACAATATTTGCAAAGAATGTGGAATTAATTATACTGGAAAATCACTAGAACTTATTGCAGAATTAAGCGAAGGTGCGATGAGAGATTCACTTTCAATTCTTGAAAGATGCATACAAGATGGCGAAAATGAAATTAGTGAAGATAAGATAAAACAATTAGTTGGAATACCTGAAATGGAAATTACTTCTGGTTTAGTAGAAGTAATTATTAATAAGGATTCAGCTAAAGCTTTAGATATTACTCAGAGTATAATTGATGAAGGTAAAAATACAATCAATATACTTTGGGAAATGATTAAATATGTTAGAGATTTGATGTTGTTTAAAGCAACCAAAAAAGCATCTAATGTATATAATGAAAATGAAGTGAAAAAGATTACTGAATTAGCAGAAAAAGTTGATAAAGAAAGATTATTAAATATTGTTTTTGAATTATCAAAATTAGAAAATGATTTAAGATATTCATCACAAAAGAATATTGTTTTTCAAGTTGGAATATTAAAGTTATGTTCAGATGAAGAAACAATTACTGTGAAAAAAACTGCTAAAGTAGAAACTAAGTTAGAGACAAAATCAGAAAACACAGCAAATGTAAGAAACGTTTCAAACAATGTAGCTATAAAAAGCAACCAAGAAAATAAAAGTGCAATTAATGTAGCACCTAAAGTTGAAAAGAGTGTGAAAACAGAAACTACAACTCAAGTACCAGTAAAAGGCGAAGCACCTTTTTGGGGTAAAGTTATACAACAATTAAGAGAAGAACAAATGCCTGCAGTTGCATCAGCGTTAACAGATACACATGGATTTGTTTTAGATGACTTAACATTTGGTATTTCAGGAGTAGATGCATTCAAAAAAATGATAATAGAGAAACCTGAAAACATGAGCGCAATAAGAAGATTAGTATCAATTGAATGCAAACAAGATATGAAAATTAAGTTTATAGAAAAGCCTAAATCAGAAGATGCCAAGAAAGATAGCGGAAGCACAATAGATTTAGGAATAGATATAAATGTTATAGAATAAAATATAAAATCAAAATAAACAACAAGGACAAACAATAAAATTAAAAATAAAAAATACGATAGAATTAATTATTAAAGGAGGAATTTAAAATGGGTAGAGGTGGATTTCCAGGAGGAAACTTTGGTGGAATAAACATGAACCAATTAATGAAACAAGCAAAGAAAATGCAAGCTGATATGGAAGAATCACAAAGAGAAATACAAGCAAAAGAGTTTGATGCATCAACAGGTGGCGGAGCAGTTTATGTAAAAGTAAATGGTTCAAAACAAATCGTTGAAATTAAAATTGATAAAGATGTTGTTGATCCAGATGATGTAGAAATGCTACAAGATTTAATAATGACAGCAATTAATGAAGCAATGAAAAAAGTAGATGATGCTACAAATTCAGAGATGGGCAAATATAACATTCCAGGAATGGGATTCTAATAAGGAGAAAAGATGTCAGAATTTTCACCATCAATTGAAAAGTTAATAGAAAGTTTTGAAAAGCTTCCAAGCATAGGAAACAAGACAGCGATAAGACTTGCGTTCTATATGTTAAATACTACTGAAGAACAAGCAAATGAGTTTGTAAAGAGTATTCAAGATGCTAGAAAGAACTTAAAGTTTTGTTCAAAATGCTACAATATATCTGACACAGATCCTTGTGAAATTTGTTCAAATCCAAAGAGAGATCAATCACAAATTTGCGTGGTAGAAGATGTTAAGGATGTTATAGCAATTGAAAAAATTCATGAATTCAAAGGCTTATATCACGTTCTTCATGGAACAATTTCTCCAATGGATGGAATTGGACCAGATGACATTAAAATAAAAGAACTTTTAGCAAGGCTTATGGATGGTACAGTTAAAGAAGTTATTTTAGCTACAAATCCAAAAGTTGAAGGTGAAGCAACAGCTATGTATATTTCAAAACTAATTAAACCAATGGGTATTAAAGTAACTAGATTAGCTCATGGAATTCCTGTAGGTGGAGACCTTGAGTACACTGATGAATTTACTTTAGGAAAAGCTTTAGAAGGCAGAACAGAATTATAAAGATATAAAAATAAAAAAGAAAAATTAAAAAGAAGAAAATTTATGAAATTTTTGTTTCAAATTTTCTTCTTTTATTTTGCAATTAAATTTTATTGTTTAAATAATTAAATGTTTAATTATTTAATTATTTAATTATTTGTTACTAATAGGTTGTCTACAATATGCACAAACACCAGTGTTTCCAACAATAGTATTTGTGGCTCCACAATTATCACAAGAAACAACATGTGAATTTTGAGATTGATATTCCATTTGTTTAATTTTTAAATCATTTTCTTTTTTAATTTTAGCATGAGTTTCTTCATTCTTTTCAATAGAATTTTGAACAAAACCTACTAAAAGATTTTTAAATTTATTAACTAAATTTTTAAATATAATTGAAAGAGCCAATGAAAAAATTCCAATTATGATTAAAGCAAAAGCACAATTTGAAATGTTAATCCTATAGAAGTCATTAGTTATTATGTTTTTAAAAAATGGTATAACGTTTGGATCAAAATGAAAAGCCTCAGATAATAAAAGTATTATTTTGGGAATAAATAAAATAATCCCTATTGCAATTAGTGAAATTGATCCACGTCTATCTTTTCTAGTATCAGAAATTGCATATCTTAAAAAAATCAACAAAACTCCAAGTGCAGGAAACAACAAAGTCCCAAGAACAATAGCAGGAACACTAACAAGTATTTTTAAAAATATACTATTCATTTAGATTTTCTCCTTCAGAAGATTTTAAAAAGTTACCGTTATTAAAATTTTCTATAATTGTTGAACAAATATCTTTAGTTGAATTTGCTTTTGCTAGAAGTTTTGATTTAATTTTCATTTGTTTTAATTTATCTTTATCAGCTAATAGTTCTGAAATTTTTTGATTAAAGTCATCCTTTTTCTTTAACCAAATGGCAATACCACTATCTACTAAAAAGTCAGCATTTTGTTCTTCTTGACCAGGTATTGGATTAATAATAACCATTGGAAGTCCAGAAACTAAACTTTCAGAAGAAGTTAATCCACCAGGTTTTGTAACAACTAAATCAGAAACGCTCATTAATTCTGGTACTTGTGTTGAAAAACCTTGAACAAAAACATTTTCTTCAGCATGTTTTTCAGCAACAAGCTTTTCAAAATTCTTTTTCATTTCTTCATTTTTTCCAGCAATAACAACCATTTGATAGGTGTCTTTAATGTTATCAATAAAAGCTTCTAGAATCTTTAAAGTTCTATCACCACCTAAACCAAATTCACCGCCACCAAAAAATAAGATTGTTCTTTTATCATTTGAAAGATTTAATGAATTCTTAATTTCAGTTTTATTGAAGTTAGCAAGAAAACGATTTGACAAAGGAATACCTGTAGTAAAAATTTTGTTTTCATTGATTCCTTTTTTAATAATACTTTGTCTCATATTTTCATTAGAAACAAAGATTTGATCAAGAAATTCATGATTTACAAGCCATTGATTATGTGAGGCAAAGTCAGTCATAACACTAGCGATCATACAATTAATCTTGCCCTTTTTCTTTAAGTGAGCGCACATTTGTGAACTGAAAGGGTGTGTAGAAATTATAATATCAGGGTTAACTTCATTAATCTTTTTACATAATTTTTTAGACATCATTTTGTTACTGAAGTTACTAACAGCTGAGATAAAACCTTTTTCTGATTTGAAATAGAATTTACCCCATGCCCAAGGCATTTTACGTGCCATTCCATTGTATGCACCAACAGTAATTTTTTCGATTCTTGCATTAACATATTTCATACAATCACAGATATCTGTTTCTGCATCTTTATAATTATCATCAATATATTGCTTAATTGAGTTGGCAGCTGATAAGTGACCGCCACCATAGCAAGCATAAAATATTAATATTTTCATTTTTACTCCTTAGTTTTTTATTAACCTATTTTGTTATATCATAATAATTATTTAAATACAAATAATAGACCAATAACAAGGCGGTGAAAACCTTAAAAATATTGAAAAAATTGGTAAAAAGGTGTAAAATAGAAGAGACGTTTTGATTAACTAATCAAGGGTTTAAAATACTGGAAATCATAATGGAGAAAATATTGAAAATCGAAATTAATAATAAAAATATTAATTATGATGTAATTGGTGAAGGCAAAGAAGTAATTTTACTACATGGATGGTTAGCTAATTTAGAAACAATGCGCCCAATTGCAAATATGTTAAAAAATAATTTCAAGTGCTATCTAGTTGATATTGTTGGCTTTGGAAAGAGTGATAAAATTGAAAAGCCTATGAATTCAGATGATTATGGCAATTTTATTAAAGACTTTATGCAAGCTTTAAATATTGAAAATCCAATACTTATAGGTCATTCTAATGGTGGTAGAGCCATCATTGATGCAGTAGGTAGAGGAATTGTTAATTGTGAAAAAATAGTATTAATAGATAGTGCTGGTTTAAAAAAGAAACATAGCTTGATGTGGTATTTAAAAGTTTATACTTATAAACTAGGAAAACTAATATTAAATATTATACCTCAAACAAAATATATTAAAGAGACTAAAGAAGAGTATCTAAAGAATGCAGGAAGTGCAGATTATAAAGCATCATCATCTGCTTTAAAACAAACAATGAATAACATTTTAAATGAAAGCCAAGTTGAAAACTGTAAGAAAATAAAATGCCCAACATTACTAATTTGGGGCGGAAAAGACTCATCAACTCCACTTTATCAAGGAAAGAAAATGGAACAACTAATTCCAGACTCAGCATTAGTTGTTTACAAAGATGCAGATCATTTCTCTTATTTAAATCATTTAAATGAAGTTTCATTAGTGTTAAATTCCTTCTTAAGAAACGATAGTATAAAGGAGGATAAATAATATGAAGATAGCAATAATTAGTTTATTATCATTACTTTGTGTTTTTGTTGAATTATATTTAATAAGAGCAATGAGAAACGGATTTCATATTTTACAACTTGAAAATTATCATAGAGATAGATATGCAAGATGGATTAGAGAAAACAAAGCAAAATCATATCCATTTTTTAGAATAGTAAGAACATTAATTCCAATATGCTTTATATGGAATGAGTTAGCTTTAATTATTTCTGTTATAGTATGTTTAGGCTTAAATATTATTGGGGCAAAAAAGAAAAAAGAAAAGAAAGAATTTGTTTTTACAAAGAGAATAATTAGAGAATATGTAATAGCAAGTTCAGTATGGTTAATAATTTCAGTAGCAATTATTTTAACATACACTTTTGCAAGTCAATATAATGTAGTTATGTTTATAGGAATTTTAATTGCAACATTAATGCAATGGTTCACATATAGATACGTGCATTTTATAGATATAATTGACTCGCCAATTCAAAAACACATTAGTAATAAATTTATTAATAATGCTAAAAATAAATTAACAGATATGAAAGATTTAACTGTAATTGGAATAACAGGAAGTTTTGGAAAAACAAGTACAAAGAATGCAGTTACAACAATTCTTTCACAAAAATTTAATCCAATTATGACACCTGGAAGTTACAATACTCCAATGGGTGTTACAAGAACAGTTAATGAAATGCTTAAAGCAACAAATGATATCTTTGTTTGCGAGATGGGTGCAAAATATGTAGGAGATATTAAAGAAATTTGCGATATAGCAAAACCTAAAATTGGTATAGTTACAGCGGTTGGCCCTATGCACCTAGATACATTTAAAAGTATAGATAATGTAAGAAAAACAAAGTTTGAATTAATAGATAGTCTTCCTGAGGATGGTATTGCCATTGTAAACTGGGAAGATGAAAATATTAGAGATACAAAAATTAATAGACCATTTATTAAATATGGTTTATCAAGTGAAGCAGATTATTATGCTGAAAACATTGAAATGAACGAAAATGGTTCAGAGTTTAATGTTGTTCTACCAAATAAAAATAAAATCAGAATTTCAACAAAATTATTAGGCGATTTGAATATTCTTAATATTGTTTGTGCAATAGCTGTTGCAGATCAATTAGGAATGAAAGAAAATGAAATTAAACTTGGAGCTAAATATTTAAAACCAGTTGAACATAGATTACAACTTAGAAGAAATTTAAATGGATCATTAATAATTGATGATGCATACAATTCAAATGTTAAAGGTTCAAGAATGGCACTTGATGTTTTAAGCAATTTTAAAACAAGAAAGAAAATATTTATCACCCCAGGAATTGTTGATTTAGGGGAAAAGTCAGAAGAGTTTAATAAAAATTTAGGTAAGTATGCTGCAAACAAATGTGACATTGCAATATTAGTTGGTGAAAAACAAGCTAAGCCAATAAAAGAAGGTTTATTGGAAGAAGGATTGGATGAAGATAAAATATTTGTGGCAGAAAATATCAACGTAGCAATCACAATGATGGCACAAGAAAATGATGCCAACACAGTAGTTTTACTAGAAAACGATTTACCTGATAACTATCTATAAAAAGAATTATAAGAGAAACAATAATTATTGCGTCTCAACGTTATCAAGAAATCAGTGAAAGGATAAAAAATGAAAATTAAAGTAGGAGTTTTTTTCGGAGGAAAATCAGTAGAACATGAAATTGCTGTTATCACAGCAAGCCAAGCATTGGAATCAATTAACAAGGAAAAATATGAAATTGTTCCAATTTATATTTCAAAGAAGGGTGTACTTTATACAGGTGATGCTCTTTTAGACTTACAAGAATTTAAAGATATGGATGCATTACTAAAGAAATGCACAAAAGTTGCAGTAGTAAATGATGGAGAGAGTGTAAAAGTACTTAAAGTTCCAGCACCTGCTTTTGGAAAACAAGTTGTTAATACAATCGATGTTGCGTTCCCAATCGTACACGGAACAAACTGCGAAGATGGTACACTTGCAGGATATTTAAATTTATTAGGATTACCATTTATCGGACCAGATGTTGTTTCTTCAGGACTTGGAATGGATAAAATCTTTATGAAAAAAGTATTAAAGGAATCAGGAATTCCTGTTGTAAACTATTATTCTTTTTATAGTGAAGAGTATGTAAAAGATGAAGAAAAAATCAGAAATGAAATTAACGAAAAATTACAATATCCTTTAATTTGCAAACCAGGAAATACAGGATCAAGTGTTGGTATTAAAAAAGTTTCAACACCAGAAGAATTAGCAGAAAAAATAGAATATAGTATGCAATTCTCAGATAGAATTTTAGTAGAAGAATGTGTTCAAAACTTAAAGGAAATCAATTGCTCAGTAATGGGAAATTTAAATGAAACTGAAGCTTCAGTTTGCGAAGAACCATATTTTTCAGATGAAATTTTAAGTTATACAGATAAATATATGGGAGGATCAAAAACTGGCGATTCTGAAGAAAAAGGAATGCAAGTTTCTGATAAGAAATTACCTGCAGATATCCCAGATGAAAAGAGAGATGAAATTCAAGGTTTAGCACAAGAAACATTTAAAATATTAGGATGTAGTGGTGTTGGAAGAATTGACTTTTTAATGGATAGCAAAACAGGAAAAGTATATGTTAATGAAATTAATACAATTCCAGGAGCTTTATCATATTATTTATGGGAAGCAACAGGAAAGTCTTTTGAAAAAGAAATAGATGAATTAGTTCAAATAGCATTAAGAAGAGATAGAGATAAAGAAAAATTAACATTCTCATATGACCAAAACATTTTCGCTTTATCAGGCGGAGCAAAAGGTGGAACAAAAGGTTCTAAAGTTTCAAAAAAATAGAATTTTTAAAACAAAGGAGCACAGCGTGACAAGTTTAGAAGAACTAAAAGAAGAACTTAAAACGATTTTTGATGGTCATCGTTATGAACATTCTTTAGGAGTTATGGAATCTTGCGAAAAGCTAGCAAAGAATTATAATTTAAGTGATGAAGACACAGAGAGAATAATGAAAGCTGGATTAATGCATGACATGGCAAAAAAGATGACAGCAGAAGATTCAATTAAATATTGTGAAGAAAACAACATAACAGTAGATTATATTGAAAATCAAATGCCATCATTGTTGCATGGAAAAATTGCAGCAGATATATGTAGAAAAAAATACAATTTTGATGATGAAATGTGTGCAGCAATAGAGTTTCATACAATGGGAAGAATGAACATGACAATATTTGATAAGATATTGTTTTGCTCAGACAAAACAGAGGCAAGAACTAGAAAATACGAGAATGTAGAAAGATACAGAGAAACGCCTTATAGAGATTTAGATGAATCAATAATTGAAATAATGGATTATATAATAGATGATGCAATAAAAAATAACAGACCATTCCATGAATTAAGTGCGCAAACAAGAAATTATTTATTGCTTAATCGCTCAAAATAATGTATAATGCGAAAAAGTTAATTGTTACTTGTGGAGGATATAGATGGTTTTTAAAGACTACTACAAAATATTAGGTCTTGATTCTAATAAAGTAACAGAAGATGAAATAAAAACTGCTTATCGTGAAAAAGCAAAAAAATATCATCCTGATATGAATGTTGGAAATGCAGATTACGAAGAAGTTTTTAAAGATATAAATGAAGCATATAAAGTATTGTCTAATGATAGGACAAAAAGAAAATATGATTTTCAATGGAAAAGATATTCAGGAAAAGAATCAAAACCTACTACAAAAGAAGAAAAGAAATCATTGAAAGATAATTTAATAGGAATTTTCTTAGGTGAAGAAGGAAAAGTAGTTAAAGAAAAACCAAAACTTACACCTAAGTATGGAGAAGATATTATTACAAAGATTGATGTTTCAATTGAAGAAGCGTTTTTTGGAGTAAATAAAAAGCTACAGTTAAAAAATATAGATGGTAAAGATAAATCTATTGATATAAAAATACCTGAAGGAATTCAAAATGGAGAAAAGATTAGATTAGTAGGACAAGGAAAACCAGGTAAAGACGGTGGAAAAAATGGAGATTTGGTAGTAGTTATTAATATTAAGGATGCAAAAAATCTTCATTTAGAGAGAAACAATTTAGCAACAATGTTACCACTTAAAGTGTGGGAAGCGGCTTTAGGAACAACAAAAACAATAGAAATATTAAATGAAAGAATATCTATAATTATTCCTGAAAAGACCAATAGTAATCAAAACATAATTATTAGAGGTAAAGGCTACAAAATAGGAGACGGCAGAAGGGGAGATTTAAGAGTAATAACACAAATAGTTTTCTCAAATAAAATTGATGAAAAAAGTAAAAAATTATATATAGAATTAAAAGACAATGATACCAAAGGATAATCTTTGGTATCATTGACTTTTAAGGGAAAAAGGACTATAATTATTATGTGTTTACTTATGAAAAATGATTTGGAAAGCGAGGATAAAAAATGTCTCAAGAAATGACTGGAAAATTCTTTAGCATTCAACAACCTCAAGGTGTAAAAACAGTAATTTATAGAATAGATAAATTAGCTAAGGAATATCAAACACCAACTTTAAAGTATAAAGCTGAAAGAGTAGTGTCTTCAGAAGAGTTCGCTGGAACTTTTGTAAAGAAGACTTTCTTTGTTGATTTTCCTGAACCAGAGGGAGAGAATTTAGTAATTTTATCTTTTTCAAAAGATAAAGTTTCAGTAAATATGGGACAGTTGAAAGACGATAGAATTAAGTTTAATAAAACTCAAATTCCAATTCAATTTAATACACTATATTCAGAGACTCCTATGGATTTTAAAGACTTCAAGTATACTCAAAATCTTGCAAGATCAATTACAATCATAGATCCTGAAACAGCTGAAGAAATCAAGCCAAGTTTATATCTTGATGAAGCAACAAATGAAGTTAAAGGTACATGTAGATTGCAACCTTATAAATCTTATTTCACATTTGAAATAAGATAATTGATTAGAATCTAAATTTTTAAGGAGGAAATTCTCTTGAATAACGAAGATATTATTTTTAATTGCGGTACATTTTCAACAGATGGAAACCAATTAGTTATGGAAAATCCAACATCGCAAAAAGTCGAAGAAGGACCAGCTTTTGAAGGAAAGGCAGAAACATTTAATTCGGCAACAATTCCTGTTGAGATTCAAGAACAATTGAAAAACGGATTAGATGCTAGACTAACAGCTTACGCAATAAATATGAAACAAGGCAACTTAGACAAGAATCAAGTTGCAGAAAAATAGAAGTATAAATATTAACAAAAGAAGAGGAAAAAATTATGGATGATTTTTCTGTATATGTAAAAAAGCATATAGGCCCAATTATTGCATTGATAGTATTTTGGGTTTTAGTATGCTTTTTTTTAGTGGGACCAATAGCTCAAACAGAGGTTCAAGTTTTAAATAAGTTAGTTTCAGAAAAGGATGCAATACCAACATTTATAAAAAATATTTCTGAAGTAGGTTCATGTTTTAATATATTTAGTTTACCAGGTGGTGGGGCTGCATTTGTAAAACATATTTTAATATTTACATTATTCTGGTTTATGGTAGTTGGTTTAGGTTTATGGAGATCAAGAAAGAAAACAGAGTATTCTGGAAAAGAACATGGTTCTTCAGATTGGAGCAAAGGTGGAGAACAATATAGAGTACTTAGCAAAAACAATGGCTTAATATTAGCAGAAGAAAACTATTTACCACTAGATAAAAAAGGAAACTTAAACGTTCTTATTGTCGGTGGTTCTGGTTCTGGTAAATCTGCATCATTCTCAATACCAAATGCACATCAACTTTTAGGATCATATATTTTTACAGATCCTAAAGGAGAAATATATGATAAAACAGCAGGATATTTCAGAGAAAATGGATACAAAGTAAAGATTTTAAACTTAGTTAATCCAGAAAGTAGTGATAGTTACAATCCATTATCACATATTCGTTCAGAACTTGATGTAGACATTATAGCAAGTACAGTAGTAAGAGGACAAAAGAGCGAAAAAGCAGGTGGAGCACAAGATCCATATTGGGATAACATGTCAGAGTTATTATTAAAAGCATTAATTTATTACTTAATGGCAAAACGTCCACCAGAAGAATGTAACTTAGCATCATGTGCAGAATTAGTTAGAGCTGCAAATAACAATGGTGACAATAACATGCTTGCTGATTTAATTAATCAATTGCCTTATGATCACCCAGCAAGAACAAACTTTAAATCTGTTGAATTAGCTTCAGATAAAACATATAGTTCAATCTTATCATCATTACAATCTGCATTAGGTAAATTTGATTCTAAAGATATCGCAGATGTTACTTCAACAAATACAATAGATTTTGAAGAATTAGCAAATAGCAAAACAGCATTATTCGTTATTTCATCAGATACACATACAGCATATGACTTCTTGCTAACAATATTTTTCTCACAATTAATACAACAATTATATGATTTTGCAGATAAAGCAGGTGGAAAGCTACCTGTACCAATGTTCTTTATTTTGGATGAGTTCTCAAACATTGGACAAATTCCAGACTTTGATAAAAAGATTTCAACATCACGTTCAAGAGGAATTTCATTCAGCGTTATTCTACAGAACCTTGACCAGTTAAAATCAATTTATGAAAAGTCATATGAAACTATCATAGGTAACTGTGATACTCACATTTTCTTAGGAAGTAACTCATATACAACAGTTGAGTATTTCTCTAAAGAGCTAGGTGAAAAAACAATTACACACGAAAGTAAATCTGCTAATAGAAAGAACGATAGAACAAGAACAGGTTATAGCGAATCAGAACAAATTATGGCTAGAGCTTTAATGACACCAGATGAATTAAGAAGAATGGAAAACGACAATTGTATTATCTTTGCAAAAGGTTTAAAACCAATTATGGCAAAGAAATTCTGGTACTATAAAAAGCCAGCAATGGTTAAAGATTTTGATAAATTGAAATTAAATCATAATGAATATGATATTGGAAATAGAGGCGAATGGAGAAAATTCAATCCATACAATAGCGATGATAATTTGGAAAATGAAGATACAGAAATAGCTTCATTAGATGATTTATTTAGTGATGATTTTGCACTTGAAGAAGATTCTAAGAAAGAAACAAATGAAGCAAATGAAACATTTACTGGTGCAAATTTTGAAACAGAAGAATCTACAATACAACCAATTTCACCAATAGATAGTCCATTTGATGATGATGAATTAGATATTGAGAAACAACTCGAAGCTAAGTTTGATCAGTTATTTGGAACTACTAACTATGATGATTAATAAATAAAATAAGTAAGAGCAAGTAAATTAAAATACTTGCTCTTTTAGTTTACGAAAAAGAAACAAAAGTTTGAATAAAGTATAGGAATTTATTTAAAAATGTGATATAAAATAAACGAAACATGAAAATATTGAAAGGAGATTTCAATTAAATATGAAATATATTCAAGTAGCAGATATTCATTTTGATATGCCATTTACTACTATTTCAAATAGAATAAATTTAGGACAACAAAGAAGAATTGAACAAAGAGAAGCATTCAAAAAAGTTATTGAATATGCTAAAAAAAATAGAGTTGATTATATGTTCCTATGCGGAGACATATATGAAGATAAATATGTTAGAGAATCAACAGTAAATTATACAAATAATTTATATAAAGAAATTCCAGAAACAAAAGTAATCATAGTACCTGGAAATCATGATCCTAGAATTAAAAATTGCTATTATAACACGTTTAAATTTGCAGATAATGTAAAAGTGTTAAATAGTGAATTAGAACTTATTTCCGACAATATTAATGGCGATGCAATTGATATTTATGGATATGGTTTTAACGATTTTCATATGGAAGATTACAAGTATGATGATATTAAAAGTATTGATGAAAGCAAGATAAATATATTTGTCAGCCATGGAGATAATAATGGAGATGATGAATATAACAAGATAGATTTGGCAAGTTCAAATTTAAAAAAGATGGATTTGATTTTATTAGGACATATTCATAAAAGAGATGAGCACTATGCAGGATCATTATGTTCATTGGGCTTTGACGAACCAGGAGAGCATGGATTCTATTATGGCGAAATAACAAAAATTAATGGAAAAGTAGAATCAAAGAGAGAATTTATTAGAGCAGACAGCAAAGAATTTGTAAATTTAGAATTAGATATTTCTAATATTAATGATGAAGATGAATTAATAGAAACAATTAATACATATAATGAAGAAAATAAGTATTATGAAATTCATTTAGTAGGAAACAGAAAATTCAGTATAGATATAGATATAAATATTCTTAATAAAAGTATTATCAAAATTAAAGATAATACTGAATTAACAAATGAAATTGAGCTTAAACCTAATGATAAGACACTAACAGGAATATTTGTTAAGAAGTTAAAAGACAAAGTTGAAGCGGAAGAAATAACAAGAGAAGAATATGAGAAAATATTAGAAAGTTTACTAAACAGTTTAAAATAAGTATGGAGTTATAAATGAAAATTAACAAAATTAAAATTAATAACTTTGGTAATTTAAATAATAAAAATATTGAATTAAAAAAGTTTAATATCATATATGGAAAAAATGAATCTGGAAAATCAACTCTTCAAAACTACATTATTAGTTCACTTTATGGAATTCAAAAAAACAAAAATGGTAAAGCAATGTCTGATTTTGAAAAGTATGAACCATGGAATAATGGTGAGTTTTCTGGAACTATTAACTATAAATTAGACAACGGGAATGAATATAATGTTTTTAGAAATTTTAAAAATAACAAAGTAGAGTTAACAGATGCAACAGGAAAAGATATATCGAACCAATATTCTATAGACAAAAAAATGGGAAACAATTTCTTTACTGAACAAGTTAATTTAGATAGAAGTTTAGCTGAGGCAACAGCGTTTGCAGGACAAAGAGAAATACAAATAAGCCAAGATTCACAAAATGTTTTAATACAAAAAATTGCAAATTTAGCCGAAAGTGGAGATGAAGAAATTTCATATAAAAAGGCTGAAGGTAATATTAAAAAGATGATTACGGAAAAAGTTGGGACTAATCAAACTTCTGAAAGACCTATTAATGTAACACAAAAGAACATTGCATTATATGAAAATAAGATTAGAGAAATAAAGTCAGTTGTAAGTCAAAAGTTTGAAATAGAGAGCCAAAAGAATAGTTTATCAGAACAATTAAATGAAGAAAAAAACAATGAGTTACAATTTGAAAAAATCAAGGAAGCAGTTGAATATAACAATAAAGAAGAATTAAAAATCAAACCATATGAAGACATGCTTTCAAAGAAAAAAACAGAATTAAAGAGAATAGAAGAAAAAGTAAAAACAGAAAAGACAGAAAAAAAGGTAGCAACACAAGAAGACAATAAAACAAATAAAAAGGAAACAAAACAAAACAATATACCAATTGTAATAACATTAATTTTATTATTAGTAAGTCTTATTGGAATAATCTTAACAATTGGAAAGAACGATATAGCAACAAGAATCTGTGGCATTACAACACTAATTTTATTAGGATTAGTTTCATTTTTAGCAGTTAAAAAGAGAATGAATAGTAAGGCACAAGAAGTAGTTGAAGGTTGCAAAAATGAAAATATTAAGATCGAAGATATTAAAGCTGAAGAAATCGAGAGTAAAGAAACTATTTTGATTGAACAAATGAAAAATGAAATAGTTGAATTAGAAGAAAATATTGATTCAATGAAGAAAAAATTGATTGAAGACAATAAGAAAAATAAAGAAAAAATAGTTAAAACTTATGGAAAAGAATGTGAAATTTTCTTTAATAAAGATATAGATATTTATGTGAAAAACAATAAAAACAATATAAGAAATATAGAGCTAGATCTCCATAAAAAAGAGTTAGAGTTACAAAATATAGAACCTGCTTTGGAAGTATTAGCAGAAAATGAAGAAAAATTAGCAAATGAAAAAGAAACATATAATGCTTTAGTGGAAAAGAAAAAAATATATGATATGACTTTAGAATTATTGAAAGATTCATATGAAGAAATGAAAGCAAATATTACTCCAGAGTACAATAAAAAAGTTTCAAAAATGATTGAAATATTTAGCGAAGGCAAGTATAAAAATGTTTCTATAACAGATGGAATAAATGTTGAACTTGAAAACGGACAAAGAGTAGATGCTAGTAAATTAAGCGTAGGAACAGTAGAACAAATTTATTTAGCATTACGTTTAAGCATAATAAATGAACTATCAAAAGAATCATTCCCAATTATTTTAGATGAACCATTTGCATATAGTGATAAAGATAGATTAGGAAATATGATGCAGATTTTATCAAAAATAGATAATCAAGTAATCATTTTAACATGTACAAAAAGAGAAAAAGAAGAAGCAGAAGAACTTAAGATAGAGCATAATTGGATTGAAATGTAGTTTAAAATGTAGTATAATTAGTAGGCTTAAAGAAAGGAGTGCGTAGAACTTAGATATAAAGGCTTAAGTTTTACACATATATTATGTTTGAAAATTTAGAAGAATTAGAGAAAAAATACGAAGAATTAAATAATAAGATAATGGATCCTGCTATAATTTCAGATCGTGAACAATATAGCAAGATTATGAAGGAACATTCTGATTTAGAGCCTATTATTGAAAAATATAGAGAATATAAATCAGCACAAAAAGATTTAGAGGAATCTAAAGAATTGATGAATGATCCTGAAATGAAAGATTTAGCTGAAGCAGAAATGTTAGAAGCTAAAGAAAAGTTACCAAAACTTGAAGAAGAATTAAAAATATTATTAATTCCAAAAGATCCAGATGATGACAAGAATGTTATCTGTGAAATTAGAGGTGGTGCTGGTGGAGATGAAGCAGCACTATTTGCTGGTGAATTATTTAGAATGTATTCAATGTATTGTGAAAGAAAACATTGGAAAATTGAAATTTTAAATGAAAATTCAACAGAACTTGGTGGATATAAAGAAATTTCATTTATGGTAAAGGGATCAGGTGCATATTCAAGACTTAAATATGAAAGTGGTGTACATAGAGTTCAAAGAGTTCCTGAAACAGAGACAAACGGAAGAATTCATACATCAACAGCATCAGTATCTGTTTTACCAGAAGTAGGAGATGTTGATATTACTATTAATCCAGCAGATATCAAAATGGAAGTTTATAGAGCTTCAGGTGCTGGTGGACAACATGTTAATAA
This sequence comes from Clostridia bacterium, assembly GCA_045643205.1. GTDB lineage: Bacteria > Bacillota > Clostridia > TANB77 > CAG-508 > CAG-793. The sequence goes on along the minus strand of JAZUKI010000003.1, from coordinate 34,542 downwards.
AACATCATCAGCAGTTAGATTAATTCATATTCCAACAGGAATAGTTGCTGAATGTCAAACAGAAAGATCACAATTTCAAAATAAAGATTACGCTATGAAACTTTTACAATCTCGTTTATATAATATTGAAAAAGAAAAGCGTGATAGTGAAATAGACAATGCTAGAAGAAGTCAAATTGGTAATGCTGATAGAAGTGAAAAAGTAAGAACATATAACTTCCCTCAAGGAAGAATCACAGATCATAGAATTGGATTTTCAACATTTAGATTCCAAAACTTCTTAGATGGTGATATTGATGAAATGATTGACAACTTAACAGCAGCTGATACAGCAGAAAAATTAAAAGGCAACGAAGACTAAAAATAAAATCAAACAAAACAAATAAGATAATAAATACAAGAAAAAAGAAATAATAAAACAATATAATATAAAAACAAACCAATAAAGATAAATACAGAAGAATAAAAGGAAACATATAATGGAAGACAATTTATTAAATGAATTAAATCCAATGCAAAAAGAGGCAGTGGTCCAAACTGAAGGACCTTGCCTAGTTATTGCAGGGGCAGGTAGTGGAAAGACTAAGGTGCTTACATATAAAGTTGCATACTTAATGCAACATGAGAAAGTAGCACCATGGAATATCTTAGCTATTACATTTACAAATAAAGCAGCTAACGAAATGAAAGAGAGAGTTGAAGCTTTAGTAGGAAATGCAATTAATGATATATGGCTAGGAACTTTCCACTCTATTTGTGTGCGCATTCTAAGAAAGTTTATTGATAGATTGGGTTATGATACTTCATTTATTATATTTGACACAACTGATCAAAAAACATTAATGAAACAAGTTCTTAAAGAACTTAATATAGATAGCAAAATGTTTAGTGAAAAGTCTGTTTTAAGCGAAATTAGTAATAGCAAGAATGAAATGATTGAACCAGAACAATATAAATTAATGTATGGTGGAGATTATAGAAAAGATATAATTGCAAAATGTTATGAATTGTATCAAAAGAAATTAAAAGATAATAATGCAATAGATTTTGATGATATTATTAATTATACAATTAAGATTTTGCAAAACAATTCTGATGTTCTTGATTACTATGCAAACAAATTTAAATATATATTAGTTGATGAGTATCAAGATACAAACAAGGCCCAATTTACATTAATATCAACACTTGCAAATAAATATAAAAACATCACAGCAGTAGGAGATAGTGACCAAAGTATTTATCGTTTCAGAGGAGCTGACATAACTAATATTTTGAACTTCGAAAAAGATTTTCCAGGAACTCAGATAGTAAAACTTGAACAAAACTATAGATGTACTCAAAACATTTTAAAAGCTGCAAACGAAGTAATAAAAAACAATGGTGACAAGTATGGAAAAAGACTTTGGACTGAAAATGAAGAAGGAACACTTCCAAATGTTTTTTGCGGTGAAGATGAATATGAAGAAGCTTCTTATGTGATAGAAGAAATAAATCATCTAAGAAGAAATGAATATATGAAATATTCAGACTTTGCAATTTTATATAGAATGAATTCTCAATCAAGAGCAATTGAAGATGTGCTAAGAAGAGAGAATATTCCATATAAAATTATTGGAGGCTTAAAGTTCTATGAAAGAAAAGAAATTAAGGATGCAATTGCTTATTTAAGATTAATTGCTAATTCGTCAGATAATATTTCTTTTTCAAGAATAATTAATGAACCAAAGCGTGGAATAGGAAAAACAAGTTTAGATAATATTCAAAAAATAGCAGATGAAAATAACGTTTCAATGTATGAAGTAGTAAAACATGCAGATCAATATATGCCTAAATTAGTTAATAGCACAAAGGCTTTTGTTGATACTATTGAAGAACTTAAAGGCCTTGTTTATCAAGAAACCGCTGTTTCAGAGATTATTAAACAAACTTTAAATAAAACAGGTTATACAGATGCTTTAAAACTTGAAAACACAATTGAAGCACAAAGCAGAATCGAGAACTTGGAAGAATTGCTAACTGTTGCAATGGAGTTTGAAAAGGAATCTGCTGATAAATCATTACAAGAATTTTTAAATGGAATTTCACTTTCAAGTGATACAGACAACATAGAAGAAAGTGATGATATGGTTACATTGATGACACTTCATAGTGCTAAAGGACTTGAATATCCAGCAATCTTTTTAGTAGGACTTGAAGAGGGAATTTTTCCAGGAAATTTATCAATGGGTAGTGAAGATGACATACAAGAAGAAAGAAGATTATTTTATGTTGGAATAACAAGGGCAAAGAGATTTTTATATATAACATTTGCAAAGAAAAGAACAATTTTCGGATCAACTAGTTATAATCCACCATCAAGATTTGTTAATGAAATTCCAAAAGAATTATTTAATGGATATGATGATGCAATTGAAAGTTCTAACTCAGCAGACAAGTTTGAAGATAGTTCATTTGAGTGGACATATGGAAGTAAATTTGGTAGCAAATTTGAATCTAGAACAAGTAAAAACAATGGACCAGTAATCACCAAAAAAGCAGTGGACAATGTGGATATAGCAAGTTCTAAAACAGCTACATTTGGAAAATCAGTGGATAGTTTCTTGAAAAATATGAATATAGGATCAATGTCCAGTTCAACAGCAAGTTCTGGAGCAGACTTAACAAAGTACAAAGTTGGACAAGCAGTGTTCCATAAGAAATTTGGAGAAGGCGTAATTACAGGACTAGATCCAGAAGGTGATGATTACAAAGTAGATATAGAATTTAAAAACTTTGGTCATAAGAGATTAATGCTTAAATTTGCAAGATTAGAAATAATAGATTAATTATAGTAAACAGAAAACCCAAGATTGGCGACAATCCTGGGTTTTTATATTTTTGATAAGAATTCTGGCTTTTATATTTTTGATAAGAATTTTTGTTTTTATGTTTTGAAGTATTTTTGCAAAGTACTTATTGCATTGTTTTTAACTACTTGATTTCCGTGTTCTTCAATTGCAGATATTTCAGTAGTATCGTGTGAAATAAACTTACTGAATTCTGAAATTCCAGAGTATACTTTAGCAGTATAGTTATAATTGGCATTGATATTTTTAAATATTAAATAGTAGGCATTATTATAATCATACAATGTACATTCTTTTGAAAATCTATTTATAAATGTTACTTTATTATTTTTTAAATATTGCGAAAAACTAATAACATCTTCAAAGCTTATAAACTTGTAATAGGCGTTTTTATGTAATTCTCTTTCTTTGTCAGCGCTTTTGCCAAAGTGGACTTTTTCTCTAGAAGGTCCTCTTAATTTGATTAGCTTTGTAACAAGAAATTCAAATTCTCCGCTATCTAAAGGCCTAGCATCTACTTTTATCTTATAGTTCTTAGTTTTAAAACCAACTTCCTTTTCTGCTCTATCAAGCAAGCCAAGAAATGTTTCTTTGGCATTAGTAGAATGCATCATTTCTTCGAGAGTTTCAACTGGTGGAATATCGCCATCAGAAAGAATTATTTTTAGTTTATTCGTACTGATTTTTTCAAATCTCATAAATGCTCCTTTGACCAAAAATAAATCATTAAAATGCATAAATATATTTGACTGAATATTATATTAGACAGTTTAAATTTGCAATAGATATTTATAAAATAACCTTGAAAAAAATACCCTAAACTTATATAATAAGATGTGTGAAATCAAAGTGTTACGGAGACAAGCGTTTTAAAGAAATCTAAAGATAAACGAGGTAAAAAACATGAAAGAAAAAAATTGGCTTATACTTTTGGTATTTGTTCTATGTGGATTAGTAATAGGTGGACTTTTAGGTCAACTTGCACAAAATGTTAGCTGGTTAAGTTGGTTATCATATGGAAAAGAATTTGGATTTAACCCAGTTGCAATGGACTTAGGAGTTGTAAAAATCACATTAGGATTATTGTTTAAGATTAATATTGCAAGCATTATTGGTATTGCAATTGCTATATTTATATATAGAAAAGTCTAATTAAATTTCATTAAACTTATGGGGCAGAAAGGATAGTATGCCACTAAAAATGAAGGAATTGCCAGAAGCTGAAAGACCATATGAAAAGTTAAAAATGTATGGTGAAGATAAACTTTCAATTGCAGAGCTTCTGGCTATTATTATAAAAACTGGTACGAAAGAAGAGAACTCATTAGACATAGCTAATAGAATTTTAATGATGACAGATAACTTGTTAGATTTAGCAACAATTTCAATTAATGATTTGATGAAAATAAAGGGAGTTGGAGAAGTTAAAGCAATACAAATTAAAGCAGTGTATGAATTATCAAGAAGAATTTCTTCTCCGCAAAATAATTTTAAAATTAGAATTAATAATCCTAAAATAATAGCAGACATATTAATTAATGAATTGCGTGATGAAAAACAAGAACAATTAAAGTTAATCATTTTAAATACTAAAAATGAAATAATTAAAACTATTGTAGTTGTGAAGGGTGACACAAATGTGGTTAATGTTTCTATAAAGCAAATATTAGCAGAACCTATAAAAAATCAAGCACCAAAGATAATTTTGGCACATAATCATCCAAGTGGGGATTCAACACCATCAATGGAAGATGTGCTTTTAACTAAAGAAGTAATGAAGGCATGTGATATTTTTGGCATTAAATTATTAGATCATATTGTTATTGGAAACAATAATTATCATAGCATTTTATCAATGCCGGAATTCAAAAATTTTTAAGAAAGGATTATCAATGGACTTTTCAAATTTTGGTACAAAAGACATGGGAATTGATATTGGCAGTGCAAAACTTAGAGTTACATTCGAAGATAAAGGTATTGTACTTGAAGAGCCAACATTGATAGTAGTAAATAAAAAAACAGGACAAATAGTTGCAACTGGAATGAAGGCACAAAACATCATGGAGCAAAATCCAATAACATTGAAAGCAGTACATCCTGTTCAAAATGGACAGATAATAGATATAGATTATGTAGAAATTTTTATGCGCGACATGATAAAGAAAATATACAAAGAATTCAATACAGGAAGACCAAGAATTTTTGCAAATGTTGCAACAGATATAAATGAAGTCCAACAAAAGGCTTTAGAAAATGCACTATATCAAATGGGTGCAAAGGAAGCTTTTTTAATAGATGCACCAATTGCTGCAGCAGTTGGATGTGGCTTGCGAGCAGACAAGCCAGTAGGAAATATGATAATTGATATAGGTGCTGGTAAGACAGAAGCAGCAGTTGTATCAATGGGAGAAGTTGTTGTTAGCGATACGACAAACGTAGCTGGCAACGCAATTGATGAAGATATTATTCAATATTTAAAAGATAATTTAAGTCTTTCAATCAATAAAGAAACAGCAGAAGAATTGAAGATTCAACTGGGAGGTGCAGAATCATTGATTGAAGAAAAAGTTTTAGAAGTAACAGGAAGAAATGTTGAAACAGGACTCCCATATTGCATACAAGTATCATCAAAAGATATTGAGAAAGCAACAAAAAAATCAATGCAAAAAATAACAGATACTATTTTATCTGTTTTATCAAATACTCCACCAGAACTAGTTAGCGATATTATGCAGAACGGAATATACATTACAGGCGGTGGTGCACAAACTAATACAATTGATAATTTTATAGCTCAAAAAACAGGAGTTAAAACATATATTGCAGAAAATCCGGAACACTGTATAGCAAGAGGAATAGATAAAATCATTAATAACATTGGTGATTATTCAAGAATGATGGAAACTAGAAAAAGGAGAAAATTCTTATAATGAAAAATAAGTTTGGCAAAACTAATTTTATAGGTGTAATTATTACTACAGTAATTTTAGTTGTAATAGTTATTGTTTCAAGTATAAATGCAGGATCGAGTTCTGTTTTTAGTCAAGTCGTCTCAACATTATTTACACCAATTCAAAATGGATTTGCTCATCTTGGATATTCAATATCTAACTCAGCACAAATTTCAGATATCGACAAATTAAAAAAAGAGAATGAAGATTTAAAAAAAGAAAATGAAAGCTTGAAAGAAGGACAAAGAGAGTTAGAAGTTGTGAAAAAAGAAAATGACACTTTAAAAGAGTATCAAAACTTAAAAGATAAGTTTTCTATTTTTACAACAGTACCAGGAATGGTTATTGAAAGAAGTTATAGTAACTACGATAAAATCTTAGTAATAAATGTCGGAGCTGCAGATGGAATTAAAGAAAACATGGCAGTTGCATGTGGACAAGGTTTAGTAGGACACGTAATTTCAGTAAATGAACATACATCAAAAGTTCAAACAATTGCAGATACAGCAAATACAATTAGTGCAAACATTAGTACATCAAATCAAAGTATATTAGTAAAAGGAACAATCGGAGTTACACAAGAATTAAAAGCAACTTCAATTCCGGCAGAAGCAACTGTAATGCAAGGTGATATATTAATGACATCAGGACTTGGTGGAATTTATCCAAAAGGAATTTTAATAGGAACAATTAAAGAAATAGTTAACACAAAAAACCAAACAGATAGATATGCAAAAATCGTTCCATCAGTAAACTTTAATACTGTTAATACAATTTTAGTAATAACAAGTTCAACAACAGAAAATAAACAAGAGTAAAAAATTAAAACAAAATAAAACAAATAAAAATAAGGTAAAATAAAAAATCAAAACAAAAAATTAAGGAGATATAAGTGAAAAAATTTAAAAGCATTTTAATAATAATTTTACTTTTCATAATTATATATTTTTTACAATGCAACTTTTTTTCATGGTTTAACATAGCGGGGATTATGCCTAATTTATATGTTGTCTTTATTTTATTTATTGGATTATTTATAGGAAAAAAGATTGGTGTTTTGTCAGGAGTAATAGTTGGATTAATACTAGATATTTTATTTGGAAGAGATGTAGGAATAACAAGTATTCTATTAGGAATAGTTGGATTAGCTGCAGAATTTTTAGATAAAAGATATTCAAAAGATAGTAGAATAACAATTATTATAATGGCAGTTGTATCAACAGTTTTCTTTGAAATTGCCAAATATGCAATTTGCTATTTTATGCATAATGTTGAATTAGAAATAATGGAATTTATAAGAATTCTTTTAATAGAAAATTTATTTAATTCTTTACTAATAATTATTTTTTATGTTGGAATGAAAAGATTAGGTTACTATTTAGAAGATGGATTTAAAACAAAGAAATTTGCAACAAGATATTTTTAAATAAATTTCATAGAAAAAACTTATATTAAAAACAAATAGTTTTATCTATATGAAAAATATAGATGATTAAAACTAGTTAAATATACAGAAAGGTAAATAATGAAAAAAGCAAAGCAAGATAATAATTTAAGATTTAATATTATAATTGCAATTATTTATATAATTGGAATTGTTCTGCTTGTAAAATTATTTACACTGCAAATTATTGAAGGTGAAAGTTATCGTGAAGCTTCAAACACAAAACTGACAAGAGAAACAACGCTTCATGCAACAAGAGGAAATATATTAGATGCGAGTGGTAATAAATTAGTTTCAACTTCAATGGTACATAGTGTAGAAATATATAAAACAAAAATTGATAATGATGCACTAAATAATTCATTATTATTGTTTGCAAAAACAATGGATGAAAATGGAGACAAATACATAGATCAATTTCCTATAATTTATGATTCGGAATTAAAAATAAAAGAAGGAATCGATTTTGAAAATTGGAAAAAAAGACAAAATCTAGATGAGAATTATTCAGTTGAAGATTGTTTCAATTACTATATTAAAAAGTATGATATAAAAACAGAAGATAAATCAGAAGAAAGAAAAATAATAAACTTACGATATATTATTGATTTAAATGGATATAGCTCAACACGTTCAATAAAATTAGCAACACATATAAGTAATGAGTCAGTTGCAAAGCTAAATGAAATGAGTGCTAGTTTCCCAGGAATAACAACATATAGCGACACTTCAATTGCATATCCTTATGGTGAGTTAGCATCACATATTTTAGGATACACAGGTGCAATTAGTGAAGATGAGTTAGAAGCAGATTCATCATATAATAGAAATGATGTGATTGGAAAAACTGGTATTGAAAGAACTTTTGAAAAATATTTAAGAGGAAAAAATGGAACAAAGCTAGTTGATGTTTCTGTAGATGGCGTTGTAATGGATGAATATGTCAGTGAAGAAGCAGTAGCTGGTAGCAATATAATTTTAACTATTGATATTGATTTACAAAAACAAACAGAGAAAGCATTAGCAAATCAGATAAATGCAATTAGTACAGCAACAGAAGGAGCAGCAGTTGTTTTAAATTGCAATACTGGAGAAGTACTTGCTATGGCAAGTTATCCAAATTATAATCCAGCATTATTTATAGATGGAATTAGTACAAAAGATTATAACAAATATATAAATGATTCTAGACATCCATTTATAAACAAAGCAATATCTGATACTTCAGCACCAGGTTCTACATTTAAGATGGTTACAGCAATTGCTGGATTACAAAGTGGTGGAATAAAGGTTGATACAAAAATTAATTGCACAGGAAGATATACAGAATTTGATACATATCAACCTTATTGTTGGAACAGAAGAGGACATGGATATTTAAATGTTACTCAAGCAATTGAAAGATCATGTAACTATTTCTTTTATGAAACAGGTAAAAGATCTGGGATAAAAGAATTAAATAGAGTTGCAAAGGCATTTGGACTTGGAACAAAAACGGGAATAGAATTACCAAATGAAACAGCAGGAGTTTTAGCAGGACCAGATAGTGATTCACAATGGACTGGTGGAAAAACAATTCAAGCGGCAATTGGACAAAGTAATAACTCATTTACACCTTTACAAATGGCTAAATACACAGCAATGATTGCAAATGGTGGACACAATATAGATGTTACAATTATAAAGGATATAGAAAATCCAGATGGAACAAAAGTATCAAGAAATGAAATTGATTCTTTAATAAATGAAAAAAACGGAACTACAAATAGTGGTGAAGATTTAAATTTTTCAGAAGAACATTTGAAAGCAATTAAAGAAGGTATGAAAGGTGTTACTACAGATGATGGTGGTACAGCAGTTAGTTACTTTAGAGGTTTCTCAACAGTACTTGGAGGAAAAACAGGTTCCGCATCAATAGATGAAAGAGGAAATGCAAATGCATGGTTTGTTGGTTTCGCACCATATGATAATCCAGAAGTAGCAGTAGCTGTTTATATTAAACTAGGACAGCATGGAGCTGCAGCTGCACCGGTAGCAAGAGAAATTTTAGCACAATATTTTGGAATGAATCAAGTAGACATTAGAGAAGATGTTTCAGCAATGAATGATGATCAATCGACATATTAAAAAATGCATAAATTAGAATTGGCACAATTAATTATGTTCAATATTAAATTTAGTACAAAAGATTATGAAAAAATATAAGTTAAGGAGAATGCATAATGTATAAGATAACAAACATAATCAGTGTATTATTAAACAAAGATAAAATAATAATTAGAATTAAAGATGAAGCAACTCATGATTTAATGATGGGAGAAATAAAAGAGAAACTTCCAATGTTAAAACAGTTTTATCAAGATGAAAAAACTCCAATTTTAGTTACAGGTAAAATTTTAAAGCAAAAAGAAATGGATGAAATTCAAAAATTAATAAGTAAAGCAATTAATGTAAAGATTGAATTTGACAGCCCTACAGCACTTGGATTACCTGCAATTAAAAAGATTTATAGAAAAGATATTCAAGCATCATCAACAAAGTTTTATAAAATGTCCATGAGATCAGGACAAAAAATTGAGTTCGAAGGAAGCGTTGTTATACTAGGTGATGTTAATTATGGAGCAGAAATAATTGCGGAAGATAATATTGTAGTTCTTGGAACACTTAGAGGAATGGCACATGCAGGAGCTAAAGGAAATCAAAGTGCATTTATAAGTGCACACGTAATTGATTCACCACAAATAAGAATAGCTTCAAACATATTAGAAAGAAATAAAGACGAGATTCAAAGTCAATCATTTACTTATGCATTCGTAAATGAAAATGGAAGAATAGAATTAACAAGATAAAAAATGATGTTTCCCAACGGAGACAAGAAAGAGACCTGTTTTAGGTCTCTTTTATTTTACAAAAATATTACACCAATATTACAAATTAAGAACGCCTTGCAAAGTCAGTGTTATCAATAGATACAGGACAACAAAAAACATTAATTGTTATTGATAAAGTAATTAATTAAAAGTATAATAAAAGAGTATAAAAATATACCGATAATAGTCGAGATAAATAAAAGTTTTTACGGAGGAATTTAAATGAAAAACTTAATTAGAACAATTTCATTAATGATAGTTACAGTGTTGATATTATCATCAGTATTACCTGTTTCTGTTTATGCATCATCATTGTTAAATGATGGTGGAAATAATGATGCAGTTGTAGGAACCAAAATTGGACCAGAAGATGTTACAATACAAATTGCAGAAAACTTTGATTCAAATAAAAGTACAGATGAGGTAATGTATGTTCCAGTTGTAATAGATACTTACAATTCAACATTTATTAGAGAAGCATCTATCAGTTTTGAAAATAGTAATTTTACAATTGTTAATGAAAAAATTGCAGATGATAAAAACATTCAATCAATAAGCAATGATGTAATTAAATTAAATTCTTCTGAAACAGATGAACAAATAAATTTAAATATTCCAGTAACATTTAAGAAAGCTGATTACATACCAGAAGATTACTTTAAAAGAGTTGCAAATATAAAAATAGTTGGAACATATGTTGATAAAAATGGAGAAGACAAAACATTTGAAAAATCAACTAAAGTAAATCCAACATGGTATATAGCACAAGAGAAAAAAGAAATACTCGCAAAACAAGAAGTTGTTAGAAGTTTTTCTTTTGAAGATGGCGAAAAAACAAATGCTCTTGTTACATTAAAAATTACAACAGGAATTGAAAAGAATGGAGAACCAACAAAGGGCAAAGAAATAAAATTAACAAGTGCAATTATAAATAATGTTGTTCCTGAAGTAATTGTAGCAGCAGATGGTTACACATATAACGTAAATGAAGAAGACTCAACAGTAACGTTAACAAAGTTAATTGAAAAAAATGAAAACAATGAATATAAATGGGTTAATGATTTAGATGTAGCATATGTAACTTATTTTTATAAAGACATAGACAATGAATTTTTTAATGCAAATAAAATTATTAAGTTCAATACAAGTATTGCATTACTAGATAGTGAAGAAGTTTTAAAAAAAGATTCTAATGAATTAACTATTCCTCATAATTTAAACAATTCAATAACAGATGTATTATTAGCAACATCAAAATCTACAGCAAGTATAAACAGAGGATACATTATTTCAAACATAAATACAGAAAATAAATTTGATACAGTATTAGATATTAACTATAAATTAAATATAGGATATATTGGATTAACAAAGGATGTAACAGTTACAGAAAACTTTAATTCAAACATTCTTGAAACAAGAAAGTTCTCTATTAATGGAGATGAATTTGCAAAAGTATTTGGTGAAGATGGAAAAATTACTATTCAATTAGCAAATGGTAATGACACATATGAACTAAATAAAAATAACACAACATTTACTGTTCCTAGTGGAAATGAAATTAAAGAAATAAGTTTCACACAACCAACAGCAGTAGGAAATATTAATTTAAATTTTGTTAAAGCAGTTAAAAATAATGCATATGAATTAATGAAAGAAATGAACAAAATTGAAGGTAGCGCAACATTTACAAATACTGATTTATATGGAAACAAAAGAAGTACAGATGCTAGATGGATAACAAATATTGAAGAACCAACACAAAAAGTTCACTTCGAATCAAATTTCAAAACTTTATCAACAATAAAGAAAAATGAAAAAATGGTTTTAACAATTGTTTTAGAATCTGATTCGGTAGATGATTATTTATATAAAAATCCAGCATTACGAGTTACATTCCCAAATGCTATTACTAATATTGAAAACGTAACAATTAATACTTTATATGATGATAGCAAAGAATTAAGCGAAAACATTCTTAAGAGCATAGATAACAATAATAAGACAATAACATTAAACTTAAAAGGCCTTCAAACAAAATATATTTCTTCAGCAGTTTCTAGAGGTATATTAATTCAAATTGTAGCAGACTTAACATTAGATAGATTATCTCCTACAGAAGAAACATCAATGAAACTTGAGGTTTATAATGAAAACACAGGATTATTAACAACATTGAATAAAGCGTTTAAAGTAGTTGCACCATCAGAATTTATTATTCAAAATAAAATGGATGTAGTAAGTCCAACAAACAACAATGGAACAGGCGATAAAAATTATTTTAAAGAAACAAGATCAACAATTGAAGAAGAAGTAGAAGATATAACATTACCACTATACAGCAATGAAAAATATGCAGATGTTTGTGGAACAATTGTTAACAACCAAGGAACTGATGTAAACAATGCAATAATAGTTGGAAACTTCCCATCTAAAGATTCTAATTCTTATTTAGGAACACAATTAAATGGAACATTCGATACAAAAGTTGTTGGAGAAATAACAGTTAAAGGCGAAAGCGAAAAAACAGAAGAAAATCCAAACGGAACATATAAAGCATATTACAGCCAAAATGCAAATGAACCTATTAATTCAAATAATTGGTCAGAAACAAAAACAGAAGATGCAAAATCATATAAAATTGAATTCTTAGATTCATTTGGAAATGGAGATAAAAAAGAATTTAGTTACAGAGTAAGTACACCAAGTGATATAACATATAATGAACATGCAAAAGAAACATTTACTTTACTATATGATAATAATGCAATAAATGGAGAAAAATATTCTTCAATAGAAGCTAAACCAGTAGGATTATCAACAAAGCCAGAATCAGATTTCTCAGTAAAAATTAAAACAATAGATATGGTTAAAAATAAAGAAATAAAAAACAACGAAGAAATTGATGAAGGCGCATATGTAAAATTAAACATTGAAATAACAAATACTTCTAATAGAGATATTAGTAATGTTAAAGCTGTTACAGAATTAACAGATCACTATTTACATATTGAAGTAACAAAAGATAAGATAAATCATTATTATGACATGGAAGATATTACAGAAGAAATTACTTTGATAAAAGCATCAGAAACAAAAACTATTACTCAATACTTAATGGTAAATGCTATTAGAGATTATGAAGAAAATTCAATTAATTTAGAAGACGACAATCCAGAAAATGATGCAATATATACCAAATTCAATGTTAATATATATGAAGATGATGAAGTGGAATTTAAAGCCGAAGAATATAAGAATCCAGTCAAGATGAGACAAGTATCATGTATTACCTATTCACCAGATGAACAAGGTGAAATTGGAATAGGTGATAAATTCCAACAAATTTTATTTATACGTAACTTAACAGGAGTAGATAAGAAAAATCTTGAAATCAAAGACAAATTACCTGCAGAGGTAGAATATGATACAGAAGAAAATGATAAACTAAATGGAAATGGATTAACATATTCATACAATTCAAATACAAGAGAATACTCAATTAAGATTGATGAACTAAAAGCATATTATTTATCAAATGAAATTAGATTAAATTTAAAAACAGCTAAATATGGCACACCTGAATTAAAAGCAAGTGTATATGAAAATGAAAAGATAGAAGATTTTAATAATATAAAAATTACAGTTGCAGGTGCAGCTAGAAATTTTGAAGTATCACATACAATAAGTACACCATCAAACCAATTAAAAGACACAGATACATTTGATTTTAATATTATAATAAAAAATCATTGGGATGCTTTAAGAAGAGTAAAAATCTATGATAGATTAAATGATAATTTTATAATAAAAGAATATAAAATTTTAATAAACAACAAAGAAGTTTCAAAACATCAAAATGTAAATTTAATTGATTATGTAGCTGAGTTAAATGCAGAAGATTATGTAGAAGTAAGAATTAAATGTGGAATAAAAACACAAGCAAAAGGTGAAAAAATTAATTTAACACATGAACCAGAAGCTTCATGTAATGGGGTAAAAATAGCAATAAATCCAATAACTATAAACATTACTGGAACAGGTGAGTTTGTAAATATCAATGATCCAATCATTGATGGAAAATATAATATATCAGGAACAGCTTGGTTAGATGCAAATAATAATGGAAAAAGAGAAGATACAGAACAAAAAATTTCAAATATTAGAATGAAATTAGTTGATAACAAAACAAATAAAGTAGTAGTTGATGATTCGGGTAAAGAAATAATAACAACAACTAATAATAATGGAGAATATATTTTCACTAACATTCCAATTGGAAGTTATGTTGTTATTGCATATTATGATTCTGAAAAATATGGATGCGGTGATTATAGAAATAGGAATGTCGCAGATGACTTAAATAATGATTTCATAGAAACTGTTTTTGAAAATGAAACAGTTGGAGCAACTGATAATATACTTGTACAAAATTCAAATATTTATGCAATTGATATTTCATTAATACCAAGAAATACTTTTGATATGGCATTAGAAAAAAATGTAACTAGTGTTTCAGTATCAACATCAAATGGAAAAAATGCAAATTATAATTATAATAGCGATATTGCAAAAGTAGAAATTTCAAATGAAAAAGGTATTAAATATTACTTAGTAGTTGAATATTCTTTGGTGGTAAAAAATGTTGGGTATGTTGATGGATATGCAAAATCAGTAGTTGACTATATACCAAAAGGAATGACTTTTAATCAAGAAGACAATCCAGGATGGTATGTTAAAGCAGATGGATGTGCATACAATAGTACTTTAACAAACACATTAATAAAAGGACAAACACAAAAAGAATTGAAATTAAAATTAAGAAAAGAAATAACTGCTGAACAAACTGGAATTATTAAAAATTCTGCAGAGATTGGAGAAATATATAATATTCAGGGAATAGAAGATATTAATTCAAAAGCAGGAAACAAAGATTCAAGTGAAAACGATTATTCAGAAGCATTAGTTATAATTGCACTTTCAACTGGAGGACAAATAATTAGAGTGGCAGGAATAATCTTTGGTGCATTATCTTTTGGAGCAGTTATAATAGTATTTATTAAAAATAAAAGAAAAAATAAAATAGTATAAGAATAAATTTTTAAATAGTATAAAAACAAAAAATCCTTTCATTGTTAAACGAAAAAGTTTAGCGGTGAAAGGATTTTTTATTCCTATATAATGACTTACCCCTACGAAATAAAGCTAAAGAAGCAAAATTATTAAAGTAATATTACATAATTAATATTATTAAACATAAAAAATAAGTATGATTGTATTTATATATATTTATAATATAGCATGAAAAGAATTATGTAAAAAAGGGGAAAATATTATGCTAAAGAAAAATATTATTAGAATTTTAATTGTTATAGCAATTTGTTTTATAGCCTTTTTATGCAACAATAAGGTTAAAGCATTGGATGGTTGGTCTATTATTGATACATATTACAATGGAAAAACAGGTGGAGGCGTTGCAGAACAAGGTTATCCAAATTTACAATATGTAAGCTATTTAAATTATGAATGCAAAGATATGGAGAATATGTTTTTTTGCAATAAATTAGGATACCCTCCAATAATGGTAAATTTAGAGGAAGGAATTCCTACAACAGGTTCACCAGATACAAGTGAATGTAATTATACTTATAAAACTGATGATATTAATCCTCAGTTAGCTTATGCTTTAAGTATCGGAATAACACCTGCAAATTTGGGTGGAACAGAAGAATCGTGGAAAGATTTTCAAAGATTAATATGGGATGCAAAAGATGATGTAGCTGGAACTAATGAATTACTGGATAGAACTGATGGAATCAAAGCTCAAGCTTCATGGATTGGAGAATTAGATGATTTAATACCAATTGAAGTAAAAAGATTTAGAAAAGTGTATGAGGAAATTTTTGAAAAAACAATTGGAGAGAATAAATCGGTATTTAAGATTGAAAATAGTAAATCAAGTTTATTTGTTGATCAAAATGACGGAACGTATATATACGGACCATTTCAATTAAAATTAAATACAGATGCTTCAGATGAGGCTATTCAATATTTAATGAAAGAAATTATGCAGCAGGGACATGAAAAATATATAGATTATGATAATAGTGTAGAATTTGAAAATAGTGAAGCATATATTGAAAGCTATTTAACAATACACAAAACATTAAATGAAAAATTTATAAAAAATGGAATTAGTGATGCAACAAAGAATAAATTAAAATATAATATAACAGGTAATAGTACAGATAATAATTCTTACAGCACTATTTTAGTTGATAAGAATGGACAACCTGTTGATTTTCCTAAATTTAATAATACAACTAGTGATGAAAACAATTTCTTTATTAAATTTTATCCAGCAAAAGAAGGTGCAATTATAAATTTAGGAACTGCAGATGATAGTATGTTTGATCTTAAAATAAAATATGGAGCATATGTAAATTATAAGGAGCATAGGCAAGAAGGATCTTTTGAAGGAAAAGGATTATATGGTATTATTAGATCTAAATCAGGACAAATAACAATAATTCCTCCATCTTATAGTTATTATGGCCAAAATCCTGACCAAATCTTTCATGCTCTTGAAAATTCATTTGATTTTTATGTTATATGGAATAGAATAAGTTCAGGAGAGGGTAATGAAGTTACAGGAAACAAGCCAATTACATGGTACTCAAATTTAGGATATATCTATCGTCCAGATTATACTGTTGTATATAATGCACAAACAAGATCTATAATAAAAAATAGTTTGTTTTCATATGGAAAAAGTAATCCCTACACTTATAAAGATGAAGGTGTAGAGGAAAAAAATTATTATTTAGATAATTATTATCCAAACTTATATGTATTAGGAATGGGTGGAGAGAGCGATATGACTACACCTTTTTCATATGCGGGAATGAATGGACCTGAAGATACAGATTATCTAGACGTACATAAAAAGAATTACCAATTTCCACTAAAAAAAGAAATGAAATTACAAGGATTTTACGGAATAGTAAAAGAAAAAGCAACAATTACATCCTATAGTACAAAGAAAAAAACAATTATTGATAAAGCTAAATATGATAGCTATGGTAACATAATAGAAATAATAGAATCACATGAGGAGAAGGTTGATACTTGGACACAAAATCAAACAGTATATAGATATAGATATGCGTCTCTTTCAGCAGACCAAGTAAACAACTTTGTATTAAAAAATGGTAAAATTAATACAGGTAATTCGCCTGCTAATGCAGGAACCAATACATATACAAAACCAAGTAAACCTACAACTTCTGAACCATATACAAGATATGAAGATGTAACACATGATAGTTTAGATAATGCTTCATGGGAAATTGTAGAAATTTATGGTGGAAATACAAATCACTCATATAAAAAAGAGGATGGAACTGAGTATGATCCGGCTAGTACATATGGATTTAGATACAGAACTCAAAACACAGGTTGGCAACTTGCCTTAGAATATGCATCTTATGGAAAAAGATTAGAATTATGGGAAAGCTTAGGACAAGCAGGAGAACATGATTTTGAATATAAACTAGGTGGTGGTGATATATCAGAATATACAGTTTGGTTTCCATATGATGAAACATTTGGAAGAGCTAGCACTCCAGAACGTCATCAAGCAGAAAAGTTACAAGCTAATATAACAAAATTAAAAGCATATATGCAGTCTTTTGTAACGCTCGAAACAGAAGATGATACAGACATATATAAATTTGGTACAAAAATAGAAATTGAAAAATTTGCAATGCCAAAAACAAAAATAGCAGAAGCATTTGGCGGAAACGTCTGGAAAGAATCAATAGCTGTCAAAGGCTTAGGACAAAACAGCGTGGATGGCTGGAGAGACATTCTTAATGAAGAGAGTTTCCAAGGAATGAAAGTTGATCTTTATGAATGTAAGATTAATTATAAAGAACCACAAAGAAATCTATTTATTACAGATGACGATATTGATAAAGTAGGAACGTATATAACAAGTACATTCACAGATAAAAATGGTGACTATAGATTCTATGGCAAGATAGCAGATAATACACCATTAATAAATCCATTAAGAAAGTATTTTGTAAAATTTGTATATAATGGACAATTATATACACAAACATTATATAATACTGGAATGGATTCTTCATACGGAGAATATAAAGATTACACATCAAAAGCAGTAGATGAACATAGAACAGAATTTAATACTCGTTTTACAGACATTTACTCAAGTGAAAACAACTATACATATGCAGGACAAAGATATGCAGGCTGCAATGGAACATTAAATCAAAATTATTCATATACAGGAAGAGCATATGGATTAAAACATGTTGTTCAAGAAGCAATAGACAATCCAAACTTCAATGCAAATTTAGATACTTTTGAAGAACAATATAATTTATTTATAAAAAACAATACTCATGCTGAATTAATTAAAGAATCAATTGATTATCAATTCTACCATAATCCAGGCAATAAATTAGATGAACCAATTAATGAAAATAATGGTGAAATTGTATCAAGCGATATAGATAAGCAGTGGGAATATCCAGCAAAATTACCTGAACAAGAAGTAGCACAATATCCAGTAGATTATAATTATTCAGGATTAAGTGATAGTGTTAAACATTATCTTCAAGATTGCATGATAGAAGCATCAGTTCCATACACACCAGACTTAACTGTATATGGAAGAAATATGGGAGAAACCAATTTAAAAACATTCCCAGAACAAGCAACATTCTGCTTAAAAGATATGGGAAAAACATATATGGATAAATACGTAAAATGGAGATTAAACTTAAAAGAAAGATGGGTAGAAAATCCAAATCCAAATGTTATATACCCTACAGATATTCCAGAAGCATTGAAAGCAATTATTAAAAAATTAGGTTTACAACCTACAACAAAATTTGAAGAAGGAACTACAATATATGAATATGAATATAAAGGTGAAAAATATGTTCATATAGAATATCCAAAAACAGGCGAAAGTAAAGATATTAAATTGGCATCTCTAAATATAAATTCAGACATAAGTGAACCAATAAAAATAGCTGCTGGGCCAGATGATATCCCTGTTTATCCACCTCCACCACCTGAAGATAATCCAGGCACAGGTGAACCTGATACGCCTAATCCTCCAGGACCAGAAACAACAACATACCCAGAGTGGTATCTAGTATGGGAAGTAGAAGCACATGAAGAAGTTCATGATATAGATCACTATTATGAACCACCACGTGAAGTATACATTAACTTATATAACAAAGAATTTGATTTGCGTCATTGCTGGAACTTTGGTACATATCAAAGAGAAAATAATGAAGTAGAACTTACAAAAGATTTATACAAAGCTACATTAGTAGTAAACGGAAAGAAAGAAGTTTATAACTATGCAGACAAAGACAAAATTGTTGATAGCGATAATTACAACTTCGAACCAGACTATGTAGAAAAAATAAACAAAACATTAGATGGTGGTACACCATATAATAGAGAGATTAGAAAATCAGATTACTTATATGATGAAAACATAGCTTATGGAAATGGACAATATTCAAAGAATATCAAAGCATACTTAACATATAAAATTCATATCCATAACACATCTCCATACGCAGTAAAAATCAACGAAATAGCAGACTACTATGATGCAGACAATCTAGAATTTGATGGCGTAAAAGATGCAAAAGGTAACTTAATAATTGATGCAAACGGAAAATATCAAATAGAAACACATACAGAAAACACAGATGGCAACATAGAAAGAAGCAAATACACATACGCAACAAACTTAAGAGATACATTAGGACACAATCCAGATAAAGAATATATCGGAATTTATGAAAGTTCTGCATATACACACGATAAAAACGGAAACGGCCTAGCCGTAAAAGAAGAGTTCTACATACCTAATACAGATGCAGATAATGACAAACAACCATATCATCTAAAGACTCTATATATTAGAGGAACAGGAGCAGAAGAAGGAATTCCTGTAATAACAAAAGATGCAAATGGAGATGAACAATGTTCATACACATTATCAAAATCACAAGGTACAGTAATATTCGTAACATTTAGAGTAAAGAATAATTCAATAGATAAGAACATCAAAACATTTGCAAATCAAATAAAATTAGACCAAATTACAAGAGACTTTGCAGATCAATTACCTACAATAGGTAAAAACAATTTTGCAGAAATAAATAGTTACTCTTCATATTACAGTGCAAACATTCCAGCTGATGCTACTATGGCAGATGAAAAAGTATTCTATACACCATATGGAATAGGAATGGTTAAGTATACAGGCGGAAAAGCAATATACTTAGATGCAAAAGGTAAACAAGTTGGAGAAGAAACATATCAATCAAATCCTGAGATGTTCAATGCAGGTATGGTAGATGTATATTCTGATCCAGGAAACTTCAGAAGCAGTAACGTAGAAGTTGTTTACACTGAAGGCGGTAAATACAAGTCAATGCAATTCAAAGACAATTCATATAGAAAGATTACAAGAAATCCAAATGGACCAAAACTAAACAAAGGAGAGCCTAACGAAGAAGCTCTACCACAAATTGAGCCAGACATGGATAAAGCACCATCAATAAGATTAATCTTAGACAATGATGAAGTAAGAAAGATTTCTGGATATGTATTTGAAGATGATAGAAACGTAAACAGCGATGGTTCACCAATTGGCGATGGCGAAAGAAGCAACAACGAAAAGAAAATCAATGGTGTAACAGTACAATTAGTAGAATTAATACAAGATGTAGATTATGACGGAACATTTACAGGTCAATATATTGGCGAAAAAGTTTGGGATGAATGCGAATATACAGGATTAGCTTCAGACAAAAATAATCAATATCAATTAAAAGCAGGAAGCCAAAACCAAGGTGCACAATATTATTCAGGCAAAGGAACAAAGTACATCCTTAACGCAACAAGTAACTTAGCACAAATTTATAGTGACCCAACAAAATTTGATGAGCCACAAGAAGATGGTAAGTATTGTTTCGCAGGATTACCAAGTGGTGATTTCATAATAAGATTCATATATGGTGATACAACTAGAACAGTATTAACAAGTGGCGTAAACGAAGTAAATACACTAGTTGGAGCTGCAGGTTTAAATGCAAAATCATACAATGGACAAGATTATAAATCAACTGTATATCAAAGAAACGTAAGTACAAATAAACAAGTAAATCAAAATGCAATAAGCTACAAAATGAAGAACAATCAACAAGTAGCAGGTTATCTAGACACAGCAAAACAAGATTATGCAAGTACATATAATTACAATAACAACACATTAAGATCAAAAGAACAATTATATAATAGCGGTATAATTTACTATGCTGGACAACCAATCAACAATAGTGGAGATTTGAATGCATCAAGAAATGTTCAAGGGGCAAATCCAAGAACAAACATTTCAAATGCATATGACACTATGTGGAGATACGATAGAGTGGCAACACAAAACTTACCAGGACTATCAGATGCAAATGATTTATATGGATACAGACAACGTGGAATTGATTACGCACAAGGTTATACAACAGGTGTAACAGAAAGTGAAAAAACATTATTAAATTATAGAGCAGAAGTATTAGACTCATTTGAAAAAGTAACATCTCAAGAAAATAAAGATGGAACACCAAACTCAAAAGCCCAAATAGCATTAATTAATGAATTAATCGAGAACACATACATGGTTGCACAAACAGGTATTATTTCAATGAATAATGAATATGAAGGCATCAATGATAAAAACAACAATACAGAAACAGGAAATAGCGATAATTTAACATCATTACACACTGTATATGGAAATACTACACACGAAAACCATTTAAAAAATGTTGATTTAGGATTAGTAGAAAGACCAAAAGCACAAGTTAAATTAACTAAAGAAGTATCAAATGTTGAAATTAAATTAGCAGACGGACAAACCTTGTTCAACGCTAACACTTCTATGAAGAACTTAATGTTTAAAGATCATAGTCAACATGAAATTACATATAGTAATAAAGGAAATGGACCTACACTTGAAAGTGTAAGAGTAACATTAGATACACAAGCTAAACCAGAATTAATCAAAGCAGAAATGGATGATGAGATTATGAACGGCGCTACAATAAACGTAACATACCACTTACAAGTAGAAAACGTTGGTGAAATTGATTATCAAGATAGAGATTTCTACTACTTTGGTAAAAAGTCAGCAGCAGCTACAGAACCAGTTAGAACAAAAGTTGTAAGAGTAATTGATTATGTTCCAAACGACGCATCATATGATTCAGCAAAACAAAACTCAGATGCACATTGGGATGTATATAAAGCAAGTGAAATAATGCAATCTAGAATTACAGAAGATTCATTCAAAAACAATGTAATTGCTCAAATTACTGATACAGAATTTAATGCAGAATTCAAAGATGTACCAAGTACAAACAATGGATTCATTAACAAGATTACTCCTAGAAATGCAGTTGGTAATTTATATGATAAGATTAATAGAGACTATGTAACAAGAACATATGCAAACGAAGTATCTACATACAATACAATCGTTGTTACAAAGGATATGAATGACAATTTATTACCAACATTATATGTAAAGAACAACAAATCACTAGAAGGACACAATATTGATAACACAACATTAATACTTACAACATCAATAACATCAAGTGGAAATAGTGAAGACTTAACATATAACAACCTAGCTGAAGTAATTGAAACTTCAAACTCATATGGTAGAAGAATGCAATTCTCTATTTCTGGAAACCAAGAAATGGCTAACCAAGATATCAATGACGGTGGCGGAACAAGAGGCGATCAAGAACACCATGCATATTCATCATCTAAGATAGTACAACCAAAAGAAATTGATGCAGACAGTGCTCAACAAATTCAAATCTTACCTCCAACAGGTAGTCCAGAATACAGAAATAAGATACTAACAATTATTACAACAACAATTGCAACAATTATCGTATTAGTAGGTGCAGTAATAATTAAGAAAAAGGTTTATGATAAATAAACTAAAATAAAAAAGAGATAAAATCGCGGAAAACCAAGATTTTATCTCTTTTTTTAGCTATTTTTTTGAAAAAATCGAGTAAAAAAAATAAAAAAGCTGTAAAAACACAAAAAAAGCCCCAAAAACTTGAAAAAAATGGTAAAAGCTGGTATAATAGAAGTGTTATATTGTGATTATTACTAAGGAGGACAAGATTTTATGTATTCTAAATTAAAAAACAAGATTATTGCTATTTTAGCTATTATTTCTTTTTTAGGTATTGAATTAATGCCAGCAGTATCTATAGCTGCAGAAGGAATAAAACAAAACATGGCAACAAACGAAGAAAATGTTAAGTTTAATGCAACTTTAAATGGCACAGACTCATATGAAATGGACGCTGATTTAACTCAAAATCCAACAATTGATTTTGACATTAAAGTTGAAAAAACAGGTTATTTAAAAAACATAGTTGTAGAAGCAAAAGATGCTAACTATGAATTATTAAATGAACTTGAAGAAAAACAAACAGCAATTAATTCAATAAGGGGAAACACAATTAATTTTAACAATGTTGATGCAGGCAACGAAACAAAAGCCTCAGTTAAAATTAAAGCAATAAAAGAAGATATTACCAAATACGAAAATTTTGATAAAATTTCTTCTATTGTTTTAACAGCAACATATGTAAATAAAGACGGCAACGAAAAAGAAATTAAAAAAGAATTAAAAGAACAAATTAAATGGAATACAAAATCAGAAGCAGATCTTAAATTAGAACTTCTTAGATATTTAAAATACGAAAACAACAGAACAATAGTTAGTATCAAAGTAAACAATGGTATTGCAAACAATGTTTTACCAGCTGCCTCAAAAGAAATCACAATTGATATTCCAAAAATAAACGGACAATTACCAACAGTTGTTTCAGCAACAGGTAAAAACATTACATACAAAAACGAAAATGAAAAACTTATTATAAATAAAACAAATGATAATAATTCACTTGAATGGAATTCAAACGAAGACTTCGTAGCAAACTTTGTATACGAAACACAAACAGATGATAAAACATTAAATGTTCAAGCTTCAAACAAAATCAAAACAATAAGAAACGAAGAAATCACAGCAAGCAAATCAGAAGAATTTAAAATTGATTCAGAAGTAGGACATATTCTTGAAATATCAGCAACAACACCAAGTGAAATAAACAAAGGTTACATGTACACAAACATTAATAGCAAAAAAGAATTTGTAACACCTTTTGAAGTTTCATATAAAATAAATATAGGACTACAAGATTTAACAAATAAAATTGTTTTAACAGAAACAACCAATGAATTAGTAACAGAAAATGAAGAGATTTTAAACAACGTAGCAATTAAAAACAAAAAAATCAAAATCGATTCAGATAGTATAAAAAACACATTAGGTGATGAAGGAAAGATAATTGTTAAAAAATCAGACGGAACAGAAATAGCAACATTAACAATTAACAATACAGAAGTTGAAACTAATGAAACAAGATTAAGCTTTGAAACAACACAACCAGTTAATCCAGGAAATATTGAAATTAAAGTTGAAAAAGAAATTAAAAAAACAAACTTAAACAGACAACAAATAAAAAGTTTAAAAACTATAAATTCAAAAATTGATTTCAAAGGATACAAAGATGAAAACATTGTTTCAGAAGGAAGCATGATCACAAAAATAAAATTAACAGAACCATCATCAAAAGCATTTTTAGATATGAGCCAAAATACATTATCAACAATTGCTAAAAATGAAGATGTAGTATTCAACGTTGTATTAAAAACAAAAGACATCACAGATGCACTTTATACAGATCCTAAAATTTCAATTGAATTACCAAGCAAAGTAAATAACATCGAAATTAAGAAAGCAGAAATCTTATATGAAGATGAAATAATCACAGGAAAAACTTCAGTTGTTGGAGACACAATCAATGTTGACTTAAAAGGACAACAAACAGACTATAGCAAATCAGCAACAACAGATGGATTATTAGTTAGAGTTGAAACAAATATAGGCTTAGAAAACATGGCAACATCAAGTAATGAAAAAGTTAAAATGCTATATACAAACTCTGCAACAGGTGAAACAAATGCATTTGAACAAGTTGTAAAAATAGTTGCTCCTTCAGCATTTGTATTATCAAATACAATTTCAGATGGAACAAACAAAACAACAGCAATGGCAAATGACGCAACAGACTTTAGAATACATGCAAATACAGAATCTAAAAAATTATATTTTAGCGGATCAATAGTAAGCAACCTTGGAAAAGAAGCAACAGGATTTACTATTGTTGGTAGAATTCCTTTCAAAGGAAATAAAACATTAACAGGAAAAGATTTAGCAACAACAATAGATACAAAATTAGCAAAAGCAATTTCAGTAAATGGACTTGAAGATGCAACAATTTATTACAGTGATAATGCTGAAGAAAAAGTTAATGGCGAAGGTTGGAAAACAGAAATCACAGAAAACACAAAATCATATAAAATTGTTTCTAACAAAAATGTAGAAGACAAAGCAAAAATTGAATTCAACTATGAAGTTGATGTTCCAGAAAAGATAGAATTTGAACAATCATTAAATGCAATTTATGGAGTTTACTTTGATAATGATTCAACAGAAGGAATTAAACAAGACCTAGTAGAATCAAAAATCGTAGGTGCAAGAACAGAAGACAAACCTGCACTAGAAGTAGAAATCAAAGCATTTGATGAAACTGGAAAAGAAATAAATCAAAACAGTGAAAACGAAGAAGGCAAAAAAATAACATACAAAATCAATATTAAAAACACAAAAAACATTGTTATGAAAAATGCAAAATTAAATATTGAATTGCCAGAAGGTTTATCATTATTAAATGGTAAAACAACAGCAACATATTCTAAGATTGGTGCTAACTCAGTGGAAACTGTTGAAATCAAAGCAGAATTAAAAGAATTACCAAAAGATAAAGATACAGATGAAGTGAAATTAAAAGCCACAGTTTCAGCAGATGAAATGGAAGCAAATGCAACAAACGAATTTACAGTTAAAAGAATTCTTGGTTCATTAATTTTACAATTAAAAAATCAAGTTGCTCCAAATAGCACACACCCAAAAGGAAGCGTAGTTACATATTCAATTGAAGTAAAGAGCCCTAACAGTAGAGAACAAACAAATGTAAATGTAAAAGTACATTTACCAAAAGGAACAGAATACAATTCAAATGAATATGATTATGATAAAGCATCAAATACTATTTCAGTAAAATTTGATAGCGTTAGAAAAAATCCAAAAAGAATAATTATTTACGCATCAGTAATTGAAGATTATCCAACATTAACAGCATACGCAACTGCAACAAGTGATCAATCAAAAGGAGAAATTAGAACTCCAGATAATACAGTTAATGGTAACATAGCAAAGAAATACATTACAGCAAATCAATCAGTAAATGTTGATGAAAATAATGTTTTAGATACAGACTCAATTGAATTCTATGTTGATATTAAAAACGACAAAGATGAAGATGTAGTTATAAAAATAAAAGATGATTTTAAAGATATTGTTTACTTAAGAGATTTTTCAATCACAGGAAATGTTGAAGTTTCATCTAAAAACAAATCATACATCAATGATGAATTTGTTCTAAATGCAAAAGGAACAGCAAGAATCACAATTAAATGTGCAGTTTATAGTCAACAAGCTGGATTTACACATTCTGTAGAACATAAACCAATTTTAACAATTGGAGATGAAGAAATTGATATTAATACAATTACTTTAAAAATTACAGGAACAGGAACAACAGTAGCTCCTGAAAATCCAGATAGACCAGATGCTCCAATTACAGATGGAACATTTAAAATCTCAGGTCGTGTATGGTTTGATGAAAACAATAATGGAAAACAAGATATATTTGAAAAAGCAATTGGAAATCTAGAAGTTATGTTGTTTGATGCTAACACACAAAACATTGCAAAAGACAGTAAAGGAAATGAAGTTAGATTAACAACAGGCGAAGATGGAAAATATACATTCACAAATTTAAATAAAGGTGAATATAACGTAATTGTTAAATACAACATTGAAGAATATGCACCAGGTCCATACAGATTAGAAAAGGTAGAAGACTCTGACAACAACGACTTCGTTCAAGCAAAACTTAATGGAGAAGAAGTTGCAGGATGCGACACAATAAATTTAAAAGATGTAAATGTTTACAATGTAGATTTAGGACTATCATTAAGAAATACATTCGATCTAAGATTAGATAAAAGAATTTCTAAAGTTACAATCGTAAAAATAGGAAATAAAGAACCTACAATTTATGATTATGACAATGTAGAACTAGCAAAAGTAGAATTACCTAACAGTAATATTGAAGATATTACAGTTATTATTGAATACAAAATTTTAGTTACAAACCAAGGTCACATTCCAGGATATGCAAAATCAATAGTTGATTATATTCCTAAAGGAATGGGATTCAGTGGAGAAGATAATAAAGATTGGTACTTATCAAATGGAAATGTTTATACAACAAGTCTTGCGAATACAATTATCAATCCAGGAGAAACAAAAGAGTTAAAGCTAGTATTAACTAGACAAATGACTAATGAAAACACCGGAATAGTTAGAAATACCGCAGAAATTGCAAGTTCATATAATGAACTTGGAATAGAAGATATCAACTCAAAAGCAAGCAATAAAATGGATGGCGAAAATGACATATCTTCAGGTGCAATTGTTTTAGCAATAGCTACTGGTAGAACTGCATTAGCAGTTACCGGA
Source organism: Clostridia bacterium (assembly GCA_045643205.1). GTDB lineage: Bacteria > Bacillota > Clostridia > TANB77 > CAG-508 > CAG-793. Next base: position 6,565 of record JAZUKI010000003.1, on the reverse strand, counting down.
ATTACATTAGCAATTCTTGCACTTGCGGCAATAGCTGTATTCGAAACTAAGAAAAATGTAATAAACAAATCTTATACTAATATTCTATAATGAAGGGAGAAAAAAATGAGTTATAAGAAAAATTCATTACTAAAGAAAATAGTATCTCCAATAGTATCAATAATTATTCTATGTTCATTAACCTCTGCTGTTTGTGCCATGGAATTGAGAACTGGCGGAATGCCTTATAATTACACACCTTTCCCAACTGATACATTATGGGGTTGGTTCTGTTATCAATTATCAACACCAACAAATTATTACGACTATGTATCAGGAGTTCCAGAGGACGAAGATGAAGATTCTGAACATGCAGGATTTAAATATTCTGAATTCGAATTAAAAGAACAACATAAAGGAGAAATTGAACCATCAGTTGGTTATGCAATGTACTATGTTTCATCACACTCAATTGCAAATGAAGCAGATGGATATCCAATTGATCCAAGAAGTAATAATGCAGGAGTTAAACAAACAAGATTAGCATTCCAACACGTATTATGGGCATCACAAAGATGGGGAAATGAATCAAATGTATATGGTAAACATGTACAATACAATTCAACATCTTATGGCAAGGCAAAAAAATCTGGAATCGCTAAATATGATAAGATAGAAGACAGAGCAACTGATTTTGGTAATGTTTATTATTACGTAACTAAGCCATTACAAGAAAAGAAAACAAACTTCACAGTTACACCAGCTGTAGATGATCAAGATTCATTAGATGTTTTAGTAAATCAAGCAGATCAAAGTTATACAGTTGGACCTTACAAAATTTCATTAAACATTACTACAGATATGATTGAAGTTGCTGATTGGGCAAAGGATGATCCAGAACTATTACCAACTGACGAAAAAATTGCAAATGCAAAAAATACATTATATGATGAATTAACAAACCCAACAAAAATTGGCGACAAAGCTAGATTTGCATGGTCAGATGGAGTTGAAGGAATAAACGGCAAAAACGTAAAATACTTAAATGCAAATGGTGAAGAAATTGCATTCCCTGATTTCAGAACAGGTGAAGAATTCTACATCAAATTCTATGATGAACCAAACAATGATGGAATTTATGAAATAGGAAATCCAAATATTAAAGTTAACTTCATAGATGCATTTAACGGAGAAATTAAAGTATGGGCTGTAAAAGCTTTAGTAATTAAAAATTTAAAAATTGAAGTTCCACAAATTCATATTCATCATGAATCAGAAGAAAACTTAGAATTAGATCTTGAAGCAACAATTGAAGATGATTATTCAGCAGTTGGACATTATCACTGTGCAATCGTTGATATGAAAAACATTGTAGGAGATGGTGTTCCATCAGTAGGATATGATGAATGGATAAAAATAGATGCAAGTTGTACATTAGTAATGAAATTTAAATGGACTGCAAACTTTAGATTAACTGAAGACATGATTGGAACAGTTAACAGCGACAAATATGGTACACAAACAATTACAAGGGAAATGGTACAACGTCAAAAAGATGCAGAAATTAAAGGTTTCTATTCTGAACAAGAAATAAAAGATGTACAAATTCAAAGATGGGTACAAGGTACACCACACTATGCGACAGGAACTAGAGAAGATGGTTCAACATATACATACATTTCATACTATACATACGAAGAATCATGGAACCATACAGAAACACCATGGCATATAGTAAATGAAAAACGTGAACAAAAAGACTCAGTAACAACAGACGTAAAATTTGAAGAAAAAGAAGTTGAATGGATACAACCAATAGTAGAAATTATTCCAAGTGAACATGATTTCTATCATACAGATTTCATCAATATTAAATTAGCAGGTGCAAGAGTAAACATGCAAATCGGCGGTTTAGTATGGATAGAAAACAATGTAATCAAAGGTGCAGATACAAACGGAATGAGATTCAATGGAAGATTTGATAACGGCGAATCACCATTCAAAGGCATATTAGTTCAATTATTTGAATTAGAAGGCAACGGAGCAAATGCAAAACTTAAAGCAGAAACAACAACAGATGCAGATGGAAGATATAGATTCTACGGTATAACAGGTGATGGTAAACCAGTAGTAAATGCAATGAAAGATTACTTTGTAAGATTCTTCTATAATGGTGAAATGTATCAATATACATATTATAAGAAAGACCTATCAGGTGGTTTCTCAAATGCAAAAGATATTGATAGAGCATCATTCAATGATATATTAGACATTATTAGTTCATATAATGAAAACTATAGAAAAGATAATCATTCAGGAATTGCTTATGCAAAATATCAAAGATTAGAAAATTCAAATCATGAATATATTGCATACAGCGAAGGAAAAAATGAAACAAATCCATACAAAGGTGCATTAACATTTATAGATGTATGGAATCAATTCTTAGAGTATGCTAAATATGATGACGGTTCAACAAGAGGAGAACCAAAGAATGATGACAATAAAATAGTTTGGAACCGAACAAAAAATTATGATAGTGCATATGCACAAATTTTAGGATGGATGTTAAGCAAAGGTGTAAATGAAACAGAAGCAAGAAATGTTGTAACATACATTCAAGACATTCAAAACATTGCATACACATATGTTGATAAAACAGTATTACCATTCTATGATCAATTTATAATAAAGAATATAAATAAAGACAGTGCAGAATATCAAACAGATCAACCAAAAGTATTTAACTTTGGTGGAATTAATTATACATACTTATATAACAAAACATGTGACCAAGCTAGAAATACAGACTTTGGATTATATGAAAGAGATGAAAATTCAATTTCATTAATCAAAGATATATTCAAAGTAACAGTTAAAGTAAACGGTAAATCACAAGATTACTTCTATCAAAAGAGAGACAATGGAGCAATTGAATTACAAGCATTATTAAATAATTACAATGGCGCAAACAATGTTTCAGCATTAGCACAATATTTAGTAGGTTATTCAGTAAATGAAATGAATAACACATATATGGTAGCTAAAGATGGAAGAACATACTATGTAGATAAAACACCAGGTGATGACGGAAAATTAATAGTTATGGGTGATGAAGACTCATTCAATGTTTCAATAAGAACATCAGATTATGCTCTAGATGGAAAAACATATCAAAATGATTTTGCATATACTAGAGAAGTTAGAAAATCTGAATACTTATATAATGAAAATGATGCATATGGAAACAACTCATCAGCAAAAGATTTACAAGTATATGTAACATATAAAATCAAATTACAAAACAGTGGTGCATACAATGTAAAAATTGATGAAGTAGTTGATCATTATGATTCAAAGATGTACACATTCGACGGAGTATTATCAGGAGATACATACACACCAGTTGAATATGATGAATATGATGCAAACGGAAACAAAGTTGGTTCACATCATAACACATATGCAGCATCATCAGTAGACTTTAACGGTAACGTAAAAAATCAACACGATATTAATATTAAAACAACATCAATAACAGGAAGAAATACAAAGATTAGCAATGACTATTCTGAACTATACTTATCAGGAATTAAAGTTAAGAACAATGGAACATTTGTAGATTACTTACAACCAGGACAATTCGTAAACTTATTTGTTACATTCAAAGTTAACAACAATCCTGAAACACAAAAAGTTTGGTTAGACCAATCATTAAAGAATGGTATTGAAACAATTGGAAAACGTAACATTGCTGAAATTAATCAATATGAAACATATTATTCAGTAGGAACAAAAATTCCAGAAAACTTAAATGCAGATGGAACAGGAACACACACTGAAATAACAGAACCTTTATCAACAAAAGCTGGTAAAGTAGATTCAATCTCAAATCCAGGAAACTTATCACAATATGATTTAGATTCAAACGGAATGATAAGACAAGCTGGTGGAGACAAGATTGATCCAATAAATGATAGAACACAAAAAGATGCTAGCCAAGCACCAAACATCAAAATAATTATCGATACAAGAAAAGAAGACAACAGAACATTATCAGGATATGTTTATGAAGATTCAAGAAACAAAGAAAGTGATAGAGCTGTTGTTGGAGATGGTAAAGATAACAATGAAACAAAAATCGATGGTGTAACAGTTGAATTAGTTGAAGCAGTTCAAGAAGTTGATAAATATGGAACATCAACAGGAAGATATATTGGTGAAAAAGTTTGGGGAACAGTAGTTTACGATTTTGCAGGAGCAAGTGAAAAAATTAATGTTTCACAATCACAAACAAATCCACAAGATAAATCTTACTATTCAGGAATTGGATGTTCAAAGATTATTTTACAAAACGGTACATCAAGTCAAAACAATATATTATATGTAGAACAATTATTAAACTACGATAATGCAAAAGGTTACTATGGATTTGAATCTGTACCAGCAGGTGATTTCTATATAAGATTTATTTATGGTGATACAGATAGAACAGTATTAGTAAAAACAGAAAATGATGTAAACAAAGTATTAGGAACAAGTAAAATAAGTGGTATGAACGATATTTCATACAACGGCCAAGATTATAAATCAACAACATATCAAACAGGTGTTGATCAAAATGGCATTTCTTATAAATCAATTTATGGATTTACATCAGATGCATACAATACAAGAAACTTCACATTAGAAGATGGAACATTAAATAATTCAACAAACAAACCATCAATGTACTACTATGATATTGCTAGAAGCGAAGAACAAAGAGGAGTTTCTGATGCAAAGGATGTTGCATTCTATAGAACAAAATCAAACAACTACTCAAAAGGATATAACGGAAAAACATTAGTAAACAATAGAGCAGAAGTTTTAGCATCATTCTATAAATTAGCAACATATCAACCAGATGAATTACAAAGAAGAATGATAGATGAATTAGAAACTAACACATATGGAGTTGCTCAAACTGGTATTATCAATACAGAAGTTGAAAAGAACACAACAAGAACAGTTGTAGATCCAACAAATATTAATCAAAAACATTACACATTAGATGATATAGATTTAGGACTAGAACAAAGACCAGTTGCACAATTAAAAATCAATAAAGAAATAGCAAATATAAAAATTCAATTATCAGACGGTCAAGTATTATTCAATACAAATCAAGGTGTAAGCGGATTAACATTCAATAAACACAATCCACATATTGGAGTTTATAAAGATGTAGGAAGCGGAAGATTATTAACAGGATATCAATTCGGTTATGATGCACCAGGAAAAACACCTGAAATAATTCAAACACAAATTGATGATGAAATCTTAGAAGGATCAACACTAGTAGCAGACTATAGAATAACTGTAGAAAATATTGGTGAAATTGATTATAAAGATTTAGCATTCTACTATACAGGTAAAACAAACAATAGCTCAACAGAAAATATTGCAAAAACAAATGCAAAACAAATTGTTGACTATGTTTCAAACGAAATATCTTACATAGCATCAAATCAATCAGAAGACTCAAATTGGAACGTTGTTACATCACAAGATTTAACAAATTCTAATAATGGCGGAAACATTGAAAACGATTTAGTAAACAGAGAATACTATACAAGAATTGCTTCATATAATACTTTATTAACAACAAAAGATCTTGAAGGTGATTTATTACCAACAGTAGTTAATAAAGGAAACAACACAAAAGCTACATTATTAAGACTATCTACACAATTAAGTGTAAACAATAAAGCAAATTCAGTATATAACAACATGACAGAAATTATTGAAACATCAAATGAACAAGGTAGAAGAATGAATTACTCAGTCGTTGGAAATGAAAAGATGGCTAAGAATACATCAGAAGCAACAGATGATCTTGACCAAACAGATAGAGTACAAGTAAAAGAAATTGATGCTGATGCAGCACAAAAAATAGTAATAATGCCACCAACTGGTGAAAACAGAAACTACACATTAATCATATTAATATCATTAATCGCAGTAGGAATCATTGCAGCAGGAGCATTTGGAATTAAGAAGACATTCAATAATAAAACAATAATTTAAAATTATAAAGTAAAACACAATTTAAAAAGTAAAATTATTGCAAAAAACAATTAGGACAATAAGATAAAAATTATTAATTAGATTGATGAACTTCATTATAGAAAAAGAGAGGAAAAAGAAATGAGCAGAGATGTTCATTTTAGAAAGCCTCTCTTTTTTTATGTGTGAAAAATTATAAAAAATTAAAAATGCAAACAAAATAGAAGTGCAAAATAGAAATAACTATTGAAAAAATATAACGGCGTGTAATTCTACGAAATAAAAAGATTCGTGTCATAATTTAAAAGAAAATAAACACTTCAATATTAAAATGTAACAATAAAAAACTAAAAAATATTATATATATTATTTATTATATACGCGTATTAGCGATAACTAATACAAAAAAGTTTTATAGGTTTTGCAAAACCTAAATCAATTAAAAGAGGAAAAGAAAATGTTAAATCAAAAGATCAATTTTAAAAGAGAAAACGTAATGATTATCACAGCAGTTATCACACTTGTTGTTTCACTTGCA
>JAZUKI010000002.1:0-17035 GCA_045643205.1 Clostridia bacterium | reverse complement strand
AGAAAAATATATAAATTAGTATTGTAAAAATCCTCATAAAAATAAAAAAATAGACGAATATTTATTAGTGGAGTTTAAATAAAGTTTTGATAGCAGGATATATGCTCAAAATGTATAAAAAGCAAATATATGGAAAACTTGTAAAAACCTTATAAAACCTAGGAAAATTCTATAAAAAGTTTAGATTTTTCTATTGCTTTTTTATCGTAAAATGATAAAATAGGCGAAGATTGGGGGATAATAATATATGAAGAGAAAAATTATTCTAGGGCTATCAATAGCACTAGTTATTATATTAGCAATCTTTATCGTAGACAGATTTGGATTTGTAACAAAGAAAATGTCATTTGCATCTTCTTTGAATGAAGAAAATGCATCACTTATAGATCAAAATGAATATGTGCTTTTAAATAATGATTCATTATTACAAATTGGAAAAGAAAGTGTAACATGTTTTAATGTAACAAGTTCTTACTCTAAGAAAGTACTATGGCAAGAAATTGCATATACAAAATATCCACTAATATCTCAAAATGGAAATTTAGTATGTGTTTATGATAAGCAAGGATATAATGGTATCGTTTATGATGAAAACGGAAAACTTTATGAACTTAAGGTTAACTTACCAATATTGTCTGTCGCTTTAAACAAAAATGGATATAGTGCAGTACTTCAAAAAAGTAATACTGAATCAGATTCAAAAAGTGTTATAACAATATTCAACAATGAAGGAACAAAACTTTTAGATAGAATTAGTTATGAAGAAAATGGTGGTGTTCCACTTGCTGTTGCTATTAGTGACAACAATGAAACTTTCTGTACATCATATCTTGATGTTGGAAATAATAATATTCTAAGTAAAGTTATATTCTTTAAGATTGATGGTAAAGAATTAAAAGACAATTTATTTTCATCATTTGAATTTCAAGGTAGCATAGTAACAGATCTTAAATATCTTGATGATGAAAACATAATTGCTATAGCTGATGATAAATTGATACGTATTAATTTATTCTCAGAAAAGAAAGAAGAAAAAGAAATAGAAGACAGAATAAAATTTGTTAACTTGAATTTTGATAACATGATTGTTCTAGTTTGTGATAAAAATACAAGTCAATTTTCAAGCGATGCAAAATATGTTGAATACTATAGCACAAATTTAAAAAAGAAAAAAGAACAAGTTATATATAATACAGTAAGCCAAGTTACTGCAAACAAAAATTTTGTATCATGTGGTAATGGAAGCGAATATAACATCTATTCAAAAGTTGGTGTTGCAAAATGTAAAGCATCATTCAATGTCGATGTTAAAAATGTATTAATATCAAATAGAACAAATACAGTTTATGTGGCAACAAGTAAAGGACTAGATGTTTATAAAATGCAAAATGCATCATTTATGAATAATTAGTAAAGGAGAATTATTATGAGTATTGGAAAAATAATTGTTGATGTAATTATACTAGCTGTTATAATTTCAACTTGTGTTAATGCTTATAAAAAAGGATTATTATTAACATTATATAAAATCATTTCTGTGTTCCTAGCAATATGGATAGCATGGGCAATTAACCCAATAGTTAAAACAACATTAGTAGAACATACAAAGATAGTTGATTTCTTAGATAAAAATATTACAGAAGGAATTACAAGATCAATTAGTAATAGTTTATTCACAGGAGATAGTGAAGGTGGAGAAGATGCAGTTTCTTCATTAAACGTTCCTAAGTTTGTAAAAGATTATTTACAAGAAAAAGCAACTGAAGATACATCAGAAGCAGGTCTTGCAAACTTTATTTCAGATAAACTAACAGATATATGTTTAACAATTATTTCATTCTTACTAGTAATAATAATTGTAACAATCATATTGTCATTGCTTAAAGGATTATTACAAATGGTTTCTGATATACCAATTATAGAATCTCTTAATAAGATAGCAGGAATATTATTTGGTATAATGTATGCTGCTATTAAAATATGGATTGTATTTTTAATATTAGGATTATTTATCAATGCAACTAAAGGTGGATGGCTATATGATTCAATAGCTACATCTTATTTAGGAAATTGGTTCTATAATAATAACTTAATTAGTTATATTATCTTAAAGATGTTAGGATAAAAATTAAAAAGAAATTAGAAAATTACACTAATCGAATGTAATCAAAATGGAGGATAAAATGTACTTAAAGAAGGTAGAGATTAAAGGGTTCAAGTCATTTGCAAATAAATTAGAATTAGACTTTAATCAAGGTATAACAACAATCGTAGGACCTAACGGTAGTGGTAAGAGTAACATCGTTGATGCTATCAGATGGGTTCTTGGTGAACAAAGTATGAAAGCTTTAAGAAGTGGTAAATCTGATGATGTTATTTTTGCTGGAACACAAAGTAGAAAATCTTTGGGTTTTGCTGAGGTTTCTATTGTTTTTGATAATACAGATGGAACATTACCAATCGAGTTTACAGAGGTAACAATTACAAGAAGAATTTATAGAACAGGTGAAACAGGTTACTTTATAAATAAAGTTGCATGCAGATTAAAAGATATTCTTGAACTATTAATGGATACTGGTATTGGTAAAGATGGATATTCAATTATAGGACAAGGAAAAGTTGATGAAATATTATCAACTAAGTCAGAAGATAGACGTCATATCTTTGAAGAGGCTGCTGGTATTATTAAATTTAGAGCAAGAAGAGCAGAGACTGAAAAGAAATTAGAACAAACTAAAGTTAATTTAATTAGAATTAATGACATATTATCTGAAATTGAAAATAATTTAGAACCATTAAGAATTCAAGCAGAAAAGGCAAAACAATTTGTTGAATTACGTGAAGAATTAAAGAATATTGAAGTTGGTCTTTATTTATACAAGATAGATTCTTTTAAAGAAAAGTTAGAAAAACTTGAAAAAGATAAAGAAATATTTGAAGTTCAAAACAAAGAAGAAGAAACTAAACTTGTTAAGATGCAAGAGTTAAAAGAAAAACTTAGAGTTGAAATTGAACAATTAGATCAAGAAATTGAGAGAGTACAAAATTTAAGTTTTGAAAGCAAGAATGAAATTGAAAAAATTAATTCAAATATTAATATTAGCAATGAAAGAATTTCAAACAATGAAGAAACAAAGCATAGATTAGAACAAGAAATTTCTGAATCAACAGAGCTAATAAAATCTTTAGAAGAAGATAAAAAGAATAGAGAAACAAGAAGAGAAAATTTATTAAGAAACAAAGAGAAGTTTGCTAATGAACTAAAAGAAAAAGAAAATGAACTTGCTGAAATTAGTAAAAAATTATCTGATAAACAAAAAGAAATAGAAGATAAGAAAAAGCAAAACGATGAAATAATAGATAAAAGATATAATCTTCAAAACAGCATTACTATGTATGATACAAATTATGAAAATATTGAAGATAGAAAGAAACAAGCAGAAAGAGATTTATCTAAATCAATTTCTGAACTTGATTCAAAAAGAGATGATAGAAGCAAGATTAATCAAAATGTTTTAGATATCGAAAATCAAAGAAACAAAAACAAAGAAGAATTAGATAAAGTTCAAATTCAAAAAGATAAAATTGAACAAAAAACAAAAGAGTTTGATTTACAAATTGAAAATTTAACAGATAGCAAGAGAATGAAAACTCAAAAACATGATTTTTTGGTTGAAACAGAAAAAGAAAGAGAAGGTTATGCTAAGTCTGTAAAAGATTTATTAGATGCAGCAGATACAAATAGTGAACTTAAAAAAGGAAATGATGGTGTTTTAGCAGACATTATTTCAACAGATGATCAATATCAAACAGCTATTGAAATGGCACTTGGCGCAGCTATGCAAAACATAGTAACAGATACTGAACAAGATGCTAAAAGAATGGTTGAATATTTAAGAAAAAATAATTTAGGAAGAGCAACATTTTTACCAATAACAACAGTTAAAGGAAAGAAACTAGAAAATTACACTTCACAAGAAGGAGTAATAGGTGTTGCTTCAGATCTTGTTAAAACTAATGAAAAATATGAAGGTATCATATTAAATTTATTAGGAAGAACATTGATTGTAGACAATATTGAAAATGCAATTAAAGTTGCAAAAATAAATAAGTATTCATTTAAAATAGTTACTTTAGAAGGAGATATTTTGAATTCTTCAGGAGCTATGACTGGTGGTAGTGTTCAAAAGAAAAACTTCAATTTACTAGGTAGAGGACATCAAATTAAGAAATTAGAAAAAGAGATTTCTGAAATAGATGCTAAGTTGGAAAAAACAGTAACATCAAAAGAAGAGTACTTAAAAGATAACGAATTAGTAATTCAACAAATTGTTGAATTAAGCGAAAAGCTTCAACAATCTGAAGTTGCTTTAGCAGCAATCAAAGAAAAATTAACAGCTCAAGATAATGAAATTGAAAAAATAAATGAAAGCAAAGAAAGATTACAAGCCGACATTGAAAATTATAAAAAGCAAATGGAAGATCAAGTTTCAGAAAAACAAAAAGTACAAACAGAAATTACAGCACTTACTGAACAATCTAATGCTTTATTAGATGAAATTAAGAAATTTGCTGAATTAAATCAAGATGATCAAGAAGTTCTAGACAACTTAAATGAAGATATTACAGATCTTAAAATTTCTGTTTCTTCATTTGATGAAAGTAACAACTCTATTGATGAAATGATGGAAAGAATTGATCAAGATATCAAAGCTGAACAAAACAAAATTGAAGAAAACAAGCAAGGAATAGAAAAAGCAATTGAGCAAAATAAAGAACTTGCTGAAACAATCAAAGAATTAAAAAGCAATATTGAGAGAATTCAAAAAGAAGTTGAAAACAGTGGAAACAAAACTGAAGAACTTAAAGAATCTAGAGTTAAAAAGAACGAAGAATTAGTAAAATCAGAAGATGATATAACTAAACAATTTGAAACTATTCAAAAAGTAAAAGAAGGTTTAGTAAAAGCTGATTCTAAATATGCATCAATGAATCAAGATTTATTAGAAATAATAAATGATTTATGGACTGATTACGAAATTACTCCAAACAATGCAGCTGAGCAATATGAAAAACCTGAGAACATTGTTGAAACACAAAAACATTCAGACAAATTACATGCACAAATAAAAGCTTTGGGTGATGTAAATGTTGCAGCAATTGATGAGTATAAAAATACAAAAGAAAGATACGAAACAATGTCTACTCAAAGATATGACTTAGAAACAACTATAGCGAAACTAAGAGATATCATAACTGAGATGACAGATAAGATGAAGGATCAATTTGTTAAAAAATTTGAACAAATTGAAAAGAACTTCCAAGTTGTATTTGCTGAATTATTTGGAGGCGGAAATGCTTCATTAATGTTAGAAGATAAAGAAAATGTTTTGGAATGTGGAATTGAAATTAAAGTTCAACCTCCAGGAAAGAAACTACAAAACATGCTTCAATTATCTGGTGGTGAAAGAGCATTAACGGCAATCGCATTGTTATTTGCAATTCTTAAATTAAATCCAGCACCATTCTGTATACTAGATGAAATCGAGGCAGCACTTGATGATGTTAACGTATATAGATTTGCTGAATATTTAAAGAAGTTTAGCAAAGAAACACAATTCTTAGTAATTACACATAGAAAAGGAACAATGGAAGCAGCAGATACTGTATATGGAATTACAATGGAAGAAAACGGTATTAGTAAATTACTTTCTATAGATTTAAAAGCAAAATAAATTTAAAGAAAAATTATAGGTAACGTCTAATGGATAAAAAAGTAGAGAAGAAGTCAGCTAGTGCAGAAAAAAGAGTTAAAGAAATAAAAAAACAACAGATGAAAAAAGAAAAGCAACAAGCTGAAAAAGTAAAAAGAATAAAAAAAGAAAAAGCTGAAAAAGCAAAGCAAATAAAAAAAGAACAGGATAAAAAGATAAAGCAATTAAAAAAAGAAGAACAATTAAATGATCCTGAATTTCAAAGAAAAAGAAAGAAAAGAAAAAAGAAAATAATTATTTTAGTTGTTTTCTTTGGATTAATTTCAGCATTGCTAGGAATAGCATGTTCACCAATATTCAAAATTAAAGAGGTTGAGATTTTAGGAAATGATCATGTTTCAGAAACTGAAATTAGAAACCTTCTTGATATAAAAGAAAATGATAATTTGTTCCTAACATTTAATTTTTTGATTAAGAAAAGATTAGAACCAAATGCGTACATCAAAGACGTTGTCATTAGACGCAAACTACCTAATACTTTGTCAGTAGAAGTAAAAGAAAGAAAAATTGAATTTGTTTTCGCAAAAGAAGATACATATTATTTCTTTGATAAGGATGGAAAATTTTTGGAAAAATCCGCACAACCTATAATAGGAAAAATTGAAATCAAAGGATATAAAACAGACGTAGATAATTTAAAAACAAATGATACTTTCTCAAATGAAGATTTGAAAAAACTTGAAGATATAAAAGAAATTATTAAAGTAGCCGAGAAACAACAAATTGCAGATTTAATAACATATATAGATGTTTCAAATTCAAAGGATTATATAATGTACTTACAAACAGAAAATAAAAATGTACATATTGGAAACATTGATATGCTAGAAGATAAAATGTTATTTGTTAAAAAAATATTAGAAAAAGAAAAAGGCAATTCAGGTGAAATATTTGTTAATCGAGATTTAAATAAATATAATCCATATTTTAGACAAAACATATAAAGGAGGGAAACATTTTGAAATTAAATGCAAAAAGTATATTAGTGTTAGTAATTTGCTTTATTCTTTCTGCAGCTATCACTCTACAACTTAGAACTATGGCTTCAGAAGATTCGATAGCATTACAATCTTTCACAAATTCAGATTTAAGAGACACTCTTTTAAAAGCTGAAGAAAGATATAAAACAATGCAATCACAACTTTCTGATTCTACTAAAGAATTAGAAAAGATAAGATTAGAAAGTACTAAAGATGTTTCAACAGAAAAGAACGATGAAATAAATAAAAACAATATGATATTAGGATTAACAGATGTTAAAGGACCTGGAATTATTATTACAGCAAAAGATGGAACACCAACGGGAAATATGGAAAATATGAGTTTGTTTTTAATTCATGATGCAGACTTAAGAGAAATTGTTGCTGAATTATGGAATGCAGGAGCACAAGCAATTTCAATTAATGATCAAAGAATTGTAAACTCAACTTGTATCGTATGTGCAGGAAATATTATTTCAATTAATAATGAAAAGGTTAATTCACCTTTTGTAATTAAAGCAATTGGAAATCAAGAAAGTTTATATGGAATTGATAGACCAGGTGGATATATTCAATACATGAAAGCATATACTTCAGTAGATATTAATAAAGCTGATTCAGTAGAAATATCTAAATATGAAGGAGCTATTTCACAAAAATATATTACTCAAGTTAAAGAATAATTAGGCACCGAACTTTAATTAGAAAAAGGAGATATGATGGAAAAGGAAAACAAAAATAAATCTTCAAAACATTCACCACAAAGTATTTTCTTAGCAGTTGTAGTTGGATTAGTAACAGTTGTAATGGTTGCATCTGTAAGTATTCAATTAAAGAGTGTTGATAGATATAAAGATACAAACATTGAAAGCATGCGTGAAGATGAGTTGAAGAAACAAATAGCTTCATATAAAGAAAAATATGAAGAAGCTCAAACTAAATATGAAGAAAATCAAAACAAAATAGCTGAATATAAAGCAACAGAAACAAAAAACGAAGAAGCTGAAAAACTATTAAACAAAGAATTAGAACAAACAAAAATGCTACTTGGATTAACTGATGTAAAAGGTAATGGAGTAACAATAACATTAAAAGATACGTTTGAAGGACAATATTCTTCTGAAAACTTAAGATACTTAGTTAATGAATTAAAGTATGCAGGAGCAGAAGCAATTTCTATAAATGATAATAGAATTATAAATACAACAGATATTGTTACTATTAATAATTCATTTATTGTTTTAGATAGTGGAAGTACAAGAATTGCATCACCTTATGTAATAAAAGCTATTGGTGATCCAAAGTATTTATTAAGTACATTAAACATGAAAAACAGTGGATTTGTTGATTTGATGGAAGGTGTAGGACTTAAAGTTGTTGTTGAACAAACAAATGATATAGTAATTAAAAAGTATAATGGAAATTATAAATATAATTATTTAACTGAAAGTGAGGAAGAATAATATGAATATAATAGCAATTATTATAGGATGTTTAGCCGGAATAGGAATGGGCTTTTTAATTCCAACAATACCATATACTGCATCAAACTATTTGGCTATAGGAATTGTGGCAGCAATGGATACAGTTATTGGTGGTTATGCATCAAACTTAAAAGGAACATTTGATATTAAAATATTTGTTTCAGGGTTTATCACAAATACATTACTTGCAATTCTTTTAACATTCATTGGACAAAGATTAAATGTAGATATTTATTTAGCTGCAATAATTGTTTTTGTTGGAAGAATGTTATCAAATTTAGGAATTATAAGAAGAATATATTTAGAAAAATTAGAACAAAAAAGACCTTCATCAAAGAGAAAAAATGATACTGAAAAAAAGATAAAAATAAGCGAAGAAGAAACAAAGATTATATAGTAAAAACGAGCATGAAGATTTTATGTAAACAAAGCATGAAAGCCTTGAAAATACTAGAGTTCAAGAAAGTCAACAAATTCTGAAAGATAAATTACAAACTAATTACAAAAACATTACAAAAACATTTCAGAATTTGTTGACTTTTGCTATTAAATAATATAATATAACTCTCGTAGTTAAATAAACATAATAGACTGGTTGAAGGGGGAGTTTACTTTGGCTGTAGGAGATATAATTGTAGGCATCGATATTGGCGCATCGAAGATCAGCATTGTGGTTGGAGATGTAAACAATTTTAACCAAATCGAAGTCATATGCAAATCAAGTAGCAAAAGTAACGGAATCCAGAAAGGAAAAATAATTGATGAATCAGCTTTGGCAGATTCAATAGCAGATGCGATAAACACAATTGAAAAAGAAAACAACATATCAATTAATTCTGCATATATAACAATACCTGGCAAGTACGTTACGATTGTTCAAAACAGTATTACAAAAGAAGCTAAAGATAAATATTCAGGCATATCTTCTAAAGATGTTGCAAATGCAATAGCACAAGCTAAAGAAGTAGATATACCAGAAGATAAACAATTTATAGATATACTTGCTGAAAACTTTGTTCTAGATGATGGAAGAATTACAGATGATCCTATAGGAGCATTTAGCGCATCATTTACATTGAATGCACAAGTTTTATTAGCAGATAAAGAATTTATAAAATCAATAGAGAGTGTATTTAGAAGAATAGATGTTAAAATAGATGGAATGGTTCCATCAACATTAGCAGATAAATCAATAGCTCTAGATGAAACAGATCTTAAAGATTTTGTTATGTTATTAGATATTGGAGCATCAAATACAGACATAGGAGTATTTGCATCAAATACAATTCTTTATACAAATACAATTTCAGTTGGCGGAAAAAATATAACAAACGATATAAAACAAGTTTTAAATATTTCATACGAGGAAGCTGAAAAATTAAAGAAACAATATGGACTTGCATTAAAGTCTTATATGGATTCAGATAACGAAGTTGTTTTAACAACAGTCAAAGAAGGAGACAAAGTTATCAAGAGTTCATTTATCGTAGAAATAATCGAAGCGAGAATTGAACAAATTTTTGAATTAGTAAATAAAGATATTACAGCAAATGGATTAAAACCAAATATAAATACAGTTATATTAATTGGACAAGGCATTGCTAATATTAGCAAGAGTGATATAGTCGGAAGAATTACATTAAATATTCCAGTAAAAATGGCAACGACAAAAGCATTAAATTCTGTACGACCAACTTATAGTACAGCGTATGCACTTGTAAAATATATTGCTTCAAGACCATTTATAAAAACGGTATCAAGCAATGTTGATTCTAAATCAGATGAAAAATTCTTTAGTAAAGTCTGGGATAGAATCAAAGAATTCTTTTATTCATAATAATAAAAAACATAAATAAAAATATGGAGGGGTAGCTATGTTAATGGATAATAACTATAATAACTATGAAGAAATGGAAAGTACAGAAGATACAGCAGTTATTAAAGTCATCGGTGTAGGTGGCGCTGGAAATAATGCAGTAAATAGAATGATTGAAGCCGGAATTGAAGGAGTTGAATTTATTTCAATCAATACAGATAAGCAAGCATTAATGCTTTCAAAAGCTGGAACAAAAATTCAAATCGGTGAAAAATTAACAAGAGGTTTAGGAGCTGGTGCTAATCCAGAATTAGGAACACAAGCTGCTGAAGAAAGTAGACAAATAATTTCAGATGCTATAAAGGGTGCTGATATGGTATTCGTAACATCTGGTATGGGTGGAGGAACAGGAACAGGAGCTGCTCCAATCGTAGCTGGAATTGCTAAAGAAATGGGAATTCTAACAGTTGCTGTTGTAACAAAACCATTCACATTTGAAGGTAAAAAGAGACAAAACCAAGCTGAAAGAGGAATTGAAAATCTAAGAGGCAAAGTTGACACATTAGTTGTTATCCCAAATGATAAGCTATTACAAATTATTGATAGAAATACAACAATGGTAGAAGCATTCAAAATGGCAGATGATGTTTTAAGACAATCAGTTCAAGGTATTTCTGATTTAATCAAAATCCCTGGATTAGTTAACTTAGACTTTGCTGATGTTAAAACAGTTATGTTAAATACAGGAATGGCACATATGGGAATTGGTAGAGCTTCAGGTGAAAACAGAGCAGAAGATGCTGCAAAACAAGCTATTCAATCTCCATTACTTGAAACATCAATTGAAGGTGCTAGAGGAGTTATTATCAACGTTACTGGTGGTGAGAACTTAGGATTACATGAAGTTAATACAGCAGCTGAATTAGTACAAAGAAGTGTTGATCCAGAAGCTAATATTATCTTTGGTGCAGTTATCGATAAATCATTAGATGAAGATATCGTAATAACAGTTATAGCTACAGGATTTGATAAAGAACCAGGAGCAAGAGAAACAACAATTAAAACAGCTCCATGGTCACAAAAGCCAACACCTGTTCCAACAAGTAGTAATGAAGGAACAGATAGCGGAGTTGAAATCCCACCATTCTTACTAAAACATAGAAACAAATAATTGTTAAAAAACAATTAAAAAATACAGATAAATAGTAAAATAGTAAAAATTTAGAGAACTTGCATAGATTTATTTGCAAGTTCTTTTTTTATTAATAAATTCATTTATAGTTTTTCATTATATAGATTTATTTGTAAGTGCTTTTTTATTGATAAATTTATTTTACAATGTTAAAATTTTAAAAGATATTTTTATAAAAAAATGAGGTAGAAAATGAAGTTCCATAATGCGCTAATGGCAATAGAAAATATAATAATTTCAATTGTTGTTTTTGTTTCAACAATATTCAATCATATGTATTATTATGAATCAAATAAATGTATATTTTTTATAATGCTATTTATAATAGTTGTTGCAAATGGTGTTTTTGCAGTAGCTAATTTTAAAAGAAATAGAAAAGCTACGATAGTAGATAGTATTATAACAATACTATGGATTGTAGTAATTTTTTTAGGAATGACAATAAATGCAAACAGCAATATAAGTTCAGACTCATTAATAATTAATATGATAGTTGCTTTGATTTCTATACTTTCAATAGTAGTATTAGTTTTAAATCCTAAAACAAAAAAAGCAACTAAATTAAATGCAATAAATATAGAAGTTGAAAAAAACAACAATGATGATAATAATATTTATGATGCTTTTAAAATAAAAGATGCTGATAAAAAAGAAGAAGCAGTAGGAATGGCAAATCTTTTTGCAAAAATAGTAGTTCCTATACTTTGGGGAATGTTTGCAATTGGTTTAGCAATACAAATAATTGAACCTTCAAAAATTTACAACGAAGATAAAAAGATCTTATTAACAGGATTACAAACAATTGGTGAGTATCAACAAAAGAAAGGATATATTTATAAATCAGCTGAAAAAGAATATCAATTTTTGGATGAAAACGGAACATACATTGGTAGAATAAATGCAGAAAAATTATCAAACTTTGATGATAATTATATTTGGAAAATAAATTACCCGGATCAAAATCATCAAGTTGAAATATTAATAGCAAAACAAAAAAACAAAGTACAAATTATAAATACTGAAGGAAGAGTATTTATTGAATTAGAAAAGAGATATCCGGGAGAAGAATATTTAACAATATGTTACTTGATGAAGCATGCAGTAGAGGTTGGAGATGTTCCTAAAAGTGCTAGTATAAATTTTGAAGAAAACAAAGAAAGAAAAGAGCAAGAGCAAAAAAATATTGAAGCAAAATCAGAAGAAGAATATGGTTTTGAAAGTAGACTAAATGCATATTATAAAATAGGAGTAACTCCAGAATTAAAAGAGTTTGAGGAAAATGCAAACTATCAATATTTATATTTTAAAAATTCAAGTTTAAATGAAAATATAATTCAAATTGCGATAACTAAAGAAAATAGTGCGACAGTACCATTCTTAGAAAAATATTTAAAACACAAAGAAAATGTATTCAATATTACTGACGAACATAAAAATGCTATACAGGAATTTTATAGATATAAGAAAGAATATAAATTAATTAATTTACCAACAAAAACAAGTGTAAACATAGATGCAAGAGACATGTTTTATGATAACTTTACAATAAAAGGAGAAGAAAAAGAAGCAATTTATGCATATCCAGATGGATCAATACCATTTATGAATACAGAGTATAATAGTTTTGTAACAACAGATGGAAGAATACTTGGAATGTTAGAAACAAAAGGAAATACAGCAAGTGTATTTGCATTAGTTGATGATACAAATATTATTGCTACAAGAATAGACACAAAATTATCAATACTATATGACAAAGAAAAGCTAATTAAAGAAGGTGTGTTTAAAGAAAATAGACACGAAGGAAAGAAAATTGTTGACTTAGGAGTAAGTTATTACTTATATCCAGTAGATAAAGCAGATACAAATAAAGAATGTATAATTCAAACAAAAGGATATTCAAACGATAATGGAATAGCAAGAGCAGATGACTCACAAATAAAGTTTGTTGGAACTATAATTTTCACTATTTTAAACAAGAAAAATAATAGATATGAAACATACTATTATAGTCATGGAGATCTTCTATTATTATTTAGCCAAACTAATGATCCAAAGATGTATGCAGTAGACATGAAAACAGCACTACCAGATGGATACGGGCCTTACGATTTAATAGGAATTTATGATAAATAAAATGCAAAAATGAACTGAAATTTCGTTGACTATTATATGTAGTTAATATATAATTTTGATGTAAAATTACAAAAATATTTTTATGTTAAAAAAACATTACAAGCAACAGAAAAAACAATAAATAAAAGCAATAAATTAAAGAAAAAGTATTATAAAATTTTAGATAAAAAATATTATAGTTAGATAAAAAAAACAAATATTATAAAAGAAAAATTAGAGATTTTGTTTTGACAAAAATGGAGGGTAACAATGAAAAAAGAGGGGTTAATAGACGAAACAAAGAGAACAAAAAATGCAGTAGAAAAAACTACTGCTATAAAAGCCACTAAAAAAGCTGTTACTGCAACAAAAAAAGCTGAAACAAAATCAAAGGCAGAAGTTAAGCCAGTTGCAAAAAAAGCAGCTGATAAAAAAGTTGCATCAAAGACAGAAACTAAAAAAACTACATCAGCCAAAACAGCAAAGAAAACAGCTGTAAAAAAAGTAGCAGACAAAAAGACTACAAAGAAAGTAGAAAAGAAGACAGCCGAGAAAAAGAGCACAACAAAAGCAACAACTAAAAAAGCTACATCAACAAAAACAACAAAGAAACCAGCTGCAAAAAAAGTAGCAGATAAAAAAGAAACAAAGAAAGTAGCAAAGAAGACAGCTGAGAAAAAGAGTACAACAAAAGCAACAACTAAGAAAGCTACATCAACAAAAACAACAAAGAAACCAGCTGCAAAAAAAGTAGCAGATAAAAAAGATGCAAAGAAAGTAGCAAAGAAGACAGCTGAGAAAAAGAGTGCAACAAAAGCAACAACTAAAAAAGCTACATCAACAAAAACAACAAAGAAACCAGCTGCAAAAAAAGTAGCAGATAAAAAAGATGCAAAGAAAGTAGCAAAAAAATCAGTAGATAAAAAAGATACAAAATCAGAAAATAAAACAAAAAAAGATAGCTCAAAGAAAGCTGTAGAAAAAGAAGAAAAATTATTTTCAAATATAAATATTGCAAGTGTAGAAAAATTTATTGCTGAATTAACAAAAGTAGATAAAGAAGACAAAACTTCAAGTGTTGAAGAAATTAAGAGTGAAGAAGTTGAAGAACCAATTCAAGATGTTAAAGAAACAACTGAAGAGGTAGAACAACCTATTCAATCAATAGAAGAAGTTGAAAAAACAGAAGAACTAATTCAATCAATAGAAGTTGAAGAACCAATTTTAGAAATCGAAGAGACAGTTGAACCAGTTCAAGAAGTAGAAGAAATTGAAGAATCAGTTGAATCAATTCAAGAAGCAAAAGAAATTGAAGAATCAGAACAATCTATTGAAAAAATTGATGAACAAGTAGAAAAAATAGATAATGAATTAGAAGATCTAGGCTTAGCAGAATTTGAAGATATATTTTCAAATAAAAACGAAAATGAATATAATGTTTCAGGATCAAAGTATGAAGATATTTTTAAAATCTTAGAAAATGATGAAGCACAAGATCAGATTGAACAAGAAGAACAAGCTGAGATAACACTTGAACAAATATTAGAAGATCAACCAACTCAAGAAGAATCTATAACAAAAATAGAAGAATCAGTTGAAGAAATAGCTGAAGAACCAATTCAAGAAATTGAAGAATTAGTTGAACCAGCTCAAGAGATTGAAGAAGCTGAAGATTTCGAAGAGTCAGTTCAAGAGATTGAAGAAGCTAAAGATTTTGAAGAATCAGTTCAAGAGATTGAAGAAATCGACAAACAACCAGCACAAGAAATAGAAGAACAAAAAGAAGATATAAGCGAAAACAATATAAACGAAGTTTTAGAATTATTTGAAACTTTTGAAAACGAATTAGCAAAGACTGAAGAAAATGAAGCAGAGCAAGTTGAAGAACAAGTTCAAATAATAGAAGAAACTGAAGAACCAGTTCAAGAAATTGAAGAAGTACCTGAACAAGTTCAAGAGATTGAAAAAACCGTTGAAATAGAGAGCGAAGAAATCGCTGAGCAACAAAAAATGATTGAAACATTAGATCAAGTAGCTCAAATAGAAGATATTGAAAGCAAAGCAGAAGAAAACTTTAAAAAAGAAATAGAAGAAAACGAATTTGTATTAGAAGATGCAATTAATCTTAACAATGAAGAAAAAGTTGAAGAAGTAGAAGAAGTTGAAGAATCAATTCAAACAATAGAAGAAACTGAAAAACCAGTTCAAGAAATTGAAGAAGTTGAAGAAAATAAATTCGAAATGAACTTTAATGAACAAGATGAAGATACATTTGAAGTACAAGATGATGAGGATGATTTAAAATTCAGAACTTGCTTGGGTTTTAAGATGGCTCCTGAAAAGGAGCAGGCTCAAGGCTATGTAAATACAGAAGAAACAAAACAAGAATATCATACTCCAGTTGAAACTCAAGTTGAAGAAAGAAAATCTTATGAACAAGAATTAGTAGAAAAATGGAATGCATGGACACAAGTTAGTAAGCAACAATTAAATCCAAGTGCTGCAATGAAATCTCCTGTTCAAGAAGAAACTCAAAATAGTTATCAACAAATTTTACAAAGAAATAATGCAATAGCACAACAATACAACATGCAACGCAATATGATTAATGCCCAATATAGCATGCAACAAAGAGCATTACTAAATCAAAGATATGCTAATCAAATGAATAGAGTAAATAATCAATATAATATAGGAATGCAATTTGCAAACAACAATAGTTCGCTACCGAACTATACTATGACACCACAACAATATCAAATAGAACAACAAAGAAGAATACAATTTAAAAATAGAGTAGCTCAAGAAGTTAATCCATATGAAACATTAATGGCAATAGACAAACCACAACAAGCTCCAACAAGAAGAATATGTTTGTTATGTGGAACAGTAATAGATGCTGATTCTAAATTCTGCAGTCATTGTGGTACTCAAATGTAGTAAAGCAATATAAGATACTATTAAAAGGAAATGAAGAAAATTCATTTCCTTTTTTGTTGTTAATACATATAAAACAAGCTGTTAAAATATATGAATAATAAATAAAATAAAAGGCTTTAAATATAGGGAAAACAAGTATTAAAAAAAGATAAAATAAAATAAGAAAAAGTGTTGACTTAACATAAAAAACATGGTATTATAATCGGGTACCAAAGAGAGATTAGTTGAGTTTTAATATTTAAAACGACTACTAGTTTTTTATTTTGCCCTTTAAAATAGGACAACACAGGAATTGTGACATATAATTACAAATATTTTAAAAATAATTTAAATATTTTTTAAATATGTATTGACAAACAATTTTTGCTGGGTTATAATCTTAAACGTTCCACTTAATTTTGAGGAACATTATAGCAGCTCTTAAAAAGCTGATATAAACGAAGTACATTGAAAAGTAAACAATGAATCTTTTGAGAAACCAATAAATATTGCGGTAGTTTTATTGTACTACCATATAAAAAAAACAATAACAGTATTTAATGAGCTAGACTCATTTGAATAAGAACTTTTTATTTCCTTCTATATTATATAGTTAGGAAATGAGATATTTTTAATTCGAGAGTTCGATCCTGGCTCAGGATAAACGCTGGCGGCGCACATAAGACATGCAAGTCGAACGGACTTAATCCATAAGTTTACTTTTGGAAGCGGTTAGTGGCGGACTGGTGAGTAAC
>JAZUKI010000001.1:0-55157 GCA_045643205.1 Clostridia bacterium | reverse complement strand
CATCAATTGCTAAACGACCAGCAGTATCGATAATCAAAACATCGTAGTGTTCGTTGAATGCTTTTTCTTTTGCGGCTTTGGCAATTTCAACAGGCGAAGCTTTGGTGCCCATGTTGACCAAGTCAACGCCAACATTCTTGGCTAAAGTATCAAGTTGATCAATAGCAGCAGGACGATAAACGTCACCAGCAGCAAGAAGAACTTTCTTCTTGAGTTTATTCTTCATTAAGTAAGCAAGCTTACCAGTTGTAGTAGTTTTACCAGAACCTTGTAAACCAACTAACATAATTATTGTTGGTGGATTTGGTGTAAATGCTATTTTGCTATCTGTACCACCAAGTAAATCAATAAGTTCATCTTTAACTATCTTTACAACTTGTTGACCTGGAGTTAATGACTTTAATACATCTTGACCTAATGCTTTATCATGTATATTGTTAATAAATTCTTTAACAACTTTATAGTTAACATCTGCTTCAAGTAATGCAAGTTTAACTTCTCTAAGCATCTCATTTAAATCTGATTCTGAAATTCTTGCCTTACCACTAAGTTTTCTAGTAAAAGCTTGTAGTTTTTCTGATAGCCCTTCAAAAGCCATTGTTTCCTCCTTTAATTATGAAATATAACTTAATTCTTTTTGTACTTCACTTAAGATTTTTGCGATCTTTTTGTCTGATGTATAATCAGTAATCTTGCTGAGTTTCTCGAGCGCATCTTGAAGTGTTTTCTCATTTTGTTGTGTCTTTTCCATGATACCTAATAACTTTTCATATTCGAAAAGTTTAGTTTCTCCTTTCTTGATTAAGTCACGAACAGCTTGTCTTGATATGTTACTATTTTCTGCAATTTCAGAAAGAGATAAATCATCATTATAGTAATCATTCAAAACATCATACTGTTTTTCAGTTAAAAGTTTTCCATATATTTGCCACAATATACTAACTTCTATGTGTTTTTCCATAATCAATTCTCCTGCTTTAAAGTAATTTTTGTAAAGCACTACTACTTTACACCTTTTTTGTTCTTTTGTCAAGTGTTTTTGCTTTACAAATGGCTGTTTTTTCGATTTTTTATCAATTTATTGTTTAAAAATTAAAAAATGTACTATAATTATGTTGAAATTGTACTTTTAAAGTATTTTGCCATGTTTAATTTAAGCTCTGGAGGAAATTTATGAATAAAAAAATAGCAGTTCAAATAACCAATGAAATTATAAATTTGTATCCTAATGCTAAATCTAGCTTAGATTTTACTACACCTTTTCAAATGTTAGTTGCAGTTTGTTTGTCTGCTCAATGTACCGATGCTAGAGTGAATATGGTTACACCATCACTATTTAAAAAATATAAAACTTCAAAGCAAATGGCAAAAGCAAATATCAATGATTTAGAAGAACTTATACATTCAATTGGTTTTTATAAAAATAAAGCTAAGAATTTAATTTTGGCTAGTAAAAAAATTGAAGAAGATTATGATGGCATTGTTCCTAATGATATGGAACTATTGCAAACCTTACCTGGAGTTGGCAGAAAATCAGCTAATTGTATTCTACTTGATGCTTATGACAATCCTCAGGGTATTGCAGTTGATACCCATGTTGCAAGAATTTCGCAAAGATTAGGTCTTTCAAAAGAAACAGACCCACTAAAAATAGAAAAAGACTTATTAAAGTATATTCCAAAAGAATATTGGAAAGATGTTAATCACACATTTATTTTATTTGGTAGAGAAATTTGTTCATCAAAAAATCCAGGATGTGAAAATTGTAAATTGAAAAAATATTGTAAATACAAACAAAAATAAAAATCAGGACATCATCCTGATTTTTATTTTTTGCATATTTAGTTTGTTTTTAATTTATTTTAAGTAATTTCATTAATTCAATTAATACTACTGGTAGTAGTGCTAATCCAATACATTTTAATATCTCTGACATTGGTAATAATATTATTCCAAATAATGCTTGTAGTGCTGGAATTAATAAAACAACTAATGCAAGCATTACTGATATAAATATTGATAACCATAAAACTTTGTTTCCACCAACTCCAGTTTGAACTAACAATTTTTCATTGTTTCTGATTGTGAATACTTGGAAAAATTCTGCAAAAATTATTACTATAAACGCCATTGTTTGTGCTATTTCAAGTTTTGCCTCTGGTACTGTTAATCCCGGATATTGTGTCATTGCTTTTTCTATTGTGCCTTCTGATGCATTTAATCCAAGTATGAATGCTACTATTACAACTAATGCTATAGCAAATCCATGAGATAATACTCTCCATAAAAATCTCTTAGAAAAGAATCCTTTTTTCTTACTTGGTTTTCTATTCATAACTTCTTTATCGGCTGGATCATAAGCAAGCGCCAATGCTGGTAAAGAATCTGTAACTAAGTTTAACCATAATAATTGAACTGCTGTAAATATTTGTACTAAATTAACATCTATTCCATGTTCTGCAACTATCCAAGGAGTAATTAAAGTAATAACAAGCATAACAATAATTTCGCTTATGTTTGTTGAAAGTAAAAATAAAATTGCTTTTGATATATTATCAAATATTCTTCTTCCTTCTCTTACACTATTAACTATAGTAGCAAAATTATCATCTGTTAGAATAACATCAGCTGCTTCCTTTGAAACTTCAGTTCCTGTTATTCCCATTGCACAACCAATATCAGCTGTCTTTAGTGCTGGTGCATCATTTACGCCATCACCTGTCATTGCAACTATATCATTTCTTTTTTGCCATGCTTCGACAACTCTAACTTTATGTTTAGGTGAAACTCTTGCATAAACTGCATATTTTGTAATGTTATTGAACAATTCTTCATCGCTCATTTCTTCAAGTTCTGCACCTGTTATTGCTTCTGAATCATCTTCTATTATTCCAAGTTCTTTAGCTATTGCTACAGCTGTTGTAACATGATCACCTGTTATCATAACTGTTTTTATACCTGCTGATTTACAACTTGCAACTGCTGCTTTTACTTCTATTCTTGGAGGATCAATCATTCCAACCATACCAACAAAAATTAAATCATTTTCAATGTTCTTCATTTCTTCATCTGTTGGCTCATGATCAAAATCTTTATAACCAAACGCTAAAACTCTTAAAGCATTTTTAGCCATTTCATAATTATATATAGCAATTTGTTTTTCAAATTCACTATCTTTAGGTTTTATTTCATTGTTTACAACATAGTAATTACATTTTGAAACTAATTCATCCATGCCACCTTTAGTGTAAACTACCCATCTTTGTTTATGCTTATTAACTGTTGTCATAAGCTTTCTATCTGAATCAAATGGTATTTCATTTATACGTGGATGTTCTTCAAATTTTGATGCATCAAACTCTAATTCAAAACTCATATCTATCAATGCTGTTTCAGTTGGATCTCCAATTAATGAATTATCAGCACCAATCTTGGTATCATTGCAGAACATTCCGCAATAAGTTAATCTTTTCAAATCAACAAATGAATTTAAATTTTTATCTTTTAATTCACTCATATTTATTTTTTCAAGATCTACAATTTTGTTGTCCCAGCAAACTTTTTTAACTGTCATTTTATTTTGTGTTAAAGTTCCTGTCTTATCTGTACAAATTACTGAAGTTGATCCTAATGTTTCAACAGCAGGTAATTTCTTTATAATAGCTCTTTGTTTTGCCATTCTTTGAACGCCAATTGCTAAAACAATTGTTGAAACTGCGACTAATCCTTCTGGAATGGCAGCAACTGCTAAACTTACTGCAGTCATAAACATTTCAAATGGTTGTTTACCATATAATAATCCAATTCCAAAAATGATTGCACAAATTACAAGTGCAGAAATTCCTAATATTTTTCCTAATTGGTCTAACTTAATTTGAAGTGGTGTTCTATCGTCAACTGTATTATTTATCATTGTGGCAATTTGACCAACTTCTGTATTCATTCCAGTTGCAATAACAATTCCTTTTCCTCTACCATAAGTAACAAGTGAAGAAGAAAATGACATGTTTTTTCTATCACCAACACCTAATTTTTCTTTTTCAAGTTTTACTGGAATTTTTTCTACAGGAACTGATTCACCTGTTAATGCTGATTCTTGAATTTTTAAATTAACTGCTTCAACTATTCTAATATCAGCCGGTACAAAATCACCTGTATCTAAAAATATGATATCACCAGGTACTAAATCCTTAGCAGAAACAACTACTTGTTTTCCATTTCTAAGTACTTTAGCCATATGGTCTGACATTTGTTTTAATGCCTCCATTGACTTTTCTGATTTTGCTTCTTGTGCAACTCCAATAATTGCATTAACAACAACTACTATTAAAATAATTATTGTATCTGTCATCCCCTCACCATTTACAGTATTTAAAACACCTGAAATGATAGCTGAAACTATTAAAATTAATATCATAAAATCTTTAAATTGATTTAAAAACTTTTTAATTATTCCTGTATGTTTTGATTCTTGAATTTCATTTTTTCCATATTGTTCAAATCTCTTTTCAACCTCTTCTTGAGATAAACCTTGTGCAATATCAGTTTTAAATCTTTCTTCTACTTCTTGTATTGATTGATTATAAATACTTTTTTCTTCGCTCATTGTTGCTCCTTAAATTTATATGTTAAATTTATTCCATTTTAATTTTGTTTGTTTCTTAATTTATATTTAAAATTTATTTTTTATCTATATTTTTTAATTTATGCAT
Source organism: Clostridia bacterium (assembly GCA_045643205.1). Lineage (GTDB taxonomy): Bacteria > Bacillota > Clostridia > TANB77 > CAG-508 > CAG-793. Next base: position 50,445 of record JAZUKI010000001.1, on the reverse strand, counting down.
TTTTTAATTTGTTCATTGTATAATTTAAATCTTTTGCATTTATTAAAAAGCTTCCTACTACTGCTCTTTCAGCACCTGCCTCTTTGCACTTAATAATTGTATCAAAGTTAATTCCACCATCAACTTCAATTTCATTTTCCAAATTATTATCATCTATATATTTTTTTAGTTCATCAATTTTAGCAACACAATTTTCTATAAATGTTTGTCCACCATATCCAGGATTAACAGTCATTACAAGCACTGTATGAATATATGGTAAAAATTTATAAACCTCTTTTATATCTGTGTCAGGACTAATTGCAATACCTACCTTTGATCCTTCGCTTTTAATGTAGTTAATCATTTCCATAACTTCATCTTTAAAAATTGTATTTTCTTTTTCTGCTTTTTTCTTTAAAGCTTCTATATGAAAAACTATCTCTCTTGGATTATTTGGTAGAAACATATCGACATATTCTTTTACATTATCTACCATTAAATGAACTTCCATTGGTGTATTGTTAATTCCACAAATTTGATCTGCATATTCTTTCATTAAATTGATTGTACTGTTTTCTACAAATTTTCCATCCATAACATCTATATGAAAATAATTTGTTCCAGCTGCTTCTATTCTATATGCTATTTCTGAAAAATTTACTCTTTCAACACTCAAAAGTGAAGTTGCTATTTCCATTTTTTCTCTCCTTTGAAATAAGGATGATTTAAAAAACCATCCTTATTTATATTGTATTATTCTTTTTTATCTGTACTTGTACCTTTTATAGTAACATTTATTTCTTGTTTAATAGTTTCTACTCCATCGTACCATTCTGATGGATCTACAGTTATTGGTCCGCCAATGCTATTACCTTTTTCATCACAAACTGTTATTTCAACTTTTTTAGTAATTTCATTTGTTATAGTAAATGATTTATTCTTTGAAGCTGCTGTGAAATTAACTGTTTCTGTTCCTGCTGTTTTAGCATCAATCTTAACTGTTAATTTAGCTGATGCAGTTGGTTCTGTACCAGTATATGTTGCATTAACTGTTACTGATAGTTTTGTTTTCTTTTCATCAATTGCATTAATAGTAATTGTGATTTCTGTTCCTTCATCAACTTCTGCATCTTGTTCTTCACTTTGTTTAATTACTAAACCATTTTTATCAGGTTGTGATTCATCTGTATCATATTCTACTTTTGCTTTTAAATGAGCATTAGTTAACATGTTCTTTGCTTGATTTTCTGTGATTCCAATTAATGATGGTACCTTTGTTTTCTTCTTTCCTGTGCTTACATGAACATTAATTGTATCACCTGAAGTTACAATAACTCCTGCTTTTGTTTCTGTGCTAATTACTCTACCTTTTTCAACTTTATCACTTGATTCTTCAATTTCATTTATTATCAAACCAAATTTTTCAGCTTCAGTCTTAACTTCAGTTATTGTTTTGTCTTTCCAATCAGGAAGTTCGTGTTCTTCTTTTCCTGTACTGATAGAAACTTTTATTTCAGTTCCTTTTTCTATTTTCTTTTCATTTTTAAATTCAGGATCTTGTTTTGCAATTTTATCTTTTTCAATATCATTACTTGCAATTGGTTCTCCAATTAAGAACTTTAATCCTTTTTCATCACATGCTTTTTGTGCATCTTCTTTACTCATTCCAATTAAATTTGGAATCTCTACACTTGAATCAAATCCATCAATAGCAATTTTTGTTACACCAAATACTATAAAGAAAATTGCAACTAATGATAATATAGCTACTGGTATTTTAAGTTTAGGATATTTTTGGAATATATTTTGCTTTTTAGCATTTTTGTTTAACTTACTATTATTTTGTTTACTCTTTTTAATATCAGCAGGTTTTACTCCTCTAATTACTCTTGAATATCCACCATCTTCATTTTCTAGAATAACAAAATCTCCTTCAGGATCTTTCAATGCTTTACTTAAATCTGCAAGCATTTCAGTTGCTGATTGATATCTGTTTTCAGGTTCCTTTTGCATTGCTTTCATAACAATATCATTTACAGCTGTAGGAATGTTTTCATTAATTTCTATAGCTGGTTTAGGATCTTCTTGCATATGTTTCAAAGCAATTGAAACTGGTGTATCTGCATCAAATGGTACTTTTCCTGTTAACATTTCATACATTACAACACCTAATGAATAAATGTCTGAACGATCATCAGTTGAACTTCCTTTTGCTTGTTCTGGTGAAAAATAATGTACTGAACCAATTGTTGTACCAAATGCAGTCATTGTAGAATTTGAAACAGCTTTAGCGATTCCAAAATCCATGACTTTTGCTACACCATCTTCTGTAATAATTATATTATGTGGTTTTATATCTCTATGAACAATTCCATTTTTATGAGCAACTTCTAAAGCTGATGCAATTTGAATTGAAATATTTAAAGCCCATTTCCATGATAACTTTTCATCTTTAGTAATAATTTGTTTAAGAGTTTTTCCTTTAATTAACTCCATGACAATATAATATAAATTGTCTTCTTCCTCATGTCCTACATCATATATAGAAACAATGTTAGCATGAGATAAACTTGCTGCAGATTGAGCTTCTGAATTAAATCTTTTTATAAAGTCTACATCTGTAGTAAACTCATCCTTCAAAATTTTAACAGCAACATCTCTGTTCAAAACATGATCTTTTGCTTTGTAAACAGTTGCCATTCCGCCGATTCCGGCTTCTTCTAGAACTTCGTATCTATTACCTATTGTATTTCCTACCAAATTCATATATTTTCTCCTCTTACCTTATGATAATAGCTGTGATATTGTCTCTTCCGCCCATATCATTAGCTTTTTGAATTAACATTCCAGTTGCATCTGATGGATTGTCTAAAATTATTTGAGCAATTTCTTCTTCACTTACCATATTAGTTAATCCATCTGAGCACATTAAGATTACATCATCTCTCATATAACCTTTATCTGCCGCTTCAACTTCTACATAAGGCGCAACCCCTAAAGCCTTTATTAACATGTTTTTATCTGGGTGATTTATTGCCTCATCTTTTGTAATTTTTCCTTCATCAACAAGTTGTTGAACATAACTATCGTCCTTAGTTAGTCTTCTAAAGAAACCTTTTCTAAGTCGATAAATTCTACTATCTCCAATATGTGAAAAATAAATTTTGTTTTGATAAATTAAGCAAATATCAAGAGTAGTGCCCATTTTTCTTAGTTCTTCATTTCCTCTTTCTTTTGCCTTATCATAAACTACCATATTAGCATATTGTGTTGCGCTTCTAACCAACTCAATTAACTTTTCTCTATCTTTTTCGGTTTTTTCAAAATTACTTAAGATATAGTTTTTTGCTGTTGTTACTGCTAGCTTACTAGCTACTTCTCCACCATCGTATCCGCCCATACCATCTGCTAATAAAAATACTTGAACATTTTCGTTTGGATAACTAATTGAAAAATAGTCTTCGTTGATTTCTCGCACTTTTCCAACATCTGATGTTGCAAACGCTTGCACCATAGTGCCTCCTTTATTTTAAGTTCTGTCTACGTAATTGACCACATGCCGCACTAATATCAGATCCTAGTTCTCTTCTAATAGTTGCTGTGATACCGTGATCATTTAAATAATCTCTAAACTTCATAATGTTTTCTAATGAAGATTGATCATAATTTCCATTTTCAATTTTATTAATAGGAATTAAATTTACATGAATTAAATTTAAATACCCTAGCTTTGTCTTAAGTAAATTTGTTAATTCTTCAGCATCTTTCAAGTTGTCATTATTATCTCTTGCTAATGCATATTCAAAAGAAATACGTTTATTTGTCTTATCCATATAATATTTGCAAGCATCCATTAATTCTTCAATTGGATATGCATTATTAACTGGCATCATACTTGAACGAGTTTCATTATTTGCACTATGTAAAGATATTGCTAATGTACATTGAACATCTTTATCTGCAAATTCTCTAATTTTTGGAACAACACCACTAGTACTTACACCAATATGTCTTGCTCCTATGTTTAGTCCTTTTTGATTGTTTAAAATGCCTATTGCATTCATAACATTTTCAAAATTATCCATTGGCTCGCCAATTCCCATAAATACAACATTTGAAATTGTCTCACCTGTATCTTGCTCAATTTTAATTATTTGCTCTACAATCTCACCTGAAGTTAAACTTCTAACAAATTGAGCTCCTGTTGATGCACAAAATTTGCATCCCATTTTACATCCTATTTGAGTTGAAACACATACTGTTTTTCCATATTTGTATTCCATCATAACTGATTCAATTGCATTTCCATCACCCAAACCAAAAAGATATTTAATTGTTCCATCTTTTGAAACTAACTTTCTTTCAATTGAAAAATCACAAATATTATAATTTTCTTTAAGCTTATTTCTTAAATCTAATGAAAGATTAGTCATTTCATCAAAAGACTTTGCCTTATCAACATATAACCACTTAAATATTTGTTCAGCACGAAAACCTTTTTCGCCTAAACTTACAAGTTCTTCTTTTAATGCATCTAGGTTATAATCCTTAATGTTTTTCATTAAAATTCTCCTAATAAATTTATACCATAACGGCAATATTATATTCAATTAAATTAGTGTTTTGTAATATACTTTATTGCATTCAAACCTGCTTGTGCTCCTTCATATGCTGCCTTGTTTACTTGAAGTAAACCACCGGTGATATTGCCACAAGCATATATTCCTGGAACATTGGTTTCCATTTTTTCATTAACTACAATTGTTTCATTATCCATCAAAATTCCCATCTTGGTAGCTAAATCATTTCCACTTGCTGTTCCTATAGCAATAAAAATTCCATCAATCTTTTCTGAATTTTCATCTGTGAAATTAACTGTTTCCACTTTATTATCACCAGATATTGATTTAATTTTTCTTGTATCAATTATCAAATTATCATCTTTGTCAAAATTTATTTCTTCACCATTTGTAAATAATTTTACTGAACCAACAATATTCTTAAGATGTTCAATTTCATTAAGTGCATATTTTCCATTTCCTATTACTGCAACATCTTTTTCTTTATAGAAAAATCCATCACATACTGCACAATAACTCACGCCTCTGCCAGTATATTTATCAATACCTTCAATATTAGGTTTTTGTTTCTTGTCGCCAAGAGCAATAATAATAACTTTTGTTGAATATTCGTTTTCGGCTGTTTTTACCAAAAACACATTATCAGAAAAAATTGATAAATCAATTACTTCTTCATCTCTAACTTCAATTCCAAGATTTTTTGCTTGCTTGATTCCATTATTAAATAAATCATCGCCCTTTATTCCATCAGGGAAACCATAGTAATTTGAAATCAAATGAGCTTGACTAAGTGCAGAGCCAGAAGCAGGATTATTTAATACTAATGTTTTTAATCCTCCTCTGAATGCATATAATCCAGCTGATATTCCTGCAGGACCAGCTCCTAAAATAACTACATCATAGTCGGTTTCTTCCATTTTAACTCCTCAATAATGTTGTAAAAATTCATAATAACTATAAAAATTCATGATACTCATAAAAATTTATAATAACTATAAAAACTAATTCTCACCTTCTGTATCATCTTCAATCTCTGTAACTGCAATATGAACATCTTTTAATTGTGCATCTGTTACAATACTTGGAGCATTCATCATAACATCTCTTGCTTTCTTATTCTTAGGGAATGCAATTACTTCTCTAATATTATCTGTATCAGCAATTAACATTACCATTCTATCAAGACCAGGTGCTATACCAGCATGTGGTGGTGTACCATATTGGAATGCTGTATATAAAGCTCCAAATCTCTTCTTAACTTCTTCTTCTTTATATCCTGCTATTTCAAAAGCTTTAACCATAATTTCTGGATTATGATTTCTAACAGCTCCTGAAGCAACTTCATATCCGTTGCAAACTAAGTCATATTGGTATGCAACAATATCAAGTGGATCCATATTTTCTAATGCTTCCATTCCTCCTTGTGGCATTGAGAATGGATTATGGTTGAAGTCAATCTTATCTTCATCTTCATTGTACTCATACATTGGGAAATCAACTATCCAACAGAATTTGTAAACATTCTTCTCTATTAATTCTAATCTCTTACCTAACTCAATTCTTACTAATCCAGCAATTTTTTGAGCTTTTCTAAATTCATCTCCAACAAAGAATGCAGCATCATTTGGTTTTAATCCAATTTCTTCTTTCATAGCATCAGTAATAAACTTACTAATTCCTCCAGCTAGAACACCTTCAGCATCTTCCTTTACCCATGCAAGTCCTTTAGCTCCAACACTAGCTGATTTTGCAAACTCTTCCATATTATCAAAGAATTTTCTTCCTTGTTCATTTCCGTTAGGAACAATAATACATTTTACTGTTTTTCCTTGGAATGCCTTAAACTCAGAATTTTCAAATGACTTTGTAACATCTGTAATTATTAATGGATTTCTTAAATCTGGTTTATCAATACCATACTTCTCCATTGCTTCAGCATATGGAATTCTAATAAATGGTGCTTTATCAACTGTCCATGTAGTAAATTTTTCATATACTCTTGGCATAATATCTTCAACAACTGCAAAAACATCATCTTGAGTAGCAAATGCCATTTCCATATCCCATTGATAAAATTCACCTGGAGCTCTATCTGCTCTTGGATCCTCATCTCTAAAACATGGTGCTATTTGATAATATTTATCAAAGCCACTAATCATTAATAATTGTTTAAATTGTTGTGGTGCTTGAGGTAATGCATAGAATTTTCCAGCATGAAGTCTACTAGGTACTAAATAATCTCTAGCTCCTTCTGGTGATGAGTTAGCTAAAATTGGTGTTTGAATTTCTGGAAATCCCTTTTTCTCCATCTCATCTCTAAGCATCTTAATTATCTTTGATCTTAATAAAATACTATTATGAATTCTGTCATTTCTTAAATCTATATATCTATATTGAAGTCTTAAATCTTCTCTAACATTGTTAATATCAACTTTTTCAGAATTAACTTCAAAAGGTAAAACATTTTTACATTTACCTAAGACTTCAATTTTTTCAGCATTAATTTCAATTTCTCCTGTTGCCATTTTATCATTCTTATTAGAACGCTCAACAACAGAACCTGTAACACTTATAACTGTTTCAGGATATACGTTTTCCATATCTTTCTTTATTGCATCAGAAGAAACAACAATTTGAGTAATTCCAAATTGATCTCTTAAGTCTACAAATTGCATAGATCCAAGATTTCTAATTCTTTGAACCCATCCAGCAAGTTGAACTGTTTCTCCTACGTTTTTAATATTTAATTCTCCACAATTATGATTTCTATACATAATATTTATGCTCCTCTTATCGCCCAAAAGCGGGCAAAAATGTACTTGTATATTATACCCTTTTAGACTAGTTTTTTCAAGTATTCCAGTATGTGTAAATGCTTTTTTTAAACTTGCCAAATTTAATGATTTTAGGCATAAAAAAACTTCCATCTTTGCAGATGGAAGAAAGTTTGTTAAATTAAACTACTTTTTTTACGTTTAGCTTGCTAAAAAAACTTCTTTATCCTTTATGATTTTTTTTAGCATTCTACGCTGTTCGAGAAATGTTCCAAAACTTTGATTATCTATATACAACAAAATTGTACTAAATAAATCCTGATCGGAGCTGCAACACGTTTCATAGAGAATTAAAATATCTTCTCCATAAATTTCATACATATCAAGTACATCTATCCAAAGTTTATTTTCTTCAGACTTTTTCATGTACTCTACAAGAAAAATCTTAGTCTTTTCATTTCCATTTGCCATTAATTTGGCAATTTCTTTTGGTTCAGATACCATTGTTGCTAACCGCCGCTGCTTCTTTTGTTTCTCTTTCATTTCGTAAACCCTCCTGTGCCATTTGGCTATAATTTTTTTACCCGGAGTGTGATACTGCTTACCCTTAGGTGAGAAATATTCTAACATATATTTTTACTTTTGTATACTTATTTTTGTAATTTTTGTCTTACATTTTCATAAATTATAATACTAGTAGCAACAGCTGCATTTAAACTTTCAGTACTTCCTAGCATAGGAATAATTACTTTTTCTGTAGCCTCTTTACTTACTTCTTCAGTTACGCCATTTGCTTCGTTTCCTATAACAACAACTGATTTTTGATAATCTATATCATAAATTGATTTTTTTGCACTTAGTTCTGTTGTTATAACTTTATATCCATTGCTTTTAAATTTATTTAAAGTTTCTGCTAAATTTTCAACTTCAATTACTTTTGTTCTGAAAATCCCACCCATTGTACTTCTAACAACTTTAGGAGAATATGCATCAACAGTTGCCTTAGAAACAATTATTTGTTTGATATTTGCACTATCTGCTGTTCTTATAATTGTTCCCAAATTTCCTGGATCTTGAATTCCATCAAGAGCTAAAATAAATTCATCGTTATAATCAATTTCTGTATTTGATTTTTTACTAACTACTGCAATTATTCCTTGTGGTGTTATAACATCAGTTAATTCTTCGAAAACTTTATCTGAAGCAATGATTAATTTTGTTTCATCAAAATTATTTTTTTTGAAAGTATTGCAATTAAAACTTTTGAAATCATCTGAATTTGAAAAAGTTTCACTTACAATTACTTTTTCTACTTCTGCTTGTTCTAAAGATTCTTTTACCATTTTAATTCCTTCAACTATAAAACTATTAGTTCTATACTTTTTTTCTTTTAACTTTTTAATTGATTTTATAGTCTCATTATCTTTGCTTGTTATAATCATTTTAGCCTCCTTCTGTTTTTCAATATTTTATTTTTCAATAGCTCATTTTTTACTATCTTATTTTTTATTTTATTGCGTATTAAATAATATTAATAAATTCTTTTATCTCTTCAATTAAATTTTTATTATCCGGCTTTAAAGTTAAATAAGGTGTTACTCCTGGTGAAAATCTTATTTGATGTCCATAACGTTTTATTAAATCAACAGCTTTGTCATTATTAAACTCTTTTAATGTGAAAACAATGTTACTTTGTTTTTGTTGAATCTTAATAATTTTTTTATCTCTACATAAATTTTTAATTCTTGCAATTTCAAGTAAATTCTCAACTTCTTTTGGTAAAACACCATATCTATCTTTTATTTCGTCGATAACATTTTTAATATCTTCTTCACTAGTACAATTAGCTATATCTTGATAGACCTCAATTTTTTGAGATGCATTTTCTATATAATTTCCTGGAATATATGCAGATAAATTAATATCAATTGTAATTTCTTCTTCAGGCTCTTCTTCTATTTTTTCGCCTTTCATTTCTTTAACAACTTCCTGTAGCAAACGGTTATACATATCATAACCAACTTGTTCCATATGACCTGATTGAATTTCACCAAATAAACTTCCTGCTCCTCTAATTTGAAGATCACGTGTTGCTATTTTGAAACCTGAACCAAATTCAGTAAATTCTTTTATTGCTTTTAATCTTGCTGAAGCATCTTCATTCATCATTCTATCTTTTCTATATGTAATGTATGCATATGCTTGGCGATTACTTCTACCAACTCTACCTCTTATTTGGTAAAGTTGTGCTAATCCAAATCTATCAGCATTTTCAACAATAATAGTATTTGCATTTGGAATATCTATTCCAGATTCAAGAATTGTTGTACAAACTAAAACATTAGTCTTATTTTCTATGAAATTTTGCATTATTTCTTCAATTTGATTTCCAGTCATTTGTCCATTTGCAAAATCAACTTTTGCTTCTGGAATCATATTAATAATTTCTTGAGCCTTACTAGGCATGTGCTCTACATTATTGAATATATAGAAAACTTGACCGCCTCTTTCAAGTTCTTTTGTTATTGCTTCTCTTATAATTTCTTTGTCATATTCAAGTACATAAGTTTGAACTGGTTTTCTATTCATAGGTGGTTCATAAATAACAGACATATCTCTAATACCAACTATAGACATTTGTAATGTACGTGGAATTGGAGTTGCAGTCATTGTTAAAACATCAACTGTTGCTTTGTACTCTTTTATCTTTTCTTTCGCTTTAACTCCAAATCTATGTTCCTCATCAACTATTAACAATCCTAAATCTTTAAATTCAACATCTTTACTTAATAATCTATGAGTTCCAACTACTACATCAACTTCACCACGTTTTAGTTTTTCAACTGTTTCTTTTTGTTGTTTTGCAGTTCTAAATCTATTAAGAAGTTCTATTCTAATTGGATATGCTTGCATTCTCTCAACAAATTCTTCATATTGTTGGTTTGCTAAAATTGTTGTTGGTGCTAAATATGCAACTTGCTTTCCATCCATAACAGCTTTAAATGCTGCTCTTAAAGCTACTTCTGTTTTTCCATATCCAACATCTCCACATAGCAATCTATCCATTGGTTTAGCGTTTTGCATATCTTTCTTTACTTCAGCAATACATCTTAACTGATCATCAGTTTCTGAGTATGGAAAACTTTCTTCAAATTCTTTTTGCCAAGGTGTATCTTCGCTAAATGCAAAACCTTTTGAATTTTCTCTTCTTGCATAAAGTTCAATTAATTCTTTAGCAACACTTCTTAAGTTTCCTTTAACTTTAGCTTTTGTATCTGCCCATTCTTTTGTTCCAAGTTTATTTAACTTAAGACTTCCTTCGCCACCAATATATTTTCTGACATTATCCAAGTTTGTTGTTGGAACATATAAAGCATCTCCTCCTCTATATTGAATTCCAATGAAATCTTTTGTAATGCCGTCTACTTCTATTGTTTTTACACCTGTAAAAACACCTATACCATATTTTCTATGAACAACATAATCATTTACATTAAGGTCTGCAAAAACAATTTTTGAACCTTCATTAAATGATTTTATATTTGATCTTAAATGTTTCTTTCTAGCTGAAAAAAATTCCTCGTTACTTAAAACAACAATTCCTGTTTCTTCATTTATAAAACCTGTTGTAAGTGCTCCAGTGCACACAAATATACTAGATGGACTAGCCTTTACTCCATCTAAACTTTCAACCTTAGTTGAATTTTCTATTAATTTTGCTACTTTGTTTTGGCCCTCAACTGAACCTGTCAAAATGATAACTTTTCTTTTATCTTTTATATATCTTACAATTTCATCATTGATACCTTTAAGATTATCGCTAGTAAAAGAATTATTTTCTTTGTATTTAAAACTATTAAAATTGCTATCCGCTTCTTTTATATAAATGACATTATCATAATTTTCAAAGTTGTAAATATATTTATTTTCACTATATAAAACATCAGGAACAGCTTTGCCTTTTTCAATTAGTTCTTTAATTAAATTTTCATTATCTAATTGAATTGATTCAATTCTTTGCTTAATTTTTTCTGGTTCGTCAACTAAAATTTTAAAGTCTTTTAAATAGTCTAATAAATTAGATTGATTTATATAAAATCTATCAAAATATCTATCGATTTTATTTCTATAATCACCATTTCTAATTTCTTCAACATCTTTATTTATGTTCTCTGTCGATTTTAAAATATCATGTGCTACTGCCTGTTCGATTCTATCAGCAACTACAGATAAAGGTGAATCAATAATTTTTTCAGACATAGGTAAAATTTCGCACTTATCAATGTTCTCAACAGATCTTTGATTTTGTAAGTTAAATTCTCTAATGCTATCTATTGTATCTCCCCAAAGTTCAATTCTTATGCCTACTGTTTCGCTTTGAGAAATATCTATGATATCTCCTCTAATACTAAATTGACCTCTAGCTTCAGTTAAATCTGATCTCTCATATCCTAAATTAATTAAAATATTTTTAATCTTTTCTATGTCCACTTCGTCCCCAACTTTAAAGTTGATAGAATTTTCATAAAGTGAATTTTCTGCAATTAAATTTTGCATTAATGCTTCGATTGTAGTAACTATGATTTTAGCTTTGTTTTTATGTATCTTATTTAAAACAGCTATTCTGTCAAATTCTATTTCATTACTTTCAGCATCGTAATCATAAATTGATATTTCCCTCTTTGGAAAGAAATCAACATCATCTGTAAAGTATAAAATATTTTTTAATAATTCTCTTGCTTGTAATTCATTGTAAGTTACTATAACTACTTTTTCTTTGTTATCAATATTTAATGCACTTCCAAGCATAGCCTTTGACACGCCAACAAGACCCGATAAAACTACCGGGTACCTGTATTTTTTATTATTGGCTTGGAAATATTCTTTTTCCAAACCTTTAAGATTCTCATAAACCTTTGTTGAAACAAAGTCTTTTAAAATATAATTCATGATCCTTCTCTTTTTGTTTGGAATATGTATTGATTATAGCATTTTTTCTAAATTTTTCCAATAGTTTCTAGATTTTTAGTATCAAGAATTTCTACTGGTAAGATTCGATTTTCTAGATTTTCCTTGGTTTCAACTTTAACTAAAACATAGTTAGTTGAATGACCTTTAAAGTATTTACCTTCTCTTTCTTCAAATAAGATATCAATTGATTTTCCAATTAATTCTTTATTATAATCATTCTCATTTTTATCTGATAACTCAATTAATTTCTTACTTCTTTCTTCTTTGATTGTTCCATCAATTTGATTAGGTAAGTTTTCCGCAATTGTTCCTCTTCTTGGTGAATATTTAAAAATATGCATTTTATAAAATTTAATTTCATCTAAAAATTTATATGTTTTTTCAAACTCTGCATCTGTTTCTCCTGGAAAACCAACTATAATATCTGTTGTTAATGCAACTTTAGGAAATGCCTTTCTTAATAGAGTTACAGCATTTCTAAAATCTTCTGTTGTATATCTTCTCTTCATTCTTTCTAGTGTTTCATTACATCCACTTTGAAGTGATAAATGAAAATGGTCGCAGATTTTTTCGCATTTAACTAATCTTGTAATTAAATCTTCATTAACCCATTTAGGTTCAATTGATCCAATTCTAATTCTCTCAATTGTATCTATTTTGTTAATTTGTTCTATCAAATCAATTAATCTGAATGCTCCAGATGTTAAATCTTCTCTTGGATCAAATTCTGGATAATCATTATCGTATCCAAAATCTTTTCTATATTGTTCTCCCTCTTCTTTTGAAAAATCTTTTCCATATGATGCAATATGAATTCCTGTAAGAACAATTTCTTTAATACCTGTTTTTGATATCTCTTCTATTTCTTTTAAAACATTGTGTGGATTTCTGCTTCTTACTTTTCCTCTAGCATAAGGAATAATACAATATGTGCAAAATCTATCACAACCATCTTGAATTTTTATTACAGCTCTGTTTAGCTCTGTGTATGTTGTTGTTCCAAAATCTTCAAAGCCCTGCTTATGCATTACATCAGAAACTCTAGATTTTTCATTTCTATTTGCAATGTATTCTTTAACAATTTCTAAAATATGATTTTTTTCATTGATGCCAATTACAATATCAACTTCAGGCATTTCTTCTACTTCCTTTTGAGAAACCTGAACATAACATCCACAAGCAACAACAATTGCTTCTGGATTTTGTTGTTTTTCACGTCTAAGCATTTGTCTTGATTTTCTCTCAGCAACATTTGTAACACTACATGTGTTTACTACACAAATATCAGCTGATTCACTACTATCACTTGGCAAAATTTCAATTCCATCTTTTTTGAAACTTTGTTCCATTGCATTAGATTCATATTGATTTGTTTTGCATCCTAATGTAATAAACTTTGCTTTCATCTTTCCCTTTCTTTAATATACCTATTTTATTTATTTTATAGTTAATATTAATATTTCTATCTTAGTAAGATTAATATATTTATTTTCACAATATTTTTAATGTTCTACTTCTACGTTGATTCTTCCGCTTTTAGAAGTTCCTATAATTTTATTAATTTTAAATCTTCCACCTTTACCGCGAATTGTTATATATGATCCTTCTTTAATTTGTTTGCTTCCGACTAATTCTTCTTTAAAATTAACAAATACTCTTTCTTGATTTATTAAATCAACTGCATCATTTCTAGAACATCTCGCAAGTTCACCTACTAAACAATCAAGTCTCATAGATGGAACATTTATTTTTAATATTTCTTTTTTAGGTTCTATATATATTAATTCATCTATATTTTTTACTTCTATCTTAGCTTTTTGAAATCTAGTTAAACCATTAATATTTTGAGTTAAAAACTTTTCTACTTCAGACATTATTATAATATCAGCGCCATCATTTCTAACTAAAATATCCCCTATTTTTTCTCTCTTCATTCCTAATTTCATCAAAGCACCTAAATAGGTTTTGTGTTCGTATGTTCCCCATTGGTCTTTTGGAAGAGTAATTCTAAAAACTTTTAAAACTTGGTTGTAAATTTTATCAGAAAATTCTATTTCTTCAGGTAATGCAAATAAAATTTTACGTTCAGCTTCTGCATATCCACCAAACATAGAAATTTTATCACATCTTCTATTTTCCAATAAATTGTATACGCTTGCTTGTTCAGACAAATCAAGAAAATCTGTATTTTCAGGTCTATTTCTAGCAATACAGAATTTCAATTTATCATTCACTTTAGCCAAAAGAATTTTTTCTTCATCCTTTTGCATTTTTGTTAATTCGTTTATTTTATCCATAAGTCCTTCAATTGTACTATTTTTAAGGCTTTTTGTAAATAGTTTTATAGTTCGGTATCAAACTCTCCATATTCACAACCTAAATCTACTTCAATTTCATCAATTAATTGGCCTTTTCTATAAAGTTTAATAATTCCTTTTCCGTTGCCACCATTCCATAATTTCGAATATTTTTTCTCGCCTTTAGGTGATTCATAATTGATTAATATCATATCTTTCTTTTCACAAGTTATATCTGTAATCATTTTATTGTTCCATGTTCTTTGTTCAACATGCCATACAATTTGACTGTCTGTTTCATGACACTCAAATTTTGTTCTACAAAAAGTCCAAAATTTTGAGAAGTTAAACTCAAAACATTTTCCTTCATAATACATTGCTGATAATAACTTTCTATTTAAAGAAATTGGTCCAACTTTAGGTTTTCCTCCACCTATGTCAAAAACTGTGTTTTCTAGTTTCTTATCATATTTTTTACTATAACAATTATTTGTTGATAACCATACCCATGGTGATGTAAAATCTTTGCCCCAGTTTTTATCAGCATAGCCATTTGATTCTTCTGCTACTACTTTATATTTTTTTCCATCTAGTATGATTTCTCCTGAAAATTCGGTTTTCATTCCTTCTGCATGCCAAAACATTTCGAATGCTTGAATTTTTCTAAATAATTTTCCTGCACCATAACCTACATTGTATGGAATGATTTTATTTATTTTAAGGTTCCATTCTATTGTTCCATAATCACTCATGTATTCTTTATGTTCTTCAGATTCTTCTTTTGTAACACTTACTTTTCCATAAGTTTCAGTTTCTGATAAATAGCAATCATCTGCTTTTATGCTAAAAGGTTTTTTCGCTTTAATTTCAACCTTGTTCCATCCAAAAAATCTATGAAGTTGTTTTTTATTTTCTCCCCAAGTTCCAACTTTTATCATTAAATATGAAGGTTTTACTCCGTACTTTTGATTTCTTGGAATTTGTCCATAAATAGGTTTATCTCCACCTAACTTAGGATTACAAGTAAAAAATTCTAGAAAGAATTGTTTTTTCACATTACTTTCTTCATCGATAGCAGTGAATGAATGCCACCACCAGTCATATCCACATTTTGCTTGCTTTCCAAATAGTTGGAATTCATCTCTCGAAATATCTTTTTTGCTAAACATTTTTTCTCCTATTCTTATAAAAAGCTAATGAGAAATGTTTCCCATTAGCTCTTATTGATTACTGTTACTAATTTTCTACTTTTGGAATACCAACTGGTGGTTGATTATCGTATTCTTTTGTAACTGAATACATTGCAACACTTCCATTCCAAAATCCCATTTGCATTCCAATTTCAATTCTCATATTTCTACAATCATTTTGGAATGTAACTAAATATCCATCATATGTACTATATGTTTTTAATACAACTTTACGTGTTCCACATGGAATTCTATATTGAGCATATTGACCATTTTTTAATTGACCAATCTCAACTTCATCAACTAATATATGTACTGTTACAGCAGATCCTGCAAATGCATTTCTTCTTTGAATAACTACATCTACAAATCCTTGTTCTTCACCAGGTATTACATTTGGGTTTACTTGGTTTACTGGCATTCCTTGTGCATTAACTTGTGGTGCTCCTTGTTGTTTAAAATTTGTTCCACAAAATGGACAATAATCTGGATAATCTTGAATACTATTTTTACAATTTGGACAAATCATTTTTTTCTCCTTCTATTATTAAATATATTATTTATATTTATATTGTGTTTATATTTGTAATGTTTTAATTATATTGGTTGGGGTAGTAAGATTCGAACTCACGCATCGAGGAGTCAGAGTCCCCTGCCTTACCACTTGGCTATACCCCAATATATACTACCAATTTTTTTACATTTAGGTAGTTTATTATTTTTTCTTATTCTTCTTCATCTTCATCTTCGAAAATTGAACTATGTTCAAGTTCTTCTGTATAAATTATAGGCTTTTTTGTACTTTCTTCAATATAGTTTTCAATCAACTTTTTCTCAGCCCTACTAAATTTTTCATTAGGAATATTTAAATATTTATTGCACCAAATTATTCTTCTTTCACTATCCGAATAATTTGAATTTACTAAATCATTAAAGTGATATTCTACAGTAAATGTTCTTCCTTCAAATTTAATAGTTATGTTAGTCCAAGTTCCTTTTTGTATTGCATATAGTTGTCTAATCAAATTAAATAAACTATTTAAATTTTCATTATAAATATTTTCGTCTATTCCAAATTTATCAGGAATATCATAGCAATTAATTGCATTTGACTTTAAAATTGTTTTTGGAAAATAGTAAAAAAACATTTCGCCATTTTTACCATTTATAATAGATGCATATAAATATAACTTTTTAAATTTTTCAGGAACTAGTTTATAAAGGAGGTTTTGAATATCTTTATATAAATCATTAACTTGACTCATTCAATTCCTCCTTTCTTTTTTACCATGAACCTACTCCGCTAGATCCACCTAGTCCGCCAAAACTACCGCCTGAACCGCCACCATAGTTTGATGTGCTGTTTGTAAAAATACATTGATATGCTAAAAACACTGTTAAATTTTGAAAATAAGTAACATTACAATACCTTGCTAAATCAGGGTATGTATTTATTTCTTTTAACCAATTTTTTGAAACGCCTAACACATAGGTATAAGGTAATGTTTCGTAAAAATATTTTGGATTTTCTTTTAATAATTTTTCACATTGTTCTTTGTTGAAACTTTTAAGAAACTCTTTATAGCTCATAATTTTACCTGTTAATTTATCGCCATAAGAAGTTCTCTTTTCTATTAAAAATGTAAATACAATTTCAACTATTACCATAATAAATGTAATTATATAAATATAATTATGTTCTGGATTCATATCTTTAATTGCAAAGAATGCTATTAAATAAATAATTACAGATATTAATGAAAGAACCGTATAAATAATTTGTATAATCGAAGATTTCTTTTCAATTATTTTTTCTCTAAATTTTGCAGTATTTTTATTTATTTGTTCTAATTTCTTTTCATCTATTTTATTATCTTTTAAACTAATAATAACTTCATTTCCTCTAAACATAGATTCATATATAAGTTTCTCATTTTCAGATAATTCTTTAATTCCATTTGGTAATGGTTTATTTATATCTATTAATTTTTTTACAAAAAAATTATTTTTATCTTTTGGATCTCTAGCGATACTTATATATCCTTTTGAAGCTAATGAAACAGTAAGTGCATTATATTGATTATATGTTACTATGTTTCCTAAAACAACTCCTATATATGCTGGATCTAAGTTGTCTGGTGGATAATAAATATTTTTACTTTTTTCAATCTTATTATCTTTTCCAATAAAGAACCAAACTACAATTGAAGAAACAGCAATCAATATTATTATGAAACATAAAATCATTGAATTATTATCGTATGTGTCTCCTACATTAGTAAAATATCCTTGATCTAATATAACCTCTGTAGTTATTGATCCTGTTATGTTGGTTAAATTTATAACAATACCATCATCAGTTACTGTTACTGAAGTTTGAGTATCATTATTTTTTCCATTTTCATAAATATTTTCTTTCCTATATTTATCTTTCCATATAGATAATTTTTCTTTGCTGATTTTATTAATTGTTTCACTAGAGGAACCCTTTGCAAATTTTAAAGTAATTTTTCCATAAGGAACTCCTCCATTTAATGAATCTCCAAATGCATTGAATATAAATTCATCTCTGTCAGTATAGTTGTCTTTTCCAAAATCATAAGTATAAGAAATATTATAAGTTTTATATTCTGGAACTATTCTATCTGGATTGCCTATTTTTACTCTAAACATTGTTGCTGAAGATTCATCTTTTATATCTTCACCATCACATTTAAAATCTGTTATTTTTGTTCTTTTATCTATAGTTTTTCCATCATTGCCAGTATATTTATCCCATATTGGAATTGCCCTGTATATTCCATGGCTATCCTGTTTTAAAAACTTAACATCTATAATTTCTTTAACTTCAACTTTGTTGTCTTCTCTAACATTTAGTTCAACTTCAAAATTTTCAATTACGAAATTATTTTCATTATTTTCTTCTGCAAATGAAACATTTGTTAACATTAAACAAACTATAATTGCAAATAATAAAATAATAACTTTTTTTATAATCTTTTGCATTATATTAATCCTTTAAATTAATAAATTTACTTTTAAATAATTTATTGCTTTTCAATTAATCTATTTTTCCAATTAATTATTTATCGCTTTAAATTAATTTTTTGACTAACTAATTATTCTTTAACTAATAGACTTTCGCCAGCCATTTCTGCTGGTTTATCAAGTCCCATAATATCAATCATTGTAGGTGCTAAGTCGCAAAGTCTTCCATCTTTTAATTTTGCATTTTCTTTATTTACTAAAATTAATGGTACTAAATTTGTTGTATGTTGTGTAAATGGATCTCCTGTTTTATAGTCAATCATTTGTTCAGAATTACCATGGTCAGCAGTAATTAATAATGTACCATTATGTTTTTTAATAGCATCAACAATTTTTCCAACACATTCATCAAGAGCTTCAATAGCTGCTACAGCTGCTTCGAAATTTCCTGTATGTCCAACCATATCTGCATTTGCAAAGTTTAACACTATTGCATCATATTTTTCTTCATTAATTGCTTTTAAAACATTTTCTGTAACTTCATATGCACTCATCTCAGGTTTCATATCATAAGTTTCAACCTTTGGTGAATTAACTAATATTCTATCTTCTCCTTCATATGGTTCTTCTCTACCACCATTAAAAAAGAATGTAACATGCGCATATTTCTCAGTTTCAGCAATTCTTAATTGAGTTTTTCCATTATTGCTAATGTATTCGCCAAATGTATTTTTGATTGATTCATCTTTAAATGCAATCTTAACATTAGGAATTGATTCATCATATTCAGTCATACAAACAAAATTCAAATTCATTTTCTTTGTTTCAAACTCTTTAAATTCAGGATCAACAAAAGCTCTTGTAATTTGTCTTGCTCTATCTGGTCTAAAGTTAAAGAAAATAACTGAATCTCCATCTTCTATTGTAGCAACTGGTTTTTCTCCATTATAAATTACTGTTGGAACAACAAATTCATCAAAAACTTCTTTTTGATAAGAGTTTTCCATAACTTGTTGTGCAGAATTAGCTTTTTCGCCAACTCCTAAAACCATTGCATCATATGCTTTCTTTTCTCTTTCCCATCGGTTATCTCTATCCATTCCATAATATCTACCACTGATTGTTGCGATTTTTCCAACACCTTTTTCTTTCATTTTTTCTTCAAGTTGTTGAATATATCCTTCACCAGCTGATGGAAGCGTGTCTCTTCCATCCATTAAACAATGAACAAAAACGTTGTTTTCCATTCCTCTTCTTTTTGCTAATTCAAGTAATGCATATAAATGTCTTTGATGACTATGAACTCCACCATCAGATACTAATCCTATAATGTGTAGTGATTTATTATTGTTTTTTGCAGATTCAACTGCATCAACAAATTCAGGAATGCTGAAAAAATCACCGTCTTCAATTGATTTTGTTATCTTTGTTAAGTCTTGATATATAATTCTTCCTGCTCCAATATTTGTATGACCAACTTCTGAGTTTCCCATTTGTCCATCTGGTAATCCAACCGCTGCTCCACTTGCAGAAACTTTTGACATTGGACATGTCATCATTAACTTGTCGATATTAGGTTTCTTTGCATTAGCTATAGCATTTCCTTCTGGATTATCATTAATTCCAAAACCATCTAATATCATTAGCATTGTTACTCTTTTTTCCATTTTTATGTTCCTCTTTTATTTTGTTTTAATTCTATTTGTCATAATTTACAATTTTACTAAATACATCAGCTTTTAAACTTGCTCCCCCTACAAGGCCTCCATCTATGTCTGATGTTGTAAATAATTCTTTTGCATTTTCAGGTTTTACTGATCCTCCATATAAAATTGGAAGGTCACCTGTTGAGAAATCTTTTTCAATTTGATTTCTAATTTCTTTAATTGCATCATTAGCTTCTGTGCTAGTAGCTGTTTTCCCAGTACCAATAGCCCATATAGGTTCATATGCAACAATTACATTTTCTAAATCTTTTGCTTCTAATCCTTCAAAAGCATTATGAATTTGAGATGTAATAACATTAACTGTTTCTCCTGCTTCTCTTTGTTCTAATGTTTCACCAACACATACTATTGGTTTTAAATCATGAGCTAATGCTGCTTTGATTTTTTTATTAACTGTTTCATCTGTTTCTGCAAAATATTGTCTTCTTTCTGAATGACCAATAATTACATATTCACAATTAATTGCTTTAAGCATATCTGGTGAAATTTCTCCAGTATATGCTCCACTTTCTTCCCAGTGCATGTTTTGAGCACCGATATGAACTGTTTTCTTTTCTTGTGTTGCATAATATGCATAATTTAAATCTGTGAAAGGAACGCAAACAACAACTTCTGCATTTGCTCCTTCAACTAATGTTTGTAATTCTTCAAGTACTGACATTGTTGCATCTGGAAGCATATTCATTTTCCAGTTTCCTGCTACTACTTTTCTTCTCATACTAAACTCCTAAAATTATTTATTTGGAATACATTCAATTCCTGGTAAAACTTTTCCTTCAATAAATTCAAGTGAAGCTCCACCACCTGTTGAAATATGTGTCATTTTATCAGCAAGTCCTGCTTTTGTAACAGCTGCTGCAGAATCTCCACCACCAATAATAGTTTTGCAATCTGTTAATTCAGCTAAGCATTTAGCTATTTCATTTGTTCCAACAGCAAATGGAGTTAATTCAAATACACCAACTGGTCCATTCCATAAAACTGTTTTTGCAGTTGAAAGAACTTCTTTATATAATTCAACTGATGCAGGTCCAATATCAAATCCTTCCCAATCATCAGGAATTTCATTACTCTTAACTACTAATATTTCTGTGTTTTCATCGAATTCTTTTCCACAAGTTGTATCAACTGGAAGTAATAATTTAACTCCTTTTGATTCAGCTTTAGCAAGTAATTCTTTTGCTAATTCAATCTTATCTTCTTCAACTAATGATTTTCCTGTTGAAAATCCTTGAGCTCTAAAGAATGTGTAAGCCATAGCTCCACCAATAATTAATGTATCAACTTTGTCTAATAAAGAATTGATTACACCAATTTTATCAGAAACTTTCTTTCCTCCTAAGATAGCAACAAATGGTCTATCTGGATTATTTAAAGAGTCTCCTAATTGTTCTAATTCTTTTTCAATTAAGAATCCGCAAGCTGATGGTAAAAACTTTGATACACCTTCTGTTGAAGCATGTGCTCTATGAGCTGTACCGAAAGCATCATTTACATATACTTCAGCAAGTTCTGCTAATTCTTTTGAAAATTCTTCATCATTTGCTTCTTCTCTTGCATCATATCTAACGTTTTCAAGTAAAACTACATCACCTGCATTCATGTTAGCTGTTAATGCTTTTGCAGAATCTCCAACGATATCATTTGCTAATTTAACTTCTCTTCCAAGTTCAACTGATAATTCTTTTGCAACTGGTGCTAAAGAAAATTCTTTCTTAACTTCTCCCTTAGGTCTTCCTAAATGTGAGCAAAGAATTAATTTAGCTCCTTGATCTAAAACATACTTAATTGTAGGTAATGCAGCTTTAATTCTTGTTTTATCTGTTATATTTAAATTTTCATCTAAAGGAACATTGAAGTCACATCTCATTAAAACTTTCTTGTCCTTTAATTCCATTTCTCTAACTGTAACTTTATTCATTTTTTATAACTCCTTATCATATATATAGAGGTCCGAACTGAATCGGACCTCTAGGCCTACTTTAATTATTTTAATTCAGCGAAATATTTTATTGTTCTTACCATTTGTGATGTATAAGAATTTTCATTGTCATACCAAGATACAACTTGTACTTCGAATAATCCATCTCCCATTGGAACTACCATTGTTTGTGTTGGATCAAATACACCACCATGTGTATCTCCGATAATATCTGAAGAAACTAATTCTCCTGCATCATATCCAAATGAATCATTTGCAGCAGCTTTCATAGCTTCATTAATTCCATCAACTGTAACATTTTCACCTTTAACAACTGCTGTTAATAATGTTGTTGATCCTGTTGCAACTGGAACTCTTTGTGCGGCTCCAACTAATTTTCCATCTAATTCTGGAATAACTAATCCAATAGCTTTAGCAGCTCCTGATGATGAAGGTACAATGTTAACTGCAGCAGCTCTTGATCTTCTTAAATTTCCTTTTCTTTGTGGTCCATCAAGAAGCATTTGATCTCCTGTATAAGCATGTACTGTGCACATAATTCCTGATTGAATTGGTGCATATTTATTTAATGTATTTGCCATAGGTGCCAAGCAGTTTGTTGTACAAGATGCAGCTGAAATAATTTGGTCTTCTGGTTTTAATATTCCTTCATTAACACCAAAAACAATTGTAGGTAAATCATTTCCAGCTGGTGCAGAAATAATAACTTTCTTTGCTCCTGCATCAATATGTGCTTGTGCTTTTTCTTTAGATGTATAGAAACCTGTACATTCAAGAACAACATCAACATTTAATTCTCCCCATGGAAGATTTGCAGCTTCTTTTTCTGCATAAATCTTGATTGTTTGTCCATCAACTGTAATTGAATCTTCTCCTGCTGAAACTGTATCTGCTTTAGCATATGTTTTTTGTGCAGAATCATGTTTTAAAAGATAAGCTAACATCTCTGGAGATGTTAAATCATTGATAGCAACGATTTCATATCCTTCTGCTCCAAACATTTGTCTAAATGCAAGACGTCCTATACGTCCAAATCCATTAATAGCAACTCTAACTGACATAATAAAAAATTCCTCCTTAAGAATTAATTGTAATCGCCATTTCTTTGGCAATCTAACGAATTAATTATATAGGAGGATTCAAATTTTTTCAAGAAAAATCAAGGGGTTGTAACAAAAATATAATATATTTTATTAACATAATGCCATATTTTAAGGCTTTTTAGCCATTATTTCTTCTGATTACAGCTAAAATCAATTAACATATCCTATTTAAGTTCTATCATCCAATCTTATTTCTTCTCAATATTGCTAAAATCAAAATTTGGAACATATTCTTCCTCATGTTTGCCAAGTTCTTGTATGTAACCATTTTCTAATTCCAATTCGCTTAAATAGTTCTCAATTTCAGCATATTCTTTAGCACTAATTTTTCTGTTAATTGATTCATCTTCTTTTGCTTTATATGTTGGAAAATATTGTGCCATAACACTTACATATGTTCCATCAGGTAAATTATCTTTTATCCATTTAAGAATATGTTTTGTATTTTGAATATGATTTGGTAGAATTAAATGTCTGATTATCATACCTTTTTGCATAATTCCATTTTCATCAAAAACATTTTCACCAACTTGTCTTTGCATCTCTTTAATAACTGCTGATGCTTGTTCAAAATAATTAGGTGCCATACTATATTTTATAGCAATATTATCTGCATAATATTTAAGATCTGGTAAATATATATCTATCAATCCATCAAGCATTTTAATTGTTTCTACTGTTTCGTAAGAACAAGTATTATAAACAATAGGAATATGAAGTCCCATTGCCTTTGCCTTTTTTATTGCTTCTACTATTTGAAAAACATATATTGTTGGAGTAACTAAATTAATATTATTTACTCCTCTCTCTTGTTGCTCAATCATTATTTCAGCAAGTCTATCTGTTGTAATTTCTATTCCTTTTCCTTCATGACTAATCTCATGATTTTGACAAAACATACATCTTAAATTGCAATTACTAAAAAATATAGTTCCAGAACCTTTTTGATTTTCACCTTGAACTCCACTTATACAAGGTTCTTCAAAATAGTGCGTTGACACTAGTGCTACTTTAACCTTATCACTAGCTTTACAAAAACCAAGCTGGCCATTTAATCTATTTACTTTGCAATCACGTGGGCATATTTCACACTTATCTAGCATTATTTTTCCTTTCCATTTTTATTGATCTAAACCTGCTGTATAACCTGTTGAATAAGCTGTTTG
Organism: Clostridia bacterium; assembly: GCA_045643205.1. Lineage (GTDB taxonomy): Bacteria > Bacillota > Clostridia > TANB77 > CAG-508 > CAG-793. The sequence goes on along the minus strand of JAZUKI010000001.1, from coordinate 25,725 downwards.
TAAATTAAATCCACCGGTATAAGCATCAACATCAATTACTTCTCCTGCAAAGAACAATCCTTCAACTAGCTTTGACTCCATTGTTTTAGGATTAATTTCTTTAACTGAAATTCCTCCAGCTGTAACTATTGCTTCTTTTATTGAACCGAATCCTGAAATTTCAATTTTAAAATGTTTTAATAGTTCAATTATTTTTAATCTTTCTTCACGAGTAATTGAATTAACTTTTCGTTCTGCTTCAATTCCGCTTCTTTCAATAATTACTGGAATCATTGCTTGTGGTAATAAATCATTTAATGCATTCTTTAATTCTTTATTTTTATATTTTTCGAAATCTCTTAAAATTCTATCATCAAGTTTTGCATCATCAAGTGCTGGTTTTAAATCAAACTCTGCATATGGATTTTTCATCTTACTTCTAACCAAATGAGCTGATGCACTTAAAACAATTGGTCCTGAAATTCCAAAATGAGTAAATAGCATTTCGCCGAAATCATCATATATTTTCTTTCCATTTTCAAATAATTTTATTGTAACATTTTTAAGTGATAATCCTTGCAATTCTTGACAATAATGAAGTGACTCTCCTTCAACTGTCATTGAAACCAATGATGGTCTTGTATCAACAATTGTATGTCCTAATTTTGATGCAATTTGATATCCATCACCTGTTGAACCTGTTGCAGGATAGCTTAATCCTCCAGTTGCTAAAATAACTTTATCACATTTAATATCTTCTCTTTGAGTTCTTACTGCAAAAATTTTTTGCTTTCCTTCACTATCTGTATTAACTAAAATTTCTTTAACTTCAGTTTCAAGTTTTATATCAATATCATCAAGTTTTCTAACTAAAGCTTCAATAACATCTGTTGCTCTATCACTTACTGGAAATACTCTGTTTCCTCTTTCATTTTTTGTTGGAATATCAATTAATTTCAATATGTCTTCATTTGTAAAGTTTTGAAATGCACTATATAAAAACCTTCCGTTTCCAGGAATGTTTTCTATAAATTTATCCATAGGAAGAGAGCTTGTAATATTGCATCTACCTTTTCCAGTAATGGCTAACTTCTTACCAAGCTTATTCATTTTTTCTAATAAAATTACATTATTTCCCTGCTTTTTAGCAGAAATGGCGGCCAACATTCCTGCTGGTCCGCCTCCAATAACAATTACTTTTTTATTCATCGTATCAAATACTTTCCTTTATTTATTGGTTGTCTCCACAATATGAAGACACTGATGTTCCATTTGTAATCTCAAAATATTGTCCTAAGAATGTATTGTTTGAAGAACTTAATTCATATTTTGGACTAATTAATTCTTTTCCTGTTGAATCAATAACTCCCCACTTGCCATTCTTTTTAACTCCAATATATTTACCATTTGTTAGTTCAGTAACCATTTCATATTCATAATTAGCAATAATTTTTCCTGTTGAATCAACAACTCCCCACTTGCCATCTTTTTTAGAAGCATAAGCAGAATTATCTGTTACTAAATCTTTATACTCTGTTTCTTTTCCATCTAAAGAATAATATTTAACCTCTGTATCATTATAAATTTTAATGTATTTTTCTGTCTTAACTAAATTAGCATTTACTAATCCGTTATTTATTTTTCCATCACCATCAATAATATCCATTCTACTTCCATCAATTGTAATGGCTTGTAAAACATTAATATCATTTAATTTTTGAATTGTTCCATATTCAAAAGGAACTTTAATATTTCCTAATGCATCTATTACACCTGTTTTACTCTCATTAGTTGCAATAAATAAATTGTTTGTAAAATATTCAATATAAACATAACCTTCATTTATAGTTGTCTTATATGCTTTGTTGCAAATGTTATATCTTCCTTCTGAATCGATTACTATACCATACTCATCATTTACTTTTTTATAGCACTCATAATCTAAGTTAACTTCATTTCCTTCTTTGTCAAAAACTTTTCTAACATCGCCCTTATAGCAAACTAAAACATCACCAGCTAAGCTTATTGTATTGTAATCAATTGGAACTTTACAATCTCCACTTAAATTGTAAATACCTTGTGCATTGTTTTGTTGAACTAAAAATAATTTAGAACCTTTATCATATTCAATATCTTGAAATTCAATTTTTAATAATTCATTATTATTTTTCATTATACCTACTTTTCCATTTTGAGAAACTTGTAGATATATATCTTTTTCTTCTATTTCTGTAAGTCTATTAACCTCGTTGTATATTGTTTTTAAAATAACATTTCCATTTGAATCTGCATAACCAAACTTATATCCATTGTCTGATCTAGTTCTTAAAATAAATCCTGCTTTATCATTTTTGCTATCTTTATCATAATAACCATCTGCTGATACATTGTCATATTCAAAATTAATAACTGTTTTTCCGTTGATATTGATTACTCCATAATGATTATCTTTCTTTGCTTTTAAATATCCTTCTTTATAATCAATTCCAGTAATTTCATCATATATCGCATCTGTTATTTTATTTCCATCAATACCAATCAAACCTAATTTTTCATTTTCTTTAAAAATTAAAGTTGTTTTTTCATAAGGAATATAACTAACAAATGAGTTAATTGGAATAGCTTGAACATCAGTATATTGAGTTAAAATCTTTTCTCCGTTTTTATTAACAGCATACCACTTTGTATTAGTTTCAAAATAATCAGTTACAATAAATGTATCTTTTGTAGGATTAGGAATCATAACATCTGCATACTTAGGCTCAATAACTACATTTCCATCTTTATCAAGAACTCCCACTTTTCCATCTTTTCTAAGAGTGTAATAAACAACGTCTTCCTTATTAATAGTTAGTATGTTAACCTTATTTGAATTAACAATTTTAACAACTATAAAGATAACTGCAACTATAACTAATAAAATTATTAAAACTGCAAATTTGTTTAATTTGTTTTGCTTTTTAGCCATATTTTCCTCCTTGTTTATTACATTCATATTTGCTCAATTGCCCTTTAATTATATATTAAGAGCAATGTAAAATTCAACATTTCAATTGCGTTTAATTATATAATATATTTTTTTATTTTTCATCTATTTTTATAAAAAAAAGAATGCTATAATGATATAAATTTTCGAATCAAATAAAAATTATTGGAGGTTTTCTTTTTTATGAAGAGGCTCAACAAAACCATGATGCAGTACTTTGAATGGTATCTTCCATCAAACTGTAAATTGTGGACTAACCTTATTAATCAAGCTCCTATTTTAAAAGAAAAAGGTATTACTTCAATCTGGTTGCCCCCTGCTTATAAGGGTGCTTCTGGTGTTAATGATACTGGCTATGGAGTTTATGATTTATACGATTTAGGTGAATTTAATCAAAAAGGTTCTATAAGAACAAAATATGGTACAAAAGATGAATATATAGCAGCTATTGAAGCACTTCAATTAGAAGGAATTCAAGTTATTGCTGATATTGTTTTAAATCATCGTCTTGGTGCTGATGAAAAGCAAGAAGTAATTGCTTATGAAGTTAATCAAGAAGATAGAAATTTAACTGTTGGTGATTATAGAAAAATATTATGTTGGACAAAATATAATTTTGAAGGAAGAAATAATAAATATTCTGACTTTAAATTAGATTGGTCTCACTTTACTTCAATCGATTATGACTTTTATACAGAGACAAATAAGATTTACAAATTTTATGGAAAACATTTTAGTCCAGATGTCGATAAAGAACATGGCAACTTTGATTATTTAATGGGTGCTGATGTTGACTTTAATAATCTTGATGTTGTTAATGATTTAACACTTTGGGGTAAATGGTATTTTGATCAAACTCATGTAGATGGTTTTAGACTAGATGCTGTAAAACATATTCGTTTTTCTTTCTATAAAAAATGGCTACATGAATTAAAACATTATATTGGTGAAGACTTTTATACAGTAGGTGAATATTTTAGTGGAGACGTTAATTCTCTATTAAATTATTTAGATTATAATGATGAAGTAACTTCTTTGTTTGATGCTCCTCTACACTATCATTTTAGAGATGCTGCTAATAGTGGCGGTTATTATGATATGAGTAAATTATTTGAAGATACTTTAATTGATAGAAGACCATCAAGAGCAGTTACTTTTGTTGATAATCATGATACAGAACCTGGACAATCATTAGAATCATGGGTTCAAGATTGGTTTAAACCATCAGCTTATGCTTGCATAATGTTTAGAGATGTTGGAATTCCTTGCATTTTCTATGGTGACTATTATGGAATTCCTGAAAAAAATATACCACCTATGAAAGAAATATTAGATAAGTTTTTAATGTGTAGAAAATATTTAGCATATGGTGAAGAAAAAGATTATTTTGATAATCCTGATATTATTGGATGGACACGATTTGGTGACTATTATCATCAAGATTCTGGAATGGCTGTAATTCTTTCAGATGGACCTGGTGGAAATAAGCAAATGTATGTTGGAAAGAACTTAGCAAACTGTGTGCTTTATGATTGTACAGGAAACATTAAAGAACCTGTATATGTTGATAAAGATGGTAATGGAATCTTTTACTGCAATGGAGGTAGCGTATCTGTTTGGATAAAAAAAGATAATATGTATAATTTATAAAACTAAAAATAAAAAACTGATTTTAATTTTTAAAATCAGTTTTTTATGTCTTACTAAAATTATTTATTAGATTCAAATTCTAAAATTAAAAGTTAAACATTAAAAGTAAAAAAAGACTGGCTTACGCCAGTCTTAAATTTTTAAATTAATTATTTGTTTCCTCTAACTGCTTTATATGCATTTAATGTAATAATACAATCAGCGATTAAAGCTCCACCCATAATTGCATTGAACCATTTGAATCCTGCACCTGCGATTAAGCAAATTAAAACGATTAAAAGTTCTAATCCACCAGCAATAATACCTAAAATTAAAGCTTTCTTATCTTCTTTCTTAGCCATTATCATTCCGACCCATTGTACTGCGCAGAAAGCAACATCAATGATTACAGCAATAATTAATATTGCAACTAATCCGCTGCTTACTGAGCTTCCTACAAGATATCTTGATAAGCTTGATACTGCATTTAATGCTTTAATTGTTGGAATTACTGTTACTAAATCAATTATAACTCCAATAGCTGCTAAAATTCCTAAAATTAAAAATATTGTTTTAAGATCAGCAAACTTTTTCTTTAATCCATCCTCTGTGTTTGGTGCTGTAAAGCCTTGGAAAAATTGATTTCCGTTTCCTTGAGGTGCACCTTGTGGTTGTTGTGGTGCTTGGTATTGTTGATATTGTTGTGCTTGTTGTGGTTGTTGTTGATTATTATTTTCTTCCATTTTTCTTCTCCTTTAAATTTTATACATCTTGGATTATACCATTTCAATTTGTAATTTACTAGCATTTTTTTAATTTTTTTATATTTTTTTATAATTCAGCTGCACCAATGATTCCAGCATCATTTTTTAATTGTCCTACTAGTAACTTATATTTTGTTCCTTTGTTGAACAAACTATTTTCAATTTGTTTTTTCAATATTGGTACGAAGATATCATCATAATATGCAAAGCTTCCGCCAAATGCTATCGCTTCTGGTTCAAATATATTTATTAAGTTAGCTACCCCTAAAGCAACACTTTTTATATATTCATCTACGAATTTTTTTACATCTTCACGTTCAATATTTTTTCTAATATATTGTTGTACTTCTTCTGCTATACAATCTGTAGGTAAGCCAAACTTTCTAATTGCTTTTTCTCTAAATCTTTTTATTGAAGCAAATGTTTCAAAACATCCTTTATTTCCGCAATTACATTGTTCTCCATTTTTATCTATTATCATATGACCTAATTCAAAACCTGTATTTAATTTTGGCGTTAATAATTTGTTGTTTAAAAAAACTGCACTTCCAACTCCTGTACCAATGCATAAATAAATACAGTCTTCATATCCTCTTAATACGCCATACTTTTTCTCTGCCAATCCAGAACACTTGCCATCATTTTTTACTTTAATCGTTGTATTAAATGTTTTTTGTAATTCTTCTACTATATTAAAATTATTAATTTTCATATTAACTAAATTTCTTAAATTAGTTTCTGATGGATTTCCTGGTGTTGCAATTCCAATTTTAGAAATATCACTTTTTGTATAATTGTTTTTCTTTAATAGATTATCTATTTCTGAAGTAATAGTTGCTATTATTATTTGTTTTGCTCTTTCTTCTGTTTCAGCAACATCACCTAAATAAATATTTTTTTCTTCTTTGTCTACTATTTTTCCTTCTTCATTGACAATTCCTGTAGCTATATGACTGCCACCTATATCAATTCCTATTCTCATCTATCCTCCATTTTACCTTGCTTTATAATGTTTTTAATCTAATAACATAAATACAGATATTAATAGTATTGTAAAATTTGAAATTGCTAGATAAGCTCCTATTGGTAAACTAGGAACAGTTTTATTCTTATATTTGCTTGATTTGTCATTTATTTTCTTTAGTACTATTCTTAAACATGTCATTATTAATGTCATTATAACTGTTATAATAACTGCTATTTCTTGAGTAAACAATCCCATAATTGCACAAATTAAAGCCATATTAATAGGATAATCTCTCTTTTTATTTTTCTTCTTTTGAGTAAGACTAGCTACTAGTAATAATGATATTGCAATTAAATATATAATTAATCTGTTTAAATTTAATTGTTGATGCATTATATAGCAACTAATGTAATCTATAATAATTCTAATTACTGAAATAACAATTCCATAATTAACTACTTTAGTTGAAACAACATGATTATTAAAATCTTGTACTATAATAAAATATATAAATATTAAATATAGTTCAGAAACAAATAACTCACAGAAATTTGTTACTGATGCTGTAGTAGTTGTTATTCCATAAGCTTTACCTAATAATAATGTCATTATTCCAAATAATAGTTCGACAACAAACTTTTTAAAAACTAAAGGTTTGTTACAATGTTTGCATTTACCATTATATATAAGGTAACTTATAATTGGGATGCATTCTGACCATTCAAAATCTTGATTGCATTTATGACATTTAATAGCTCCACTAAATACTTTCTTTTTTGCTGAAATTCTATATCCTAGTTCTTCAACTAGACTTCCAACAAAACAACCTATAATGAATATAATTATATGTAATCCAATATCCATCTGTTGTATTTCTCCTTTGTGTTTATTTATCTTTCTTTGTTTGTAAACTTATACATGATACGCATAATATACATATTAGTTTATATGTTTATATTTTTTATATATTTATCATGCATTGTTTTCTGAAGTTGCATTTTCTTCAACTATATTTTCTATTACAGTATTATTCTCTATTGTATCATTTTCATTGTTTGTAAAAACTTTTTTATTAACAGCTATAGCTATTACTGCTCCTGCAATTAATAGTAAAACTAAAATTGCTATAATTAATGAAATTAAAGATACTCCTCTTTCGTTTTTCATTTAAAATCCCCCTTTTGATCTTTCATCATCTCTATAATATTTTTGATTCTTTTCAGTTTCTTTTTCTTGTTCTGCTTCCATTTCTTCATAAGAATCATAATCTGCTTTAGTAAAACAATATTCACTAGTTAAGTCTTCAACTAAATCAGCATTTCTTTCTAAAATATTAATAACTTCTTCTTGTTGTTTTGTCATCTTAGTGTTTATCTCTTTATCTTTGGCATCTTTTAATCTAATATTTAAATTTCCTAAAATAGGAGTAAAATGGTTATCTTCTTCTATTTTCTTTTTCATTTTAGGATCAATCTCAATTGCTAAATTAGTATAATGTATAGCTAATTGATAATTCTTTTGGAATATTTTTGTTTTTGCTAAGTAATAATATGCATAAGCTACAGTTTTATCATCATCATCATTTAAGCAGTCCATAAAATATTTTTCTGCTGTTTCATAGTCTTTAAAAATTATACTAATTTCACCTAAATTAAGATTTGAGATTCCTGTTAAACCATTAATTGTTGCTGCTTTTTGATAATTGTCCTTTGCATTTTGAAAGTCATTTAATCTAGTATAATTCATTCCTAGATAAAAATATAAATCATAAGCAGTTGGATTAAACTCTAATGCATGATTTAAAACCATAACTGCTTCTTTAAATTTTTCTGTATCATATAAAATTTGAGCTAGCTGAATATTTCCTTCTAAATATCCAGGATCTTCATTTAATAAGCTAGATAATGTAGCAATAGCTTGATTAGGTTTATTTAATTTCACTTGAATTTTAGCTAATTCACAGTAATTTTCTTTATTTGTCTTATTTAATTCTACTAATTTAAGGTATTCTATCTCTTGTTTTTCTAATTCATTGTTTTCACCATAATACTTTGCTAATCTACTATGTGCCCAATAATTGTTATTATTTCTTTCTGTTATTGAAAAATAAAAATCTTGGCGATTTTCAGGTTTTGTAAATTTCTCTCTTAATATGTAATTTACATATACATTTTTCTGTTCTAATAAGAAAATAATCAAAGGAATTACAATTCCTAATAGATATATTAGAAAATATACTGGAATTCCTGGCTCCTGATTTGCTATTATAAAAACAAAATCAATAAAAGCTCCAATAACTTCTAGTATTAGAGTAAAAAGATAATTATTGAATTTAGATAATATAACCTTTACAAATGTAAATATGAAAAAGCTTAATATTATAACTGTTGTAATAACTAAAAAAATCATATTTCTCCTTTTAATGGCCAAATTATATAATAATAAAAAATGTTTGTAAACAACTTTTTTTATTAGAAAATTCTAAAATTTGTATTGACAAATGTTGTTCAACATATTATAATAACGATTGTTGTAACTTAGTTACGCAGATATGGCGGAACTGGTAGACGCACAGGACTTAAAATCCTGCGATAGCGATATCGTCCCGGTTCGATTCCGGGTATCTGCACCAAATATAGAGAGATCTTTTAGATCTCTCTTTTTTGTTGAATTTTTTTTATATTCTTGCTATAATCCACGTGAAAATGAAATATACGCAAAATCAAATTTGTAAAATACACAAAATCAAATTTATGAAAATAAAATATACATAGAGGTGTTTATGAAAAGTTTTTTAAAAAATATTCCAAACATTTTAACTGTTAGTAGATTCTTTTTTATACCTTTTATCTTTGGAGCAATTTTAAATCATGAATTTTTAGTTGCTGCAATCCTACTAACTATTTCAGGGTTAACAGATGTTTTAGATGGAATAATTGCAAGAAGATTCAACTTTGTTTCTAACTTTGGAAAATTAATTGATCCTTTAGCTGATAAAGCCAACCAATTATTTACATTAATTGCTTTAGCTTATATTAACATTATTCCATGGTGGATTTTAATTGTTGTTTTTTCAAAAGAATTATTAATGGTTGCTGGTGCTGCCTTCCTATATGGAAAGAAATTAGTTGTTTCTAGTAGATGGTTTGGTAAACTTTCAACTGTATTGTTTTACTTTGCGATAGTTTCATCTTTAGCAATTCATTTCTTTAATATACAATTTCAATTTGATCTTTACATTTATTATGTTGCTCTTACCTTTACTATCCTTTCTCTATTTATGTATGCTAGAGAATTTTTAATAAAAGGATACTTTGTAAAAGATGATTTAAAAGCTGAAGATACAACTATTACAGAGAAGCCAACTAAGGAAGACAAAATAGAATCTAAATATAATAGAACTGTTAATAGAGCTAAAAAAATAGAAAAAAAGAAAGAAAAATTAGAAAGTCAATTAAAAGATTCTAAATAATTGTTACAAATTCTTAATAAAAAAAATTGCAAAAACCCTTGCTATTTATTGTGATTTCTTGTAAATATATTAAAGACTTACAAAAAGTCAAAACATTTCTTATTTACTTTAGGAGGTAATTAATAATGAACAAATCTGAATTAATCGCAGCAATGGCTGCTAAAACAGGAGAAACAAAAAAGGATGCTGAAATAGCATTAGACGCTATGATTGCTGCTATTACTGCTAGCTTAAAGAAAGGTGACAAAGTTCAATTAGTTGGATTTGGTTCTTTCGAAGTTAAGAAAAGAGCTGCTAGAAAAGGAAGAAATCCTCAAACTAAGGAAGAAATCAAAATTCCTGCATCAAAAGCACCTGTTTTCAAAGCTGGTAAAGCATTAAAAGATGTAGTAAATCACAAATAATTTGTTTATTATATTTTAGAGAAAGAAGTGGATTTTTCCACTTCTTTTTTTGTTCAAAAATAGCCTGAAACACTTGTATTTTTTGCCATTTTGTAAGATAATAGAAGTGTACAAGTATGTATAGTGAAAGGAACCTATTATGCTTAAATTATTAGATAAATTTTTAAATGCACTAAAAACAGATAGAAATACATTTTTTACATATATTCTATCTTTATTAACTGTGTATTTTTTAATAGATCGTTTAGTTGAATTTGCATTTATTATTTTTACAGGTGTAGCTTATTATTATTGGAGCCCACTAATGTACACTTTAGCATTAGCGTCTTGTGTATTCTCATTTGCATTTGCTATGAAATCAAAGTTTGTAAAAGTAGATAATGATAAAGTTAAATGGTTTAATAGATTTGTAATTGAATTTTATATTTTAGTAATTTTAATGTTTACTGAAGGTGCAAACAAATTACTTTGGATGGGATTCATCTCTGTTCCAAACTTTACTGGTATAGTTCAAAATTTTGGTTTCTTAATTAGCCCAGCATTCGGTTCATTAGCATTACTTCTTCCTCTATTCACTGCTGGAACAATATTTAAGAAATTATACTTAGACATTAATGATACTAGAAAAGTTTTTGAAGGTATTTATGATTATACAGGTATAGATTTAAGTGATACAACTAAAGGTTGGGGTAATTTCACTAATGAAATCTATATTGGTATTGAAAAAGAATATGGAACTAAAGTTAAGCTTCCAGAAATAAGAAGATACGAATCAACACTTGCAGTTGGAGTTTCTGGTGCTGGTAAAACAACATTAATTTTTGAACCTTGGATTGCTCAAGATTTATATAAGAAATATTTTTATAGAGAAACAGCTAAGAGTATGGCTAACGCAGCTTTACGTACTGGAATAGCAACATTAAATGCTCCATATGATAATGACTACATTAATAATAATTTCTCATTAAATATGATTCTTCCAGTTGAATCAAAAGCTAAGGCTTATGCTTCATACTTCAAAAAATTAGTAATGAATCAATCTGGTTCAAATTATACTTATAGAGATTTAGGTTTAACATATATTGCTCCAGATGATGAAACAATTGAAAAAATGAAAAAAGTTTGTGCTGCTCATGGTATTGGATATTACTTATTTGATCCTAATAGTTCAGATTCTATTGGATTAAATCCATTCTCATTTACTTCTCCTCTACAAGCAGCTACAGCTATATCTACAATTTTAGGTGGCTTCTATGCTACAGCTTCAGGTGGATTAAATTATAAAGAAAACTTAGCTAATCAAGTTGTTGAAAACTTAGCTATCTTATTAAAAGTTGTATATCCTAAATTAAATGCAGGAAAATTACCAAACTTAAATGATATGTATAAGTTATTAAATAATTTTGATGTTATAGAAAAAATGTGTAGAATTCTTGAAGAAGATGAAGTTCTTTCAAAGGAATATGAAAATCAAATTGCTTATTTCAGAAAGAATTTCTATGAAAGTGGTAATAGCAAGGATGAAATGAAAAAATTAGTTTCTCTTCCTTTAGCTCAACTTGATACACTTTTAAGATATCCTGGAATTAAACGTATTTTATGTAATAGAGAAAATAATATTAATTTTGATAATGTTCTTGAAAATGGTGATGTTTGCTTAGTTTGTACAAGACGTGGTGATTTAGGAGAAACAGCTCATAGAGCATTTGGTTTATTCTATTTGCTATTAATGCAATACTCTGTATTAAGAAGACCAGGAAATGAAAAATCACGTATCCCTCACTATTTATATGTTGATGAATTTGCTGATTTCATTTGTCCTGCTACAGAATTAATATTTACAACTTATAGAAAATATAGAATTGGTACAGTTATTTCTGTACAAAACTTATCTCAATTAAGAGGTAAGAGCTCATTAGTAAGTTTAAGTGATACAAATGACCAACTAACAACTACTGGAGATTATTCTAAAATTGGTGACACAATTTTATCAAACTGTTCAAACAAAATCGTATTTGGTGGTGTTTCTCCAGAAGATGCTGTTTACTGGCAAAGTGAAATTGGTCAAGTTAAAAAATGGTGGATTTCTGATAATGACTTTGATAAAGAAAAGGATGCATATACTTCTAAAGCTAATGTTGCATATAGATGGGGTCCAAAACAATTTGCTGGAACAATTTCTGGTGCTAAGTTCAAGAGATGTACATATAAAATTAAGAACTTAGGTGGTAAAATTGATAATGGTCAAGCTGATCTTGATTTCATGTCACCTAAATACTTAGATAAACAAAAAATTAAATCATATAATTTTACAAGTTTCTCTAATGGTATTGCAAATGCTAAAGAAACTGATAAATATAATGATACTGTTTATAATAAATTTGGAAATACAGCTCATAGAAGAACAGATAAAGTTTCATTTAGTGATGATAATTCAGATGGACCAATTCATACAGATCCAACTAACTTATCAATCAAACCAGGAGATAATGATGCAATCTACAACCCAGGACAACGTAAAAACACTAATAAAAAATCATCTGGTAATTCTAATAATTAATAAAGTCATATTAAAAGAGGTTGATTTAAATCAACCTCTTTTCTTTTTATGCTAAGAATTTAGCACTAATATTATTAATTTTAAATTGAGTTCCATCACTTACAAATTCATACAATGATTTATCTAGAGTGTCCTCATTTTGATCTAAATCAGTTGTATAATAATATTTTATTGATGGCAATATTGTTTTATTAACATACAATACTTTAAATACTTCAGCCATATGTTTTTGATCTTCGCAAACAAAAACTAGTTGAGGTATTGATCTAAATCCAGCATCACCTGGAACAAATGATTCATAGAAGTCTTTCCATAAAATCATTCTTTCTACTAATTTTTCTTCCCAATTTTGGTTTCTTCTTACCATTTCATATGCAATTGAAACTTCTGCTTTTCCTACTACAAAATCTATTGATGCAATTGGTTTAAATGTTTTTCCAATTCTTTTAGCTGTTAGTTGTGGTTTTAAATGATAATTTTTAAATGTCTTTACCTTTCTCATATAAGCAATGATTACTTGGTTTCCAGCTAATTTTTTCTTCATCATTTCAACTGGCTTTGCATTATCTGATGGTTGCCATTTGCATTCAATTTCTCTTGAATTTAAAAGGTATTTACCCATCTTTTCCATGCAGTATACTCTATAAACACCATTTCCATCTGCTGATGTGAAATAATATCTAGTAATAATTTTATTTTTTAATAATTGTTCAAGCTTCTTATTAAGTTTATCTTGATCTTTAATTTCCATGTTGCAATATTCTAATAATTGAAATATTTGTCTTGATGTTAAAAATTCAAATTTGTTAATCAATTCTAGAATTTTAAAATGTAATTCATTGATATGTCCAATATTGATTTTTTGAAGTATTTGATTCATAGAAACATATCCATCTTTTCCATCAAATACTTTTATTTCACCCTCTCTCATTGCAAATGGTGAAACCTTTGTCTTAATTTCGTTATCCTCTATCATAATAACTCTTCCTTCCTTTGTGAAATTAAAATCAAATTAGTTTTTTAATTTCGTAATTTTTTAAATATCTCCACTTTCCAAGTGGTATATCTTTAACACTAATATCGCCAATTTTGGCTCTATGTAGTGCAATGACCTTTTTACCGACTGCTTCACACATCTTTCTTACTTCTCTGTTCTTTCCTTCATGAATTGTGATTTGCAATCTTGATAAATTCTTTTCTTGATCTATATGTAGTATTTTTACTTTTGCTTCTTTAGTTGTGTATGGTGTTCCTTCATCATCTATTTCAACACCCTTTCTTAGTTTATCAACATCTTCATTTGAAATAACTCCAGCAACTGTTACGTTATATGTTTTATCGACTTCATGTTTAGGATGTGTAACTTTATTAACAAAGTCTCCATCATTTGAAAGCAGTATAGCTCCTGAAGTATACATATCAAGTCTTCCAACGGGAACAACCCTTTCCCTTACTTTAACTAAATCCATTACTGTATCTCTACCAAACTGATCATTCATTGTAGTAACATATCCGATTGGTTTATTTAATAAAATATATACATATTTATCAACTTTATTTATCTGTTTTCCATTATACTCTATTTTATCTTTTTCTGCATCAACTTTTGTGCCAAGTTCTTTTACTATTTTTCCATTAACTTTTATTTGTCCATTTAAGATTAATTCTTCGCACTTTCTTCTTGAAGCAACGCCAGCATTTGCTAAAACTTTTTGTAGTCTCTCTTCCATTATGCTCTCCTATCTAGTTCATCTAGAACTTTTTTAAAATATTCTGGAAGTGGTGCTTCAAAATGCATCTCCTTATTTGTTTTTGGATGAACAAATGTAAGCTCTGTACTATGTAGCATTTGGCCGTGGATGTTAAATTCGTTCCTGCCACTAGAATAAACTTCATCACCAACTACTGGATATCCAATGTGTGATAAGTGAACTCTAATTTGATGTGTACGACCTGTATCTATTTTAACACTAAGTAAAGTATAATTTCCATATCTTTTTAAAACAGTAACATGGGTTACCGCTTCTTTGCCGTCTTGTCTAACATCCATCTTTTTTCTATCATTTTGTGAACGTGCAATTGGCATATCTATAGTTGCCTTATCTTCGGGTAAATTTCCTTTTACTAAACAAGTGTAAATTTTAGTTACTGTATGATTTTTAATTTGCTCTGATAAATTAATATGTGATTTATCATTCTTTGCAACTATTAAAAGTCCTGATGTATCTTTATCTATTCTATGAACTATACCAGGTCTAAGTTCACCACCAATTCCTGATAAACTATCTTTGCAATGATTCATAATAGCATTAACAAGAGTTCCTTCATAATTGCCGTTGCCTGGATGAACAACCATTCCTTTTTCTTTATTTACTACTAAAATGTCATCATCTTCATAAATAATATTAAGTGGTATATCCTCTGCCTTAATATGGCTTTCCTTTGGTGGATCAATCATTACAGTAATTTCATCACCAACTTTTATTTTATATGCTTCCTTTGATGAATTTCCATTTACTAAAATTTTTTGATCTTTAATTAATTTTTGTGCCATACTTCTAGACTCAATACTATTAAGACTTGAAGCATAAGCATCAAGTCTTTTATTGTCATCATGTTCAGTTACTAAATATTTATTAATAATTGTATTCATCTTTCACTTTCTTTATTGATTAACACTATCACTATTTCTATTTATTTCATAAATTACATAACCTTGATTATCTTTTGCATAAATCAATGTTGCATAATCGCTTTCTTTTGATATAAGCATATTTAACTTTGAATTTGCTTTAATTAAAATGTGAGTAATATTATATTTATTAAATAAATCTTTATAATAAGTTCCTATTGAAGAAACATTTAAATAGTCTTGGAAAACATCGTTTCCAGTATATTTCTTTGTTTGTTCATTATATTTTCCATTAAATTCTGGGGTATATAAATCAGCTCTAGAATCTATAAATACAGGAATATTATTTAATAATATATAACTTCCATAATTATAGTCATTGAAAATTCTTACTTTTGATGTGTTTTGATAATCTGGTATATTCATTTTTATCCATTCACAAGCATCAATTGGGTATGTATTACTTACATAATCATCATTCATAATTGGATAATAATTTAAGAATGAAATTACTAAAGTAATTACTACAATTATTAGTGTGCCAACAGCCGTAGTTGCTAAATTCATTATCTTTATTTTTACATCTTTAAAATATGTTTCAAATAAAGATGTACTCATTCTTGTAATTGCAAATCCGCCAAATATTATAAACATTGATACTTGACGTCTAGTTATAAATGCTAATGTTGATAATCCAATAACAAAAAACAAATCTCTTAACTTAATTTTTACTTTTGTAAATGTTAATAAAACAACTGTAGTAATTAAGCAAATTATCATTTCAAAATTTTGACTAAGTGTTAATGGTAAATGCTCACTAATTCCTTGCATTGTTGTACCTTTAGCTGTTAACAATGTGTATGTAAATGGTGTATCTTTTAGTGGTGTACAGAATCCCATTAATATAGCAATGCCCATTATTATTAATAATTTAGGAACATGTTTTATCTTCTCCAATTTAACTTTGTATGGGTTCTTTAATCTCTCTGCATATTTTACTTTAAATTTTTCATAATGTTCATTTTCTACAGAAATATCTTTATTACAGCTAACTATAATTGCTTTGTATTTTTCTACTTTTGTTTCATTTTTAGCTTTCTTTAATTTTTTGTTTGCACGTTTCAATCTAATGTTAGCAATTTTAATTGAAACATAATGAAATAATTTTCCTTCAAAAATTGCTGATACTATATATTCACCAATAAAAGGCAAATATAAAACAAAATAGAATGGCCATGTTGCAGCATGTAAATTAGCTACAAGTAATGATATCAGTACTAATAATACGCCTTGCCACCACTTTGGTTTTTCTAAGAAGCTTTCTATTAAAAATACTGTTAATATAAATAATGAAAATGTTACTAATTGAGCTCTGGCACAAATATATGATTTTAATAAAAATAATTGTCCCATTGTAATAAAAAATGAAATAAGTTCATTCTTCGATACTTTTTTATTAGTTACATATAAAAGTATGCCCATTATCATTGCTAATATAACCGTAGCAATATATATTCCCATATATCCACCGGCAAAATCAAAAATTAATCCTGTTAAAAAATCATATAACCAGTGTGGATATGTATATTTAAGATTTCCATGCCATGAATAATGATCAACATAATCAATTCCATTAGCTCTGATATCTTGTCCTATCTTGATAGTATAAAAAGTATCATTTTGAAAAGCCTTAGGTGTTAAAGCAAAAGCAAAAATTGCAATGCAAAAAATAGCAATAATATTAAACGCAATTTTTATTGTTTTTGTTTCTTTTGTTTCAACCTTTTTTTGAGCTTTTTGTTCTTGTTCAATTTTGTCTGAAACTTTTTCAAATGTTGTACTTTTGTTTTTATCGCTTACTTGCTCACTTGATTGTTTTTTTGATGATTTCAAAATACTCATAAATCTCCTCTATTTAATAACTATATTGTAAATTCTATTAGGTACATAAATTTCTTTTACGATAGTTTTTCCATCAATAAAAGCTTTTACTTTTTCATCTGTATGAACTTTTTCTTTTACAGATGCTTCTTCTTCATCCTTTTCAATCATTACATTTGATCTTAGTTTTCCATTTACTTGAACTGGTAAAGTAATTTCATCACTAATTGCTTTATCAGCATCAAATTCTGGCCATGGTTCATATGTAATTGAATCTTCATGTTTTAAGAATGTATTCCAAACTTCTTCAGTTACAAATGGTGCAAATGGATTTAACATTTTTATTAAACCTTCTGCATACTCTAGTGGAACTTGTTCTTCCTTATAAATTGCATTTACTAAAATCATAATTTGACTAATAGCTGTATTAAATTGAATTTTATCTAAATCTTCTGTAACCTTTTTAACTGTTTGGTGATAAACTTTCTCTAAGTTTTTATTTTCTTTTTCAGAAACTTCTTTCTCTTCGAAAATTCTATAAACTCTATCTATGAATCTCTTTGCGCCTTCAACACCATCAACATTCCATGGCTTGTTAGCTTCAATTGGTCCCATAAACATTTCATAAAGTCTAATTGTATCAGCACCATAATCTCTAACAATATCATTAGGATCAACTGCAAATTCTGGATATCTCTTACCCATTTTAATTCCATTAGCACCAAGAATCATCCCTTGATGAACTAATTTTTTGAATGGTTCTTTTACAGAAACAATTCCTTTATCATATAAATATTTATTCCAAACTCTCGCATAAATTAAGTGTCCTACTGCATGTTCTGGTCCACCCATATAAAAATCTACTGGCATCCAGTGTTTAATTAATTCAGGATCTGCTAATGCATTATCATTATTTGGATCAAAATATCTTAAGAAATACCAGCTTGAACCTGCAGAACCAGGCATTGTGCTTGTTTCTCTCTTACCTTTCTTTCCATTAACTTCAACATTAACCCAATCAGTTGCTTTTTCAAGTGGGCTATCTCCATTTTTGCTTGGTGCATAATCTTGTAACTTAGGAAGTACTAATGGCAATTCATTATCATCTAATGCAATATGATCTCCATCTTCCATATTAATAATTGGAATTGGTTCGCCCCAATATCTTTGACGAGCAAATATCCAATCTCTGATCTTGTAATTAACTTTCTTATGTCCAATCTTTTTATCTTCTAGCCATTGAATCATTTTTTCAATAGCATCTTCTTTGTTTAATCCATCTAAGAATCCAGAATTAATATGAACTCCATCTCCTACAAATGCCTCTTTAGAAACATCTCCACCTTCAAGAACTGGAATAATATCAATTCCAAACTTAGTAGCAAATGCATAATCTCTTTCATCATGTGCTGGAACAGCCATAATAGCGCCAGTTCCATAGCTTGCCATAACATAATCAGAAATCCAAATAGGAATTTCTTTATTATTTACTGGGTTAATAGCATAAGCTCCTGTAAATACTCCTGTTTTCTCTTTGTTTAATTCTGTTCTTTCCAAATCAGATTTAGCTGCAGCTTCTTTAATATATTGCTCAATAGCATCTTTTTGTTCTGGTGTAGTAATCTTTTTAACTAAATCATGTTCAGGTGCTAAAACACAATATGTAGCGCCAAATAATGTATCCGCTCTTGTTGTAAAAACAGTAAACTTCAAATCTTCATTTCCAGCAATGCTAAAATCAACTTCAGCACCAACTGATTTTCCAATCCAATTTCTTTGAATTTCTTTTGTTGATTCTGGCCAATCAAGATCATCAAGTCCTGCTAATAAATCCTCAGCAAATCTAGGTGTATCAATAACCCATTGCTTCATATTTTTTCTAACAACAGGGAATCCGCCTCTTTCACTCTTTCCATCAATTACTTCATCGTTAGCTAAAACAGTTCCTAATCCTTCGCACCAGTTAACTGGCATTTCAACTATCTTTGCATAACCATCATTATATAATTGTTTGAAAATCCATTGTGTCCATTTATAATATTTAGGATCACAAGTAGAAATTTCTTTTGACCAATCATAAGAAAGGCCTAAATTTCTAATTTGAACCTTGAATGTTTCGATATTAGCTTGAGTAAATCCATCAGGATGTTTTCCTGTTTTTATTGCAAATTGCTCAGCTGGAAGACCAAATGCATCCCATCCCATTGGGTGAAGAACATTATATCCTCTCATTCTTTTATATCTTGCAACAACATCTGTTGCTGTATAACCTTCTACGTGACCTGCGTGTAAACCAATGCCTGATGGATAAGGGAACATATCCAGTACATAATATTTAGGTTTTGAGAAATCCCAAACATCTGTCTTAAATGTTTCATTTTTATCCCAATAATTCATCCATTTTTCTTCTGCTTTTTGAAAATTATACATACGCCAATCCCTCCAAATCTGAAAGTTTTAAATTTTAGTGTTTTTAGCCTAATTTAAAACGTCTAAATTTCTTATTTCCCTAGGCTTTTGTAAGGAATTTTTAGACTATATAATTATACTACACAAGGCAAAAAAAATCTACACAAAAAGTGTAGATTTTATAGCCTTTTTTACCTATTTTATAGGTCTTCTTCATTTGTATTTGCTACTGTTTCTTTGTTCAAATTAAACAATGTTCTAATTGCATCAAAAATACGACTAATCTTAGATTTCTTTACAATAACAAGTGCATGACTTTCAGTTAATTTATTATATAAATCATCTAATTCAATCATCTTTTGAAGATAGAAATCATTAAAGAATGAGTATTCATCATTTGTACCTATTAAGTTTCTATAATTAAATAGTAACTTTCTATACTCTTCTATTTCTAAAGTATTTTTAATATCTTTAAATTTATAATTAAAAAATGTTTTTATAATAGAATTTTGAGTAGTAAAGAATAAGTTTGCAATGTTCTTCTTATACTTATTAGAAGTCTTTACTGCTTTCTTATAAATTCTATATTTTAAATCATGTGTTTGAACATATGCAGAAATCTCTGCAAGCTTGCTTTCTAGTAATAACATCTTTTCAAAGTTATATTGCAACTTTAAAGATTTATTTTCTCCATTAATTTCTTTTAGTGCTTCAAAAAATTTATCATTTGCAAAGAAAGTACTTTCATATAATACTGATGCACCAGTTGTGTATGATATTTGTTTCAACAAATTGCACTCTACTGGATAATAATCAGGACTGTCTGAAGGCATTGTTATTCCATAATAAGTAACAACTTCTGATTGCTCATCAGTTGCATATGCAGCCATAGTTTGAACTGCAGCCTCATTCAAAGCGTGTCCATATCCCTTGTTGTGACTGTATGTGCACAATCCCATTCTTAACATCTCACCTTTATTGTCAGATATTTCTTGAAAATGATGTATACATTCATGAACTGCAACTTTCTTTATTTCTTTCTCACTTAAATTTTTTCCAAAATAAATGCTTTGTGTTTTGTAGAAATAGCATGCGCCAGAATCTATGTTTGGCATGTCTGCAATATACATAGGTAATCTACTTATTCCAGAATATAAAATCTTATAATCAAGTTTTAGTTCTGGATACTTAATGCACAATGCTTTTGCAACATAATCAGCAATTGCATTTACTTTGTCCTTTTTTAGTGGGCAAACAATATCTATTCCAAATTGTTTTAACTCATCATCAATTACAGACATTACTTCTCCTTTTCTTTAGTATCATGTTTTATAATATCGTGTGTTATTTTTTATGTTGTATTTTATTTTTAGTATCGTGTTTTTTAATGTTCTATTTTTTAGTATTGCGTTTTAAATTAAAGTATACTCTTTCACACGTTTAGATTATAC
Source organism: Clostridia bacterium (assembly GCA_045643205.1). Lineage (GTDB taxonomy): Bacteria > Bacillota > Clostridia > TANB77 > CAG-508 > CAG-793. Next base: position 4,591 of record JAZUKI010000001.1, on the reverse strand, counting down.
AATATAATTTTTCAATAGTTTATATCACAATAATTAAAAGAGTATTACTAATTTGTAATACTCTTTTTTTCTTATTTCCTGTATAGTGCTATTTCGTTAGTTTTCTAAATATTTTATTATATTATTTGCTGCCTTTATTCCAGAAGTCGTTGCATATTGAATTGTTGCTTTTTCACCAAGTAAATCTCCACCTGCAAAAACATTTTCAAAATTTGTTTGGCAGTTTTCATTAACTTTTACAAAACCTTTTTCATTCAATTCTAATCCTTCATTAATAAGAAGTTCTCTATTTGTTTTTGCACCAATAGCTAAAATTAAATAATCGTAATCTAGTTCTTCTTCTGTTCCATCAATATTTACAGGTGATAATCTATCTTCGTTTTCTTTCTTTACTAACTTTGTTTTTATCGTTTTAATTTTTCCATTTTCAACTTCTAATATATTAGTTAAAAAATTAATTTTAACTCCATCATCAGTTGCATCTTTTATTTCAGAATCCTTTGCTGGCATTTCTTCTATTGATCTTCTATAAATAATTTCAACCTTTCCACCAAATCTAGCAATAGTTCTAGAAACATCCATTGCAACATTTCCACCACCATTTACATATACTGTTTTATCTTTAAACATATTTATATAAAACTCTGTATCGTTGCTCCTATTATAATCTAATAATAATTGATTCGCACTCAAAACATTATTACCACTTAGATTTACTATTCCTTCATTTGCACCTACACCTAAATAAATTGCATCATACTCATCTTTTAAATTTTCTAAATGAATATCTTTTCCTAATTCACAATTAGTTTGATATTCTATATTTTTCAAACGCATTTCTAAAGATTTATCTAAATTATTTCTATTTAATCTAAAGTCCGGAATCCCATATCTAAGTAGTCCTCCAAGTTTATCTTCTTTTTCAAAAATTTTAACTTTAATTCCTTTTTGATTAAGCGTTGTTGCAACAATCATACTTGATGGTCCGCTTCCAATAACTGCAACTGTTTTATTATTACTCATTTATTTTTTCCTTTTCACTTACTAATTTTAAATCATTCCAAAATTGAATTTTTTTAGATTCATCACGTAAAAGTGCTGCTGGATGCCAAGTTGGTAAATATGATATTCCATCTTTTTCAATCCATTTTCCTCTTGCGGAAGTAATTTTGTATTCTTCTCCTAAAACATTTTGTAATGCTGTTGCACCTAATAAAACAATTATTTTAGGTTTTATTAAACTTATTTGTGCATCTAAATATTCTTTGCAACTATTTGCTTCTTCTTTCGTTGGAACTCTATTTTGTGGTGGTCTACATTTAACTACATTTGCAATGTATAATTTATTTCTATCAATTTCTAATCCTGCAAACGCTTGATTCATAAGTTGTCCAGCTTTTCCAACAAAAGGAATACCCTGAGCATCTTCATCTGCACCAGGGCCTTCTCCAATAAGCATAATATTTGTATTATGCTCACCTACTCCTATAACAATGTTAGTTCTGCCTTCACATAAACCACATTTTTTACAATCTTTAATACTATCTGAAAGTTCTTCCCAACTAGAAATCATTGTTATTCCTTCTCATTTAAATATTGTTCAATTTTCTCTAATGCTTTTTTCCTAGGACTTATCGCAATTTTTTCTTCGGTAGAAATTTCAGCTAAGGTTTTTCCATTTTTTATTTCAAATATTTCATCAAAACCAAAACCATTATTTCCTCTACAGTTATCCGCAATCTTTCCATCTAATGTGTATTCAAAAGTTCTTTCTTCATTAGAATCTTTTAAAGCAATAACTGTAGTATAATGACTGTTTCTTTCATCATTATTATTAAGTTTTTCCAATAGTTTTAAATTCTTTATATGATCATCTGCATCCATCCATCTTGCTGTATGAACACCCGGAAAACCGTTTAAAGCATCTATTGAAAGACCCGAATCATCAGCAATGCAAATATATTCATTGCCTACTTGTTCAAACAAAGTTCTAACTTTTTCAAGAGCATTTTCCTTAAAAGTATCTTGATTTTCTGTTACAATTAATTCTTTTCCTAATAATTGCTCTGCCTCTTTTATAGGTATAACTTCATAATTCTTAAATATAGATTTAATTTCTTTAATCTTTCCTGAATTATTACTTGCTAAAATTATAGTTTTATTATTCATTTGTAACTACTGTATTTTCAGCTTCATTAACTACTTCATTTGTTTCGTTAGCTGAACCTTCAACATCATTTGCTACTTCATTAGCCTCTGTAATTACTGCATTTTCATCTTCGTTAGTTGCTTCATTAGTTGCTTCGTTTGTTACTTCGTTTGCTGCTTCATTTGCTACTACATTTGCTGAAACACTCTTTTTTAATTCTCTTTCTGCAGCATCCCTTCCAATTACATATCCACAATAATATACACCTACTGCAGCAATTATGAAAGCTAATCCTATAGCTAAAATTCCTATTGCTTTTTTTCTTTGATCCATTTTTTTCTCCTTTTAAAATTATTTTTATTTGCATTTTCATTATAATGAAAAAAATTAATTTAAGCAATTCTCTTTTAAAAATATGTATGGTTTTTCTGATGAAGTATCTATCTTAGCCTTTGTACCTATTGGAATTACTTGGTTTTTATCACCATGTCCAAAATTATTTATTTTTATTATTGGTTTATCAAATTTAATATCTTCAATTGTATCCATTAATATTTGTTCTAATGTAATGTTTGTATCACTCTCATAATTTCCAATCCATATACCAGCTATATCATCAAAAATTCCTTCACTTCTCATCTTATATAAATTGTGAGAAACAATACCAGGAATACTTTCCCAACCTAAATCTTCAATAACTAAAATTTTATTTTTAAAATCAACTTTATATTTTCCAAAAATTAAATCAGAAGTTAATGTTAGATTCCCACCAACTAATTCTCCTTCTGCTGTTCCTTCTCTTAATATTTTGCATTCTTGCAAATCCTCGTCATTAGCAAGTTTTAAGTCTTTGTTCATTAATCTATTTATTACTGATTTTTTATTATATTCAGTTTCATTTAATCTTTTGAATGTAGGCCCAGAAAATGTAACTAATCCTGTTTTAAAATTAATCTCATTTAATAGTGAAGTAGTATCTGAAAATCCCATGAATATCTTTGGATTATTTTTTATAAGTTCCCAATCTAAATAATCAAATGATGCATTAGAATTTTCTCCACCTTTAACTGCTATAATTGCTTTTACATCTTTGTTTGCAAACATTTCATTTATTTCTTCTGCTTTATGTATTGCAGTTAATCCATACTTAGTTTCATTAACTCCAAAATATTTTCCTTTAAGAATCTTGAATCCTTGTGATTCTGCCCATTTCATAGATTCTTCAATTATTTCAAAATCTTCTTCGCTCTCTAAAACATTTGATGGTGAAACTAAACCAATTGTATCGCCTGGTTTTAAAGCATCTGCTAATAATTTCATAAATTCTCCTATTATTTAACATCATTTTTAATCATGGTAATTAAAGCGCCTTCTCTAAATCCTGTACCTTCAAATCTTGCTGAATGAAATTCTTCATTATTACAAATTGTGCAAAGCCCAGCATCTATAATATTTTCAGGCTTTAATCCGATTTCTTCTAATAATACTTTATAAATTCCTGGATTATCAATATTATATTGTTTACCTTTTTCATCTGAAATATTATTATCTTCTAATAATTTATTTTTTTCTAGTAAATCTCCAAATGTATTTTCATAAATTTGTTTTACATCATCATGTACTAAAAAATGATCCTTTCCAATTGATGGTGCCATGCAACAAATAATATCTTCTGGATTACATCCATAGTTCTCAATCATTGATTTTGCAGCCTGTACGCCAATCTTTTTTATTGTTCCTTTCCAACCAGAATGAACATTTGCAACAACTTTTTTCACTGGATCGTATAAAATCATTGGAATGCAATCTGCCTCAATTGTAACTGCGCAAACATATTTATCATCAGTAATAACACCATCAGCTGGTGTTGATAAATTTTCGCTATCATAATTTTCTGTATAAAGAATTAAATTATCTGTATGCTCTTGAACAGGTCTAATTAAAGTCTCATCTATTATATTAAAATATCTTTTAGTGAACTTATATGCTTCATGGTCTGGTAAATAATCTAGTCTCTTAGGTAAGAAACCTACAGCATGTCTTTTTAATGTGAAACAATGTGTTAATTCTGGAAATTGTAAAAGCTTATTAAATTGTAAAAAATCTACTTTATCAGTTCTAATAATCTTATAAATATCATTACTTATTAACATTTTATCCTCGCTTTTTTATTTGTAATACAATTAACATTTATTAATTTTTTTAATATACAGCATTATTCTATCATAAAAGCAAAAAAAAATTAATATGGATTGCCATATTAATTAGTTTTGGTTTGTTATGTTAAAAAAATAAAAAAATCTGGCGATACCTATTTTCCAAGCAGGGTAACCCACAAGTATCGTCGGCTCACTAAGGCTTGACTTCCGTGTTCGGGATGGGAACGGGTATTTCCCTTAGTAAAATCATCACCAGAAATGTTTAGTGTACCTAAGCACACTC